>CP050294.1:0-300000 GCA_014189435.1 Mesorhizobium loti
GATGTGGTGGACGGCCTCCGCTCCCGGCATCGCAATGTGCCAAAGTGTGGCTGTCGAAAATCACATGAGGGAGAGCCGTCCATGGAGAAGATTACCACAATTGGTCTGGATATCGCCAAGCACGTCTTTCAGATTCACGGTGTAGGCGCGTTGGGCGCAGTAGTCGTCCGCCGAAAGCTGCGTCGTGACGATGTAGCTGGCTTCTTCAAGGCATTGCCGCCGTGCCTGATCGGAATCGAGGCGTGCGCGACCGGACACCACTGGGCTCGGGTCCTCATGGCGCTGGGTCACGAGGTTCGGCTAATGCCGGCCTCCTACGTCAAGCCCTTTGTGAAGATATGCTCACCTGACCATATCTTCACAAAGGGCTTCACGTATTGCGGCGCAATCAGGCGCACGTTGTGGCCCAGTTTGCCGATCTCACGCGCCCAATAATGCGCACCACCACACGCTTCCATAGCGACAATACATGGCGATTGCCCGGCGAAAAATTCAAGGAGTTTGTTCCGGCGAAGCTGTTTGCGCAAAACAACCGCGCCAGATGCATCAGCCCCTAACTTCCATTGCGGACGCCGGCGCTGTCACATTGTTTGAAGCGTGGACGCGCGGAAGCCCACAGCTGTTTTCAGGCAATCTGCAACGCCTCGGCCTTCCATTCTGCCATGGCATTGAGGCGGTGAGTTCGGATCTGCGTGGCGGACCTGTTTGAGCGGGAGGGGACAAAGAGATTGCGTATGGCGGAGAAGACGGAGACGAAATGCTGAAGGGAGCCAATGCTGCGGAAGCCTTGCCGAATTCGCTCCCGCTTTCGAAACGGCAGGTGAGAGTTCTCCGCCCGGTTGTTGAGGCCCTTGTGCGACCGGTGCTCGATATCGGGCATGACCTGACGTCTTGCCGCTGAATAGGAGCGCAGCTTATCGGTGACGATACGCTTCGGCGACAGGCCTTGCTTCTTCAGCAGACGAATGAGCAGACGCCTGGCCGCCTTGGTATTGCGGCGGGTCTGCACGATCTCATCCAGCACATAGCCGTCCTGGTCGACGGCGCGCCACAGCCAGCACCGCCTGCCGTTGATGCGCACGGCTACCTCATCAAGATGCCAGACATCGTCTTTCGATGGCGCCTTGCGGCGCAGGCGACGTGCATAATCGGGACTGTGCTTCTTTCCCCAGCGGCGGATGGTCTCGTAGGAGACGACGATCCCCCGCTCCAGCAGCATTTCTTCAACATCGCGCAGGCTCAGCCCGAACCGGTAATAAAGCCAGACGGCATGAGCAACGATTTCGATCGGGAAGCGATGGTTCTTGTAGGTGGCGCATGCTTCGACCATGCCAACCTGACTTATCGTCAAACCGTTAAGCCAAAATCAATGTGACAGCACCCCTTGGCATTGCGACGGCTTTGCACCAACACGTCGAGAACAAACCCGTCCTGATCAACGGCGCGCCAAAGCCAGTGTTTCTTTCCACCGATGGTGATGACAACCTCATCGAGAATGCCATTTGTCGCCGAGCTTGCCGGCCGATCGCTTCCGGATATCATTGGCAAAGTGTCTGCCAAATTTCTCAGCCCAAAGTCGCACGGTCTGGTGAGAGACGATGACGCCACGAGCTGCCAGCATATCCTCGACCATCCGCAGGCTGAGCGGAAACCGGAAATAGAGCCAAACGGCATGGGCAATCACCTGCGCCGGAAATCGGTGGCGACGATAAAGAGGATCACGGGAAATCTGGTCATGCCGCCAGATCCCACATTTTGATCGATGCCCGGTTAACGTTACGGTGCCCGCCCTACGCATAGCTAAAAGCGCTCTGCAGGGTAAGCAAACTTTCCTGTGTCGGATGCTGAGCAAGAATGTCGGAAGCCCGACCAAAAGAGACGAGGACCGGGCCGCCGGTGCGGAGAAGTGGTGCAGCGTATACGGCATGCAAATTCGGCACGCATTTTGCTTCGACTATTCTGTTCACGGCGGGCGGCAATGGCAGATTTCCGATTGGCCTGCAGAGCGGTTCGAGTCGAAGCCCCTCGTGCGGCAGCAAGACAGGCTTGGTCGCCGGATAGAGTCAGCGGCGGTGAGGACAACATGGTGGAGAGATATTCTGATGCGGAAGTCCGTGCGATTCCGGGCCGCGATGCGTCGCGCTGCGGAAACGATCGCCCACGTGACGGTCAGCGCGAGCAAAAATCGCAGGGGCTTGACGGCCATCCCTTTTTGCAGTGCGTCGGATGTCCGCCGGCGCTTTCTTATGTGTGAACAAGCTCACAGCGCTTCACGACATCCCACCGGAACGCAAGAGGCGAGCAAGTACCCGTCCTTGTGTATTGGCGTCCTCTCAATACCGAACCGACGGATTAACACTAGCGCTTAACTTGATGAAGGTCTTGTCATTACAAGCTTAAAGGTGCGTGATGTCGAACCATTTAGTAATTGTCGGATTCGGTCCCGTCTCTGGGTACAAGTATTCTCGGTGCATTCACGCTGCGATAAATTCAGGGATGATCATTGGGTATTCCGTCGTCGATCTGGAGTCGCAACGGGAAACCGTTCTTCAAAGGTTGGCCGGCCTGCCCGCCCAGCCAACGCATACGGTATTTGTTCCCGACGGCGCCGTGCGGGATGACCCTGGGGCCGGCATCGGCTGGGCTGCTCCGTTTCTCGAAGAACGAAACAACGAAAGCGCCGGTACGCTGAAAGTCGTTATTGCAACGGAGCCCCAGGCCCATGAAAGTTATTTACGTCATTGCATATTAGCGAGCTACGATACGCTAACAACGAAACCGCTTTTGATACCCATGTGTGACGGGGTCTTCGATGGCAGCTCTATCTACCAACGCACAAAGGATCTAATTGCATACGGTGAAGGCGGAACTGGGCACCACAGTCTTATTGTTTTGGACCGCCACCACGACGTTTATGAAAAGAGATTTCGTTCGCAACTTGGGATAATGATGGAGAAACTAAACGCTCCCATCACTTCGATCAATTTCAAAACCGCGTCAGGTGTCTGGAATTTGCCCTACGAGTACGCTTTGCGAGAAGATCATCCTTATAAATATGGTTATGGCATGCTCATGCATGGAGCCTACCATTACGTGGATCTCGTAACTCGTCTCTTACAGATGAATCGACGCATATACCCGCACGATGAGCTCGTTTTGCGCATTTCTGGATATTCCGCTTTTCCAGAGGATCAGGGAAAACGAGTGCCTACCAGGCTCATGGAACCATTGCACGGATATTCTGGACATATGGCGGAATTCAATCCGGCCTTCCGATATGGCGAGACAGACGTAGTGGCGACTTTCGCGTTGACTTTCCGGCAATGCAACACCGTGCTCTGCCTGGGCACCATCGCACTAGAGCAGACAACACCAAGCATGCGATCTTGGGGAGACTTCCCTCATATCCCGTACAATATCAATGGGAGATTGCATTGTACCGATGTTGACGTCCGGCTCGGAACACTTTTCTCGATGAATGGGCATGTTGTCAAAATACCAATCTCCTCCAGGAAGGACCAATCGGATCTCAGGGGAAAAAATATCGGTGTCATCACTTCCCGTTCCAATGCACTGGTAACTGGCACACAGGATTTCCTAACCGAAGAACGCGTCACCGCTCCTTATGGGAACTCATTCTCGTACGCAGCTGAATCCGCGCTCTTTCAAGACTGGGTCGAAGGAAACAAGACCCATAGCGAGCTTGACTCCCATTTGGCCACAGCAGCAGTAATGGACGCCCTTGCGCGAGTGATACACAACAACAGCGAGCAGACCGTGATTGACTTTAATTTCGCCGAGCCGGATTGGCCCCCCACGACATATATTTCGGATGCGATCGTCCCCGAGGACAAAGTCATGCAGTTTGCCGCATACCGATAGCCTCACTTGGGACGTGTGAGGGCTATTCGATGCGTAGCGCCTATGGCGTCATCTCCAGATGGGTCAATTCTTCCGTTAGCACACCTGCGACCGCAACGGACCGTATAAAAAAGATTGGAGTTGGCATGCTTGTTACAAGTTCCGACAACGGAATCTCAATTGCGGTGGCGTGTTACAATAGTGGCGCTTATCTGGCCGAGTGTGTTTCATCAATTCTTCATCAGCCATATCGAATTCCGTACGAGGTGATCATTGTCAACGACGGAAGCGACGATCCAACGACCCTAAGAATTCTAAGCGGATACGAGAAGCATGAATTCGTGCGCGTGATCCATCACGACCGGAATATGGGCCTCCCGACGGCACGCAATACAGGTTTGTTCTCCGCTCGCTATGCCTACGTGATGTTTGTCGACGGGGACGATTGCATTAATACGAATGCGGAGGTGCTGAAGAAAGGGTCGTATCTGGACCGTGCTGTGAATGCGCTGAAGTCCAATTCCAGCCTTGCATTTGCGCATTGTGCAACCCTCATGATCGGGGACTGTGGTGGCTTCACGAGTTCAGCCTATCCGCTGACAGAGGCACTAGTGGCAGCAAAGCATCATGTTTCATCATCGATCGTTTTTCGTCGAAATGATGCTGTCGCGTTCGGCGGTTTCGACCCAAAAGTGGTAAAGTGGACCGATTGGTCGTTCGGTGCGTCATTGCTGTCATACAGGATTGGCAATGATCAGGCGAACAAGATCGTGTATTTCTCTGGTCCATATTATTTGTATCGCACGTACACAGATCCACACCGGCTTTCCCAGCAGCCGATCTCCGAGTCGGAGATGGTTCGAGTGACAGTCGAAATCTGTCGGCCGCTGTTCGATAAGTACTATCCAGATGTCAATGAGGGCGACATTGCGGAGGCTGTTATGGCAAAAAAACCAACGCTGCTTGACTGTCTCACACACATTGCGAAGTCGGATTTGATCCGCGCAAGGCAATTCATCCGCGATCGCGATTTGCACTGTTTGACAGGGACTCGAAGCGTCGCGTTGGCGCCGTAAGCGAAGCGAGCAAGAAAAATGGCAAGGGTCGCAGTCGTCGGCGGTGGGATTTTTGGCTCAACCGTTGCACTCTACGCTGCACGCAATGGGCATAACGTTGTTCTCATTGAATCGAGGCATA
The DNA here is from genome assembly GCA_014189435.1 of Mesorhizobium loti. Taxonomy (NCBI): domain Bacteria; kingdom Pseudomonadati; phylum Pseudomonadota; class Alphaproteobacteria; order Hyphomicrobiales; family Phyllobacteriaceae; genus Mesorhizobium; species Mesorhizobium loti. Next base: position 5,059 of record CP050294.1, read on the forward strand.
ATTTGTTGGAAGCGGCGTCGGCAATCAATCAATACAGATTGCACAAAGGCTACCACTATCCACGAAGCGTCGAAACTGCGAAAGCGGCGGCACGGGCGTATTCGTCGTTTGTCCGCGAGTATGCTGCTGCACTCGTTGAGCGCGACTGCCACTATTATGCAATTGCAAAAGAAAACAGTTTGACCACGGATCAGCAATATGAGGCATTTTGCCAAGTCGTTGGCCTGTCGTATAAACGCAACAGGGACAATCCCCTCCTAAATATGTCTAACATAGCGGCCGTGTATCTGGCTTGGGAGGCGCGTTATGACCCAGTACTTCTGCGGGATCTCATCTATCGAAAACTACGAACCGCCGGGGTGCAGCTGGCACTTGGCAGTGCCGTCGATCACGATATTCGCAACGACTACGACATCGTGGTTGTTGCTGCCTATGCAAAGAATAATGAATTGTGCGTACACTTTGATGTTCCAACGTGCCTCTATCAGTACGAAATATGTGAGAAACCCGTTGTGCGATTACCAGCGATGTTCGCCCGTCAGAGCATCGTGGTATTGGACGGGCCCTTCATGTGCCTGGACCCGTTCGCCAACACGGGCTTGCACGTATTGGGAAACGTGACCCATGGCATACATCACTCAAACATAGGCTATGCCGCAGCGGTTCCTCCGTTACTGGAGCCGCTACTGAACCGTGGTGTCGTGTCCACCCCAGACGTGACAAATTTTGCGCGCTTTATCAGTTCTGGAACCCCCTACATTCCCGGCTTGGCCGAAGCAGAACATGTTGGGTCCATGTACACTATTCGTACCGTACTTCCGCATCGAGACTCGGACGATGCGCGGCCGACGGCTGTGGACAAAGTTGCCGACAATGTGCTGCGGGTGTTTTCTGGCAAGATTGTCAACTGCGTTGATGCGGCGAACACAGTCGTTGGGCTTATCGCTGGGAAGCACTGAGGGTCCCCATGCGAGCGCTGATAGGTTGTACCGGCTTCGTGGGTCAAAATCTCCAGTCTACAATGGAGTTTGACAGACTGTATAACTCCAGGAACATAGCGGAAATTCGGGGCGAGGCATTCGAGCTGATCGTCTGTTGTGGTGCACCGGCGGAGATGTGGCTGGCCAATAATTGGCCAGATGCCGATCGGTCAAATATCGCGGGTCTCATTGGCCACCTTAGGAGTTGCAGCTTTCGCGATCTTGTCCTCGTTTCAACCATAGCCGTTTTAACGAATCCCGCTGCAGGATACGACGAACGTACCGCTCGATACGGGTCAGAGTCGCCGTATGGTCAGAACAGGCGCTTCCTAGAGGAGGCACTTTCAGCAGGTCCGGGTAATATTCATATCGTTCGTCTTCCCGCTCTGTTCGGCCGCGGGCTGAAAAAGAACTTTCTATTCGACATTCTTAATCCAATTCCTTCATTTCTGAAGAGAAGTGCCTTCACTGCCTTGTGGGAGCACCAATCGAAGCCGATCTCAACCCTTCTTGATCACTATTTCATTTACGACGAGGGTCTTGAAATATACCGTTTCCGTCGAGCGAACGCTGACGCGGGAGACTGCCAGCGGCTCGTCGACGTGCTGCAGCAATCGCGTCTTACTGCAATTCATTTTACCAACAGCGGCAGCGTTTTCCAGTACTACGACCTCAATTCGCTGTCTGCCGACATCGAGCGCGTGCTGGCTGAGGGTATACCAGTCATGCATTTAACCTCCGAACCGATGGAGGCCACAGGCATTCACCTCGCGTTAACGGGACGCCAGTTTGACAACCCCCTTCCGCGCATACATGTCGAAGACATGAGGACCCGTCATGGAGCGGCATGGGGCGTGGGCGGATCGTATATCTATTCAGCTGATCAAACACTTAAAGCCCTCAGGAAGTTTTTCGCCGAGAGAGGACGGTTAAGTGAAGCTCGCAGTCTCTAATATCGCTTGGACCGCAATGCTAACTCTAGATGCCTACCGTATCCTCGCGGAGGCAAATATTGGCGGGTTAGAGATCGCCCCCGGTGTTCTATTTCCACAGTGCCAAAATCCCCGCATTCCGGATAATGACACATTGGCTGCCGAGGTGGAGCGGATGCACGAATACGGATTGGCGCCGATATCTATGCAATCGCTGCTATTTGGAGCGACGGATGCGCAGTTATTTGGATCGCCGCCTGCACGGGAGCAATTTATGAAAGCCATATTCGACGCAATCCGGCTTGCGGAGAGAATGGGCATTTCCAACTTGGTGCTCGGGTCACCCAAGAACCGGTCTATACCGCCTGCCCTTGAGCACTGCGAGGCATGGACATTAGCCGCAGAGGTCTTTTCTTTGTTGGGAGACTATGCAAAGGAGCGCGGTTGCTGGATTGCTCTCGAGCCGCTACCGCCTGGATATGGAACGAACTTCCTAAATAATATTGAAGAAGCGCTGAATTTCATCAACTTCGTTGGAAATTCCGCGATCACTCTGAACTTCGACATCGGCGCGACGCGGTTGTCAAATACGCTCATGGAGGTCGAGGAAATGCTTTCCCATTCGCGAAGCCGTATCTCCCACATCCACATGAGCGAGCCGTACCTAGCGCCCGTTGGAAGCGACAAACAGGAAGTGCGAGACCGGTTCGAAATGCTCAGGCGGGCAGGCTGGAAAGGCTATGTTTCTATTGAAATGCGATGTAAAGCGATGGACATGGCTTTGGAGAATCTCCGCTGCGCTGTACTGAACTGCAGTCAGGCAATGACCTAAAAGGCTTCTCTGCTTGGGTTCGCCGAGGTCGACATCATCGGGGTGACAAAGCCAGGAGACGTCCAATCGGTGCTACGGCCTGACTATGTCCAGAACCCTCAAGGGCAACGAAAGGGGCAGGTTCAGAAGCAGCGTGTAGATCGTACGCGATCCCCAATAGGGCAGCCTTCGCCGTCGAACTGCACGCCGCATGCGCTCAGCACGACGTGACGGCCGCGCTGCCCCGGCCACTGCGCGATCTTCTTTCTGAGAGGTGGATGCAACACCCACGATCTTTTCAGAAAGGATGCGTCTTACGCGACCTCGTGTTTCACTCCCCGCCCGCGGCTTCGTTCAATCCACTTGGTCAACATAGCCTAATCGCGTACCAAGAACCCGTGCCCACAGTTGATGTCTCTAAAAATCACCAGAGAAGAAAATTAGCCCAAAAATGCTCGACAAAACCTATGATTCCGCCACGGTCGAACCGAAGATCGCCCAAAAATGGGATGAGGCCGACGCTTTTCGCGCCGGTGTGAACGCCAAGCCGGGCGCGGAAACCTTCACCATTGTGATCCCCCCGCCGAACGTTACCGGTTCGTTGCACATGGGACATGCGCTGAACAACACGCTTCAGGACATCATGGTGCGGTTCGAGCGCATGCGCGGCAAGGATGTGCTCTGGCAGCCCGGCATGGATCATGCCGGCATCGCCACGCAAATGGTGGTTGAGCGTCGGCTGGCCGAGAGGCAGCAGCCGGATCGCCATAGCATGGGCCGCAAAGCCTTCATCGAGAAGGTCTGGGAGTGGAAGGCGGAATCGGGCGGCGTAATTTTCAAGCAGCTCAAGCGTCTCGGCGCCTCCTGCGACTGGTCGCGCGAGCGCTTCACCATGGACGAGGGCCTGTCGAAGGCCGTCCTGGAAGTCTTCGTCACGCTTTACAGGGAAGGCCTGATCTATCGCGACAAACGACTGGTCAACTGGGATCCGAAGATGTTGACCGCGATTTCGGATATCGAAGTCGAACAGCACGAGGTTCACGGGAACCTGTGGTATCTGCGCTATCCGCTGGAGCCGGGCGTCACCTATCAGCACCCGGTTGCTTTCGACGAAAACGGTAAGCCCACCGAGTGGGAGATGCGCGACTATCTCGTCGTCGCGACCACCCGTCCTGAGACCATGCTCGGCGATACCGGCGTTGCGGTAAATCCGGATGACGAGCGCTATAAGTCCATCGTCGGCAAGCATGTGATCCTGCCGATCGTCGGCCGCCGCATCCCGATCGTCGCCGATGAATATCCGGATCCGACGGCTGGAACGGGCGCAGTGAAGATGACGCCGGCGCATGATTTCAACGACTTCGAGGTCGGCAAGCGTCGCGGCCTGCGCGTCGTCAACGTCCTCACGCCGGATGCGCGCATCGCCATCAAGGACAATGAGGATTTCCTCGAAGGTCTCGATCGTCCCGCCGCCCTGCATGGCGCCTGGGATGAACTGGAAGGCAAGGACCGTTTCGAGGCTCGCAAGATCATCGCCCGCATCTTCGAAGAGGCGGGCCTGCTCGACAAGGTCGAGCCGCATAAGCACACGGTCCCGCATGGCGATCGAGGCGGCGTGCCGATTGAGCCCAGGCTGACGGAACAGTGGTTCGTCGACAATAAGACTTTGGGACAGCCTGCCCTGGAATCGGTGCGCGAAGGAAGAACCAGGTTCGTACCCCGCAACTGGGAGAACACCTATTTCAACTGGCTGGAGAACATAGAGCCGTGGTGTATTTCCCGCCAGCTTTGGTGGGGTCACCAGATCCCGGCATGGTATGGACCGGATGGCCACGTCTTCGTCGAGAAATCCGAGGAAGACGCGTTGAGTGCCGCGATCGAATATTATCTGGCGCTCGCAGGGCCGTGGAAGACCTGGGTCGAGGATAGGCTCGAGAATTTCAAACCGGGCGAGATCCTGACGCGTGACGAAGACGTGCTCGACACATGGTTCTCGTCGGCGCTCTGGCCGTTCTCGACGCTCGGCTGGCCGGATCAAACGCCGGAACTCGCGCGCTACTATCCGACCAACGTGCTCGTTACCGGCTTCGATATCATTCCCTTCTGGGTCGTTCGCATGATGCAGATGGGTCTGCATTTCATGAAGGACGAGAATGGCAGACCGATCGAGCCTTTCAACACGATCTATATTCACGCCCTGGTGCGCGACAAGAATGGGCAGAAGATGTCGAAGTCGAAAGGCAACGTCATCGACCCGCTCGATCTCATCGACGAGTACGGCGCCGATGCGCTGCGCTTCACGCTGACGGTGATGGCGGCGCAAGGCCGCGACGTGAAGCTCGATCCGGCGCGCATCGCCGGTTATCGCAATTTCGGCACCAAGCTGTGGAACGCGACACGCTTCGCCGAGATGAACGAAGTCGCCCGCAATGACGATTTCTGGCTGAACGACGCCAAGCTTGCGGTCAACCGCTGGATCCTCACCGAACTGACGCGGGCCGCGCGTGACATTACCGATGGGATAACGTCCTACCGCTTCAACGAGGCGGCGGGGGCCGCCTACCGCTTCGTCTGGAACCTGTTCTGCGACTGGTACCTGGAGCTGCTGAAGCCGGTGTTCATGGGCACCGACGAGGCGGCCAAGGCAGAGAGCCGTGCCTGCGTCGCCTTCGTGCTGGACGAGATCTACAAGCTGCTGCATCCGATGATGCCGTTCATGACCGAGGAACTGTGGGCGCAGACCGCAGGCGAGGGCCAGGAACGCGCCTCGCTGCTGTGTCATGCCGCGTGGCCGTCGCCGGACTTCGAGGACGCAGAGGCTGCCGCCGACATCAACTGGCTCGTCGATCTCGTCTCCGGCATCCGCTCGGTACGCTCCGAGATGAACGTGCCGCCGGCGGCAATCGCGCCGCTCGTCGTGGTCGGCGCCAACAACGTGACACGCGAACGGCTCATTCGCGAGGACTCGGCGATCAAGCGGCTGGCGCGCGTCGGCGACATCTCGCTCGCCGATGCAGCGCCGAAGGGCGCGGCGCAGATCGTGCTCAACGAGGCGACGATCTGCCTCCCGCTTGGTAGCCTTATCGACCTGTCTGCCGAAAAGGCCCGTCTCGAGAAGGCGATTGCAAAAACCGAGCAGGAGACCGCTCGTATCGCCGGCAAGCTTTCGAACGAAAAGTTCGTTGCCAATGCGAATCCCGATGTGGTCGCCGCCGAACGCGAGCGTCTCGGCGAACTGGAGAGACAAAATGCCAGCCTCAAGCTTGCGTTAACGCGAATCAGCGAGGCGGCCTGAGGAAGCTTCAAATTAAAAAATCAGGCACGGGGCGATAGTCGCGTGCCCGTTCTTGATTTATGCCAGCAAAAGTAGCCAAGTGCTTGGTGCTGTCACATTGATTGAGCGGTAAGGAAATTGAGGTAGCAGCGCGCCCATGACCGTGAGTGCACCGACCTACAAGAACCACCGCTATCGATCGAAATCGTGGCCCGTGCTGTCTGGCTCTACTTCCGCTTCAATCTGAGCCTGCGCGATGTCGAGGAAATGCTGCTCGATCGCGGGATCGTCGTTTCCTACGAGACCATCCGCCGATGGTGCCGAAAGCACGGCCCTGATTATGCGCGCCGCATACGCCGCAAGTCGCCGACGAAAGATGATGTCTGGCATCTGGATGAAGGTGCGCCACGAAGGCGCGAAGGAGGAGCTATGATTTAGGCACTTCCCAAGCAGCCATGCTGCACAGGAGATGAGGGCTGGCCCCTCGAAGCCGGCTTGCAGGAGCGGGTTTCAAACCACCTCAAGCTGCTGTCGTAAAGAGCGATGGTGGTGAGCGTTGAGGAAAAGGCCGGACTTGATCCGGTCAGGTAAGATGCAAGGAGACGAGCGTGAGCGAACCGCTGACGACGTGTCGAAAAGTGCATAGATGGCGTCAAAACCGGGTGGGCTTCGTTAACCCGGGAGAAGTCTGGGAGATACCTGTCTACTGCCCAGATGGCGTCCGGCATGAAGGCGGCGTGACCTTGCTTCAGGCTCTTGTGTGGAACGTGGGAACCTGTCGCCCCGATGCGAAGGGAGACATCCAAGTGGAAGCACCATGAGGAGCCGAGTACCGATGCGGGGCACAGGGACGGAGTTGCGTGTAGTAGTGAAGAAGGTGCTGTAATGGCGTTGGAGCGAAGGCGCAACACTGTCCAGCTTTATCGAAAGGTCAACCGTCATGCGGGAGGAGCCTTTGGGTAAAGCAAAGCCGTTCGATATTCCTAAACGGGCTGTTTGGGAGGCTTATCAACGGGTAAAGGCGAACCGGGGTGCAGCCGGGGTCGATGATCAGTCGATCGAAGATTTTGAGCGGGATGTGAAGAACAACCTGTTCAAGCTCTGGAACCGATTGTCATCTGGCAGCTACTTTCCGCCGCCAGTCAAACGGGTCGCGATCAAAAAGCGGCAAGGTGGTACAAGGCCGTTGGGCATTCCCACGGTCTCAGACCGGATTGCGCAAGGGGTGGTGAAGGCATACCTGGAACCGGAACTGGAAAGACATTTCCATCCCGATTCCTATGGGTATAGGCCCGGCAAGTCGGCACTCGAGGCCGTGGGTATGGCAAGGCAGAGATGCTGGCGCCATGACTGGGTTCTCGATCTCGACATTCAGGCCTTCTTGGATCCATTGTCATAATACCCCCTGGTTCACGGTATCTGTTCGAAGAGGCTGGGATTTTGGTCTATCGTCTTGATCCATAGGCCTTTTCTCTGTCCACGCACGACATGGACGGCTTCGAGTTCGCCGCGTTTTACTCGCTGCAACACGACCTGGCGCGACAGGCCGAGGTTCTCCATGGCGTCGCGGATGGGCTCAAAGCCTTCGCCAGGCGTGGCCAGGAAGCGGGCCTTGAGTTCGGCGGTCAGGCGAATGCGCCATGGCGCACCGGGTGTCACCTGTTCGCCCGGGATGAGGCCGTCGTTGACATGGCGGTGAAGCGTCGATGGCGCCACGCCGAGCGCGGCAGCGGCCTGACGGACGGTGACGATGTCGCCGTCGGCGGCTGGTGGCTTGGCCTTGCAGGCGGGAATCTTCCAGTGCTTACGCAGATAGCCGACGCGGTTGGCGTCAAACCGGTGGCCGTACGCCGTTCGGCGGCCCTGGCGGTTGAGGACGCCGGCAATGACCGCGTCGGGATAATGCGGTGCCAGCCGCCGCAGCAGCGCCAGCGTGTCCTCGTCGGTACGAACCGTCGCCGGCCGCGAGCGCGGCAAGGCGACGGTGAGGCGACTCGTAGCGTCGCCCTTCCAGCGCAGGACGAGAAGCGCCGCTGCCTCGTCGCGATCGACATGGAGGGTGACCTCATCGAGGAGCGTGCGCAGCAATTCCTTGCGGTCACGCGGCGTGGTGGTGGGCGCGTACCAAACGCTCGCCAGATCGGCCCCGAGGGCAAGCAGCTTTTCCCGCTCCGTGGCCGACAGGACGCGCGGACGCTGCTCCTCGCGCCGCGCCAGTTCCGCCTTTGCCGCCTCCAGGGCGCGCAACGCCTCCTCCCACTCCTGCTCGAGCCTGCGGGCGACCAGGCGATTGTCGGGATCGACGGCGCAATAGCGGCGCTCGGCGCGGTTGACGGCGAAGGCGGCGCGCTCCACGTCGAGCCGCCATTGCTTGAGTGCTGCGTCGCGATCGTTCTCCAGCCGCTCGGCCGCTTCGAGCGTGGCGGTCAGGCGCACCGGCTCCAGCGCCTCCAGGAAGGCCGCCACCACGGCTTCATCGATCTGCCCGCCGCCAACATTGAGGCAATGGACGCCTCTGCCCTCGACGACCACCTTGCCGGGACAATGGTAGCCCGGCGTCACGGTGCGGCCGCGATAATGGGTGTGCAGCCGTCGCCCGCAGTGGCCGCAGCGGGCAATGCCCTGCAGCAGGGCGCCACCCTCTCTGGCGGCGCCACCGGCCTGTTCCTGCGCCTTGGCGTGCGTCCGGGGTTGGGTGTTGGCCGCCATGCGCTCTCGATTGGCCTCGAAGGTGGGCCAATCGATATAGCCCTGGTGGTGGTCCTTGATCAGCACTTGCCAGTCTTCCATCGGCAGCTTGCGTATCCGCTTGCACCGCGCGCCGGTTTCGTCGAGCACCGTCTCTCGGCGATACTTGCCATAGACATAGGCGCCGGCATAGACTGGATTGGCAAGCACGCTGTGAACCGCGTGGTAGCTGGCCTCGCCCCAGCGCAGCTCGGTGCGTGCATTAAGCCACAGCGGGAACTTCATCGCTTGCTCGCGGAACCACAGCCACACGCGGCGCGCCGAGCCGAGCTCGGCAAAGCGGGCAAAGACGGTGCGGATGGCATGGGCGACGGCCTCGTCGGGATGGATCAGGATCTCGCCGTCCGCCTCGCCCCAGACGAAGCCGATCGGTAGGCCGCGGCGCAATTCACCGCGCGCTGCCTTGTTGCGGATGCCGCCATTGAGGCGGGCGCGCAGGACGTGCAATTCGGCCTCGCTCATGGCGCCTTTCAACCCGAGCAAAAGCCTATCGTTGAACAGAGCCGGGTGGTAGATCCCGTCGGCATCGCCAATCAGCGTATCGGTCAGCCCGGCCAACTCGATCAGCCGGTGCCAGTCGGCATTGTTGCGCGCCAGCCGCGAAACCTCCAGGCCAAGCACGATGCCGACCCGGGCCAGCGCCACCTCGCTGGTCAGCCGCGCAAAGCCGGCGCGCATGACGCTGCCGGAGCCGGACAGGCCAAGGTCCTCGTCGATGACCAGGACACGCTCGTCCGGCCAACCCAGCTCGCGCGCCCGACCGGAGAGCGCGTATTGCCGCTCGGTCGATTCACGGTTGTTCTCCACCTGTGAGGCGCTCGACTGGCGCAGGTAGACGACAGCCAGCCGGGCCTGGTGACCGGCGGCGATTTTGCTGTGTTCAGTCATGACCGGCCTCCCTCACTGTCAGCATGCGCGCGATCACGAGGGCGAGCCGGCGCAACGCCTCCGCCCGCGCCTCGGCGTCCAGCGTCTCCCAGGTGGGTGGGTCGGGAGGCCGCTTGCGGTCTTCCTCGGCGAATCTCAGCTTCAGTTGCATGTCGCTCCTCCTTGTCATCGGGCGGCGACTCGCCGCGCCGTTCAAGAAGAGCGTCGGTCAGAAAGCGCAGATGCAGAAGGTCTGAAAGCCGCCCAATGCTGGAGTGATTAGCCGGCGAGGCTGTGGAATCACCCCCCAGGCCCCCGAGATCCGTCCACGCGACGGGAATGTAGGTCCGGCTGCCGTCCGGCAATTCTAAAAGCAGCGTTGGCTCGCCGCGGCGTTTGAGGCGGCTGATTACGGCCAGAGGCCGCCCTTCAAAGGCGTGGCCCTCCCGCATGATCGTTGCCGAGGCGGGAAGGTCCTGGTGATGGGCAGTCTGGAGATGTTTCCTTCGACACCATTCCACACGACCTGTTGCTACGGGCGGTGCGAAAGCACACCGACTGCACGTGGGTGTTGTTGTACATTGAACGGTGGCTGACGGCTCCCGTGCAACTGGAGAACGGCACTTTGGAACCTCGGGAGAGGGGAACTCCGCAGGGGTCAGTTATCTCACCCTTGCTGGCGAACCTCTTTTTGCACTATGCGTTCGATCGGTGGATGGCCAAACACCATCCTGAGATTCCGTTTGAACGCTTTGCCGATGATGCCGTTTGTCATTGCAGCAGCGAGCGTCAGGCCCAAAAGTTGCAAACGGATCTTGAGCAACGGTTTGCTGAATGCGGACTGAAGTTACATCCAAACAAGACACAGATCGTGTATTGCAAGGATAACGTTCGGCGGGGGCATTGCCCCAATCAGAAGTTCGACTTTCTCGGCTACACCTTTCGACCGAGACTGGCAATGAACCGATGGGGCAAGACCTTCGTCAATTTCAGTCCGGGTATCAGCAACCGAGCCGCGAAAGCCATCCGTCAGACAATGCGGGACTGGCAGCTTGACCGCCGTATCGACAAGCGCATCAATGATCTGGCCAAGATGTTCAATCCGATCCTTCGTGGTTGGATGAACTACTATGGTCGTTACCACAAATCGGCACTTTCCCGAGCATTGATGCACCTCGATCTGCGCCTGGCACGCTGGGCCATGTCGAAATATCAGACGCCTGAGACGCCATCGTCGGCGTGCGCGGTACTGGGTCCAGGACGTAAGGCGTCGGGAGCCAGCGCTGTTTGCACATTGGCGATTGCTGTATCGGGCAACGGCTGGACGGTAGGAGCCGGATGAGTGGAGACGCTCACGTCCGGATCTGTGAGAGCCTGGGGGTGAAATTCCCCCGGGCCACTCGACTCGCGGTGCGCATCAACGGTCAGAAGTGCTGGTTGTGGAGAGCGGTTGATCAGGACGGATATGTGCTCGACGAGATTGTCCAGACGCGTCGCAACAGCAAGGCCGCCAAGCGCCTGCTGACGCGACTTCTGAAGAAGCAGGGTCTGCCGCCAAAGCGTATGATCACCGACAAACTGCGCTCCTACGGGGCGGCCAAACGCCAGCTCATGGGCGTTGATGGTGTAGACGCCCGCGACGACCGCAGTGTGTGGCAAAGTGGAGTTGTTTAAACCACCATTGGAGATGGGCATCATGAGCGAAGTTCGTACGATCGGTTTGGATTTAGCCAAGAACGTGTTTCAGGTCCACGGGGCTGACGAAACAGGTGCTGTTGTGTTTCGCAAGCAATTGCGGCGCGGGCAGGTTTTGAAATTCTTTGGTGGCCTGCCACGGTGCCTGGTTGCGATGGAAGCCTGCGGAAGCTCGCATTTCTGGGCGCGTGAGATAGGGCATTTGGGACACGAAGTCCGTATGATCCCACCGGCCTACGTGAAGCCCTTTTTGAAGCGGCAGAAGAACGACATGGCTGATGCTGAGGCGATCTGCGAGGCGGCGCAACGACCAACGATGCGCTTTGTTGCCGTGAAGAGCGAAGAAAGACAAGCCGCAGCAGTGGTGTTGCGCACCCGCGATCTGCTGATCCGGCAGCGCACGCAGACCATCAATGCGCTGCGCGGCCACCTTGCGGAATTTGGTGAAGTCGTGCCGCAGGGTTTAAGCTTCGCTTCGAAACTGATTGCGATGATTGAGGATCCGCAAACGGCTCTTCCAGAAACTGCGCGGACTGCTCTGCGGTTTCTGACAGCAAGCTTGTCCCAACTGAATGATCAGATTCGCGTGCTGGATGCACAGATTGTGCGCCGGGCTCGTGAAGATGAGACCGCACGCCGGTTGATGACAGTTCCCGGAATTGGCCCATTGATTGCCACCGCACTGGTGGCTCTGGCGCCATCGCCTGAAACCTTCAAACGTGGGCGGGACTTCGCCGCATGGCTTGGGCTTGTGCCGCGACAACATTCGACAGGCGGCAAACAGCGTCTCGGCTCCACGACGAAGATGGGGGATCGATCTCTGCGGCGGCTCCTGATCATAGGGGCCAATAGCGAGCTTGTGTGGCGCGCCCGCCCGCAAGGGTGCAACACCAGGCACGTGGCTGGCCAAGATGCTGGCGCATAAACCACCGATGCTGGTGAGGGTGGCGCTTGCCAACAAGATGGCGCGAATGATCTGGGCTATCATGGCCAAGGGAGGAATATACAGAGCTCCGGTTGCTGCGGTCTAAAGCCAACGTAACCGAGGGGACGTCGCAGCGAGAGAGGTCATCGGAAGTATGGCGCAACGGTCGTGAGACGGGATCAGGAAAACCAGTGTGCACCAAAGTGTCTCAAGAGCACGCGGCGTTGATTTGGACCTGACCTGCGAACACCATAAGGGCCCGCGGCATGTGTGAAAGCCGCATCACAGGCCGGACACATGTCAGCACCCGACAACGCGCAATGCCAACTAAAGATTCCTCTTGCCAAACGGGCGTCTACACATGGTGCATGGGTCCGGACTTGAGCGGATGTCGATCTTTGAAGCGGCAGACTATGCCGTGGCCGCCTTGCGGCGGGCGGATTTCGGGCGTGCGCAGGCAAGCATGCGGTTGAGGACGGCGCAGCCGATGGCGACTTCGGTCTGCTGAACGGGAAGCGACCGTGCCCGCAAACGCCGCCCGATGGTGGACTTGTATCGCCCTATGGCGGTCTCAACCAGCGAGCGTTTGCCATAACCGTTGGAGACCTGCCATTTCATCCGGCCGTCTCTGCCGATTGCGGCGATATGCTGCTCCCTTTGGCCGGCAGGTCTTATCGTCGAATGGTTCGACCGTAAGCGCGTAGGCATCCCCACGTAGCGTGCAGGCGGTTGATCGCTCATTTTCAGCATGAATCATGCGGAGAATCCTATGAGCGACAGTATGAGCCATCATCGAACATTCGAGATTTTGACGGCGGAGCCTGTGCCGTCCCGACGCAAGCCGCGCCATCGGTCGGACGAAGAGAAGGCACGGCTTGTCGCCGAAGCGTTCTCGCCAGGGGGCAATGTCTCGGCGGTTGCGCGTTCCGAGGGGCTGGACCCCTCGCAGCTCTATGCGTGGCGCCGCAAGGCGCTTTCGTCGGGCATGGTTGCGCCACTGACGGAGGGAGCGAGCAAGCCGGCGAAGTTCACGCGCTTTGAAGCGGTGGGCAGCGACACGGTGGAAATCGTCATTGGCGACGCAGTGGTGCGCGCCGGCGGCGATGTCGATCCCGATCGCCTGGCGAGGATCATCCGCGCGGTTCGTAAGGCATGATCGCTTCCGGTGTGGTGGTTTACGTGTCGTGCCAGCCGGTCGACTTCCGCAAGGGCGCGGCATCTTTGATGGCGCTGGTCAGGGATGGCGGCCTGGACCCATTCTCGGGGGCACTTCACGTATTCCGTTCGAAGCGTGCGGACCGGGTTCGCATCGTGTGGTGGGACGGCAGCGGGGTTTGTCTTTATTCGAAGACTCTGGAAGATCACAGCTTCTGCTGGCCGGGGATATCGGCCGCGCGCATGCGTCTCGACCACGCCCAGTTGATGGCGCTTCTGGCCGGACTGGACTGGAAAAAGATTCGTCCGGCCAGGGTCAGGCGGCCGTTATCGACGGGCTGAAACCGGCCTGCGGCAAGATGAATCATGCGGCTGGAACGGTTGGGAAAGCGGCTGTTTTTGTGCTCTGTTGCTTGCCATGGTTCTACCGGGTCTTGCCCTTCCCGACGACGTTGATGCGCTGAAGGCGATGATCCTTTCCATGGCTCGCGAGCAGGCTGCAAGCGAGGCCCGGATCGCAGTCGCCGACGCTCGGATCGCAGCATCTGAGGCGGAGGTCGCCCGGCTGAAAGCTGTCGAGAAAAGCGCCAGCGAGCGGATCGCCAATCTCACGTCAATCCTGAAAGTTTTACAGCGCACGCAACATGGCACGCGTTCCGAGCGGCTACGCCTGGCCATCGACGACGAGCAGGCCTCCTTTGCCTTCGAAGAGGTCGAGACCGGCCTTTCGGAAATCCGGAGCGAACTCGACCGCGCGGTCGGGAACAAGCCGAAGCGCGCCCCGCGTCCGCGCAAGGGCTTTGCTGCCCACCTCGAACGCATCGAGGAGGTCGTCGAGCCGGAAATCCCGGCCGACTGCGAGGGGCTTGAAAAGGTTCTGATCGGCGAGGATCGATCCGAGCGGCTGGACGTCGTGCCGCCGAAGTTCCAGGTCATCGTCACGCGCCGTCCCAAATACGCCTTCCGGGGCCGTGACGGCGTGGTCCAGGCTCTGGCGCCGGCGCACATCATCGAAAGCGGCCTGCCGACGGAGCGGCTGCTCGCCTATATCGCCGTCTCCAAATACGCCGACGGCCTCCCGCTTTATCGGCAGGAGGCGATCTATCTGCGCGACGGCGTCGAGATCAGCCGGTCGTTGATGGCGCAATGGATGGGGCATCTGGGCTTCGAGCTGCAGATGCTTGCTGATTACATACTGGAGCGCATCAAGGAGGGCGAAAGGGTCTTCGCCGACGAGACGACCTTGCCCACCCTTGCCCCTGGTTCCGGGAAAACCACGAAAGCCTGGTTGTGGGCCTACGCACGGGATGACCGACCCTATGGCGGAACCAGTCCGCCAATGGTTGCCTATCGTTTTGAAGACAGCAGAGGTGCGGATTGCGTGGCGCGCCACCTCGCCGGATTCAGCGGTATCCTGCAAGTGGATGGCTACTCGGCCTATACCAACCTGGTCAAGGCACGGGCCAAAGCCGGCAGCAATGAAACAATCCGGCTCGCCGGGTGCTGGGCTCACCTGCGGCGCAAATTCTACGACCTGCACATCAGCGGGGTCTCGCAGGCCGCGACGGATTCGATCATCGCCATGACCGAATTGTGGAAGGTCGAGGACGAGGTTCGCGGCAAGGATGCCGGAAGCCGCGCCGCGCTGCGTCAGGAAAAGTCCGTGGCCATTGTCGCGAGCCTCTTCGATCTATGGGAAGCGGAACTGGGCAAGGTCTCCGGAAAATCCAAGACCGCCGAGGCGATCCGCTACGCGCTCACCCGGCGGGAGGCGCTGGAACGCTTTCTGATGGACGGTCGCATCGAAATCGACTCCAATATCGTCGAGCGTGCAATCAGGCCCCAGACGATCACGCGAAAGAATAGTCTATTCGCCGGCAGCCACGGCGGTGGACGAACCTGGGCGACGGTAGCCACCTTGCTGCAAACCTGCAAAATGAACAGCGTCGATCCGCTCGACTGGCTCTCGCAGACCTTGACCCGCATCGCTCAAGGCTGGCCGGCATCCGAAATCGAAATGCTCATGCCTTGGAACTTTAGGCCTGACGTTATCGGCTGACCGCTTACGTTCGACCGCGTTGGCACGAGGCGGAATGACGATTGCGGCGGCAGCGCTATGATCGATGACTGCGTCGTAAGTCGGGTTTCCGTCATAGGCGCCGTCACCAGTAAACTGTCCGATCGGACCGCCAATCTGGTCGAGTAGTGGCTCAACTTGAGAGACATCGCCAGTGTCCTGATCAGTCAGGGTATGGGCAATGATCTCGCCGCTGTCGGCATCCAGTGCCAGATGCAGCTTGCGCCAACTGCGACGGGATCTGGCGCCGTGCTTCTCCTCCAGCCACTGACCCGCGCCGTAGACCTGCAGGCCGGTGCTGTCGACAAGAACATGCACTGGTCCCTCCGGCGGAACCTGGCGATCATGCCGTTTGTTGGGCGATTGCCATGTCCGCGCCCGACGGCTCAGGGTGGTATGATCGGGGACAGCGAGCGCCAGCCCCATCAGTTGCAGCGGTTCACAGCCGACGGAGCCTATGACGGCAAGCCAACCTATCGGTCTATCCTGCAGCACAGCGCAACCGCGAACATCGTCATTCCACCGCGTTCCACGGCGGTGGAAAGCGGTGATACCGGACCGCCTGGTCAAAGGGACAAGCACATTGCCGCAATCGCAAGCGACGGTCGGCTGAAATGGCAGGCAGCCACCGGCTACGGCAAGCGGGCGCTGAGCGAAACAGCCATCGGACGATACAAGGGGCTGATCGGACGGCGCCTGCGAGCACGCTCTCTTCCGGCTCAACAGACCGAGGTTGCCATCGGTTGCATCGTTCTCAACCGCATGCTGGCATGGGCACGCCCGGAGTCTATCCGGCGTCAAGTCACGCAGGCATAACCAACTACATTAATGATCGAAATGCGTTCGATTTCATATCCGCGCACCAACGCCATGGTGCGTTCGAAGTCTTTTGCCAGTCTTCGGCACCTGCCGAGCCAACGCACCGACAACTCAAAGGCAAACTTGGCAACATTGTACAGCGGTTCACTACCCATCGGCGCGGCAGGATCTGGAAACCTTTGGGCTTGTCCGTGCGCTTGACGATCTCGAGCGTGAACTGTCCGACTTTTTGCAGCGCGCCACCGCAGCTTCGGCCCGGCATAGCCACCATCGGCGAAGATATGGCGCAGCCACGGCCAGCGTTTGAGGATGGCTTTCAGGGCCGCCGGGACGCCATCGCGATCCTGGATATCGGCGGCGTGGACGACGAGGCCGACCAGCAGACCGAGCGTGTCGACAACGATGTGGCGCTTGCGGCCCATGACCTTCTTGCCGGCATCAAATCCCCTTATTCCGCCGCTTTCGGTGGTTTTGACCGACTGGCTGTCGATCACGCCGGCCGTCGGGCTCGCTTGCCTGCCCTCTTTCTCGCGCGCCGCCATCACGAGTTCGTTGCTGATCGTGCGCAGCAGGCCCTCGTCGCGCCAACGCCAGAAATATTTCTGCACCGTCGAGAAGGGTGGAAAATCCTTCGGCAACAGCCGCCACGCGCCGCCCGAGGAGGCCATGTACAAAAGCGCATTCACGACTTCGCGCAAATCCGTCTTGCGCGGCCGGCCGATGCCGTTGGGCCGCGGCATCAGTGGCGCAATCAGCGCCCATTCCGCATCCGTCATGTCGCTTGCATAGCGCGCACAACGCCGCTCATAGTTCGGGCGGGTGATTTCAGTCCAGGGCATCGTGATCTCCGTTGAATCTCAGCAATCCGACTGAATCATAACCCGCTGAAATCACTCACCTCTTTTTGGAGCGGACACTTACAGAAGACCGCACTCGATCACCACTCCATAAGGATCAAAAACTTCTTGCATCACAGGCGGCAACCACAGAAGAAATTACCGGTCTCCTCGACGAGCTCACCTAAAATCAAAAATGCAACTGTAATCTAGTGGCCAACCGCGAGGCGGCTTGCATTGTGCGCGCTCAATGTAGCAGGGCCTCCCCATATTTCGCCCATAGGAGCTCGCAGTCTCTGGCCCTGAGGCTCGGCGTTCCCCATTCGCCGTATATGACCATAGCGGCTCGGATATCGTAGCCCAAGATCGGCGCATTGGCGACAAACCGGATGGCCTCACCTAACCGACGGGAGTCAATTGCCGCATCGGTTTTGTTGGTGAGATCGAACACACCAAGGATCTGTGCGTCCTCATTCCTGGCCGCCCAAGCAGCGGCCATAGCCTCTTCGGTCACCGCGTTTACCCGAGTTCAATCAAACCAATTCCCATAGTGTAGACAGTCAGTCCCATTAGGTCTTCAGCTTTCGTCCCGGAAGTCCAGCAACGATGTATGCCGCAAGCGTTCCACGGAAGTGCTTCACGCGGCCGATTAGCCGCGGCTTGACCCATTGGGTTGCCGACGGCGTTTTGAGCAGGGCGGGACGAAGAGATTGTGCAAAGCCGAGAAGATCGAAAAGAAGCGTTGCAGTGCTCCTGGTGATCGGAAGCCTTGCATCGTCCGGTCCCGTTTTCGCAGCGGCACATGTGCATTCGGTTCTGTCGCAAACTTTTCGGAAAGGTCATTTGCTGCAAGACGCTTGCTCTTTTTTCCGGGAGTTTGTCATGTTCAAAAGCCGCCATTTTGATCGATCCGTGATCCTACTGTGCGTTCGCTGGTATCTTGGCTCTGTCGCAAACCTTTCGGTAAGCGGAGCATGGCATGGAACGCTCCTCAGCTGTGGAGGAGCACGTGATTGTTCAAGGGCCGCCATTTCGACCAGTCGGTGATCCTGCTGTGCGTGCGCTGGTACCTGGCCTATAATCTGAGCCTGCGCGATCTGGAAGAGATGATGGCCGAACGAGGCTTGAAGGTCGACCACTCCACCGTGCATCGCTGGGTCGCCCACTTCTCGCCACAGCTGCTGGAGCGCTTCAACCGGCGCAAGCGTACCGTCGGCAGCAAGTGGCGTATGGACGAGACGTACATCAGAGTCTGCGGCCAATGGATGTATCTCTATCGTGCTATCGACAGCCTCGGCGACACGGTCGAGTTCTTCTTCAGCGAAAACCGTGACCTGGTGGTGGCCAAACGCTTCCTCCGCAAGGCGCTGGCGCGCCATGGCCGACCGGAGCGCATCGTCATCGACGGCAGCCAGACCAATCACGGGGCGATCAAGCGCCGCATTCGATCCATGCTCGGCTTCAAGTCGCAGCCGAGCGCCGTGGTTATCCTCTCCGGCATCGAGATGATCCACATGAAGCGCAAGCGACAGGCGAGGTATGCCTACAATCCCAGTCCGTCGATCGCCGAGCAGTTCGATATCCTCGCTGCCTGACGGACAGGCTGTCACTACCCCATTTCCAAGTTTGCGACAGGACCGGTCGCGACAGCAGGCGAGTTTTTGCGCGCGATAGCGATTACCGAGGAATCCGTAATAGCGGATGCGATGGAAGCCCCGGGCAGGACGTGTAGCAGGAAGCGGCGAATGAACTCGTCAGACGCGACGGTCATGACCTTCTGCCGACTGCCGTGCCGATAGTCCTTCCAGCGGAAGGCGACTTTGCCATCCTCGATGGCCACGAGGCATTGTTGGAAATGGCGACGCGGTGCGTTTAGCGTAAGGCAGCCACGGCATAGTCTGCCGCTTCAAAGAGCGCCATCCGCTTAAGTCCGGATCCATTGCAGCAAAACCCTGTCATTTACCAACGTTTTCTATCCGCTCAGGAGCGCGGCGCCGGCCGCACTCCCATTTCCTTGAGCAACCGGCCCGCGCCGTCGATCTTGTCCATGGTCCAGATCATGAAGCGACTGTCGACATGGATGCTGCGATTGCGGTCCGCGTCGGGGGCCCAGTCCGAGATCACGCCCTCGAGCGTGCCGTCGAACACGAGACCCACGAACTCGCCACGCCCGTTCAGCGTCGCCGAGCCACTGTTGCCGTTGGTGATGTCAACCGTGGACATGAAGTCGACCGGCAACGTGCCCAGCGCCGGCGCGACATATGGGCCATAGTCCTTGGCCCGAATCGCGGCAACCACGGCATCCGGCGCATCGAACTCGCCCCTGCCAGTGTGCTTGGCCAGAAGTCCCTCGGCCGTGGTGAAGGGCGTCCAGATCTGCCCATCGCGCGTTCGCCCTGCCACCTTGCCCCAAGTGATGCGCAGCGATCCATTCGCGTCGGGATACACTGGCTGGCCGATTGCCTGCCGATAGACACGCAGACCCTGCATATAGGTCGCGCGGGGCGCCTGCGTACGGCCGGCGCGGTCCTTCTTCGCGACCTCCGCAGCTATGTCGCCGGGATAGAGCGCGACCGCCAGCTTGATGAAAGGATCATCCGACGCCTCGAAGGCAGTAGCCGGCTTACCGAGCCAGCCGAGCCGCGTGGCCGTGTCGGCGAGTTTGGTGTCCGCATAGAGTCGGTCAAGGCCGATTTGGTCCAGAGCGGTCTCGAACGCAGTATCGCGATCCTTTGCGTCCAGCCGACGATATTCATCGAGCGCGGCCTCGAAGAGCTTGCGATCGATGTCGGGCAGATAACGGAGTTCTATCTGCGTCAGTTGATCGACGGTCTCGTTAAGGTCACGATCCTGAAAGCCGCTTTCACGGTCTTCATCGGGCTTCTCGTGCTCCTTCGCCCAGCGATAGAGAGTGCGCGCGGATGAGAGGATTTGCGCGCGGTCCAGCAGCGCCTGCCGCAGCCCCTTGAGTGAGGCCCGGCTATTCTCGGCCACCATGGCGTCCAGTTCGCGGATTGCTGTGTCATAGCGCGCCTGCCGCGCGGGATCGTCAGCGACCCAGTCGCGATAAGCTTTCTCCTCGTTGGCCTTGCGAGCATCGAGCCCAATCGCATCGGCGCCGGCGAGATCGCCCGCTAGTTTCTTCTCGTAGTTTTCCGCGCCTTGCAGGATGGCGGCGTAGCGGATCTGCGCGTCACGATTGCCTGCCGTGGCTCGCTTGATCTGGGCGGCATAGTCCGACAACAAACGCTGCAGCAGCGGTTCGTAGTCCGCGAAGTTGAACTGGACTTCGCCAGCGGTGCGCAACCGATTGGTCGTCCCCGGAAAGCCGGCGACCATCACGAAATCGCCTTCTTGAACACCTTCATGGGCGATGCGCAGCCAGCTCTTCGGCCGGTAGGGCACATTGTCGCGCGCATAAGGCCGGGAGGAACCATCAGGAGCGACATAGGCGCGATAAAAGCCGAAGTCGCCTGTGTGGCGCGGCCACATCCAATTGTCCGTTTCGCCGCCGAAGTTACCGATGCCGAGCGCGGGCGCATAGGCGAGGCGCACGTCCTGAATTTCGAGCTTCTGCTCGAGATAGTAGGAGTCGCCGCCATAATAGCCCTCCACGTCGCAGCGGCGATTGGGCTGTGCTTCACATGCAGCGATGAGCGCCTTGCGGTTCGTGTCGAGCCGCTCATAGCGGGCAAAGCCGTTCAGCTTGTCCGAAACGCCCTTGAGCATGTCGGCGGTCACATCCCGCATATCCTCGATCACATAGATGCGGCTGCCAGGCGCCGCGGGCAATTCTTCACCCAGGCTCTTCGCCAGAAAGCCGTTTGTGAGATAGTCCTGTCCCTCCTTGCTGTTGTACTGGATAGATCCGAACACGCAGTGATGATTGGTTGCGACCAGCCCTTGTGGACTGACGAAGGAGGCGGAGCATCCGCCCAGTGATACGATCGCGTTGAGCGGGCCAGTGTCCAGACGGCGCAACAGGGCGGGATCGATCTGGAGCCCATCCACGCGCATGGCCGCGCCCACGTCCGCAATCTGGCCCGGCATCCACATACCTTCGTGCGCCGACGTAGCGCTGACCTTCCAGAGCAAGGCGATGGCAGTTGCTTGGGCCAAACATTTCAAATTCGAGTTCATGCTGATCTCGCTCTCATCCTGCTTACTGTTCTACGCAGACCGGATCGATGACTATCGGGATGGTCGGCGTCCGCCCGCGCGGCTGGCACTCCGTCACGACTGAGTGGACCGTTGACGCTCACCTCTCATCGTATCGGTGGCGTGCATGCTTGCGGATCATCCGCAGCACCAACCGTGCCAAAGGAATAAAACCTTCAATTACAACGTGGTGAGCCGCCCCATCTGTGTCCGATCTCCCGCATCGTCGTAAACCCGACAGAATTAAATGGAAAACGACACCTGCGTAACGCCGCCATGCAAATCTGGAACAAATCGCGTGTGTCGCCGCGGCACGACAGCCGTCCCCGCCAGCTATCGCTGCATCAAGCCGCTGATAATTTTACAGTGCCCGCACTCCTCCTCGTGCGCCAACGGTCAGTCTGGTGTCGCGAATTGAGGCGCGCTAAAGCCGTCCGGCTCAGCCGATCATGGCGCTTCGGTTGCCGGGTTCGAGGTCGTGGCCTCTGCCGCTGCGCGATTCTAGCATTTGCGCCTTGGAGAGCTCTGCTTCAGCCTCGGCGAGAGATGGCTCGGCTGCGGTTCTCTGCCGCAGAAGGTCCGATTGCGAACTCTTGAGGTTGTCACGACGCAGGCGGGCGGCCTTGGCGAACGTCGGGTAAGCGAAATGATTGATATCGGAGATGCCAGCCTTCGTTTCCTCGGCGTTGATCTGGAAGTCCAGTTCTCGCGCCATGCGTTCGAAATCGGCAATCATCATGTCTAGAGCAGATTCGACTTACTCCGGGTCATACCCGGCTGCCTCGAAGTAGTTTCGGCATTCGGCGGGTTTGAAGGCGTCGAGGCAGTCGGCGATGACGGACCAGAGTTGATCGATGGAGCGGGCGGCTGCTTTTCTGAGTAGGGCTTTGAGCTTCGAGAACGCCATCTCGATGGGATTGAAGTCGGGCGAATATGGCGGCAGCAACAGAAGCCGTGCGCCGGTCCTTTGGATGGCCTCGCGAACGCCGGTGATCTTGTGAGCCGGCAGGTTGTCCATGACGACGATGTCGCCGGGAGAAAGTTCAGGCGCGAGCACCTGTTCGGCATAGGCCAGGAAGGCGGCGCCGTTCATCGGCCCGTCGAGCAGCATCGGTGCGGTCAGGCCGTTCAGCCGCAGTCCAGCGGTGAAGGTCGTGGTCTTCCAATGACCATGAGGAACCGGCGCACGGCAGCGTTCGCCACATTTGGCCCGCCCGCGCAGCCGCGCCATCTTGGTGGAGGCCGCAGTCTCATCAATGAAGATCAGCTTCTCGGGGTCGAGATCGAGCTGGCCGTCGAACCAGGCGCAACGGCGCGCCTTGACGTCGGGGCGCTGTTGTTCGCTGGCATGCGCCGTCTTTTTTTAAACGTGACGCAGCGCCTGTCGAGAAACATCCAGATCGTCGAAGGAACCACGCGCACGCCATGCCCGGCCGCCAGCCTCTCGGCAATCTCCGCCAGAGTGATGTCGGGCGTCTCCTCGATCAGGCCGAGGATGAAGGCTTCGTGAGGATCAAGCTTCGAGCGCGACGGTTGGCCCTGCTTGCGTGCCGCCATCTCACCCGTCTCGCGATAGCGGCGATACCAGTTCCCCGCCGTAGCAATCCCGATCCGGAACCGGCGTGCTGCCTCCCGCGTCGAAACACCCTCCGATATAGCCAAAATCACCCGACCGCGAAGGTCCGCACTCAAGCTGCGTGTCATCGTCATCTCCCTGCAAATCACAGGGAAAATGAAACAGACTTCCGCCACCGCGTGAATCCCAAATGTGACTCGGCGTTCACGGAAAATGCTCTAGCTGCTGCAGCTGTCGCCGCTTCTCATTCACCTGAAATTGCTTAAGTCGGACCAGATTACCTCGTGGCTTCATGACTCGGTACTCCCGTACACATTTCGTCCGATCAAACCGCTCTCCTCCCAGCCCCTTAACGTTAGGCCTACAGCGACTCTCACGGTTTCCGCTGCGACAGGAAACATATTGTCCAAAATCCTTGGCCGATGGCTATGAGTTCAATGGCATCGACAAGCATGCGGGCGAGGGACTTAAGGGGCGGTAAAAAAGGTGAAATAGGGCGATGTCACGCTGTCTGCATATGAACCCGTTGAGACCTGGCGGCCGCTGATGTCAGCAGACCATGGCCACGGCTTTCCATTTCGCCATGGGCCGCGTCTCTCTGCAGCGCGATCAAACCGGCATAGGTGTCCACAAAATTCCGAAGCGGGGATTCGTTCTCGGGGACTTTGCGACAGCCGTTTGTGCGCTCTTCCAGGAGCTTGCGACAAAACCGGCATCAGTGCCTCAATCGGTTTTGCACCAGTTCCCGGGCGCCATCCACCACATAGACGCCGCAATCATAGCTGTTGCGCTGCTGCGCCATGCCGGGTTGCTCCACGCGGCCTTCGTGAGATGCGTACGAAGCAACAGCGGTTAGCAGGTATTCAGTGCCCACTCGCTTTTAACAACGCTAGACTAGCACTACTTTGGCAGATTTTTAGTTCTGGGAGCGTTTTGAGGGGATGTCACATTAACTCAGTAAAGAGTTCGCCCTGAAAAACTCTTGGATCCCTTGCGTTGCAGGGATTCCCATCGGGTGTGAAGTATTGGAGAATGCCGGAAACCACCTTCGATCCCGTCGTTTCCCGGTGTTTTTGCAATGCTTCCAGCCCGTCCGTCGTCCGGTAAGAATGATTTGTTCCGCGAGCGCCTCGATGCCATCATCAATCCGCGCCATCCGCTGGTCCGGTTGTCGGCATTGATGCCGTGGTCGCGCTTTGACGAAGCGTTTGGCGGGTTTTATCGCCCGGTCGGCAGGCCGGCCAAGCCGACGCGGCTGATGGTCGGTCTGCATTACCTCAAGCACGTCCACGACCTGTCCGACGAAGAAGTGGTGGAGCGTTGGGTTGAGAACCCGTACTGGCAATTGTTCTGCGGCTTCGAGTTCTTCCAGCACGAGCCGCCGATCGATGCCAGCACGATGACGCGCTGGCGCAAGCGGATCGGGTCCGAGGGGCTGGAGGAAATGCTGAAGGCAAACGTCGACGTCGCACTCGATACGGGGACTGCGAAGCCCGGTTCGCTGGAGCGGATCACCGTCGACACGACGGTGCAGCCGAAGGCGATCGCCCACCCCACCGACAGCCGGCTCTACCTCAAGGCAATCCAGATCCTGGTGCGTCAGGCCAAGCGGTGCGGCATCGAGCTCAGGCAGAGCCACACGCGGCTGGCCAAGGCAGCGGCAGTGCGGGCAGGTCGCTATGCGCATGCCCGGCAGTTCCGCCGGATGCGTCGCGAACTCAAGCGCCTTCGCACCTATCTCGGCCGGGTGTTCCGCGACGTCGGCCGCAAGATCGCCGGCAATGCCGGACTCGAGGCCAGATTTGCCCGGTTGCTCGGGCTCGTCGAGCGGCTCTTGGCGCAGAAGCCGAAGGACAGGAACAAGATCTACTCCCTGCACGCGCCCGAGGTGGTCTGCCTCTCGAAGGGCAAAGCCCGCAACCCTTACGAAGTCGGCTGCAAGGTCGGGATCGCGGCAACCAATCGCGAGGGCCTCGTGCTGGCGGCCAAGGCGTTCGAGGGTAATCCGTATGATGGCCACACGCTTGCAGCAACGGTCGATCAGGCGGTGGAGATCGGCGGCGTCGATCCGGACCGCATCTACGTCGACAAGGGCTATCGCGGCCACGACTATGCCGGCTCGGGATCGGTGATGATCGCCGGCCGCAAGCGTGGCCTGACGGCCACCATGCGTCGGGAACTGAAACGACGATCGGCCATCGAGGCCACCATCGGTCACATGAAGACCGACGGCCGACTGGACCGCAACTTCCTACTCGGCCATGATGGCGATGCGATCAATGCGCTGCTCGTCGCCGCAGGCCACAATCTGCGCCTGATCCTCACGGTTCTCGCTCTTTGGCTTGCCTGGTGCCTGCAAGCACTCCAGCCGAAAACGGCGAAATCGGATGCTTTCACCCGTCTTCACGCGTTCGGAATATCAACGCCTTAGCCGTTATTCAGGGCCGACCCATTAAATTACCGGGTAAAGGCGTCGCAAAACACAACAATGCCGGGATCGCTCTCCGCTACGGGAAAAGCATAAATGCGTCGAAATTGTAAAGGGCGCGCGCCACCATTTATCATAATATTAACACATCAAATTATTTGTACGATCATATACTGTGCTACAGTCCAGATGTCCTTTTGCACTTTTCAAACGGAAGATGCGTGTTGCATTGCCGCCTTAGTGGCACACGGTAGAGAAGATACCGGTTAGCGAACGAAAACTAGGTGCTGGCTTGCCCACGGCAAAAGGAGCCCTCGTGCAATGCAAAAAAGAGCATGCGCACCTCAGAGAGATCGTCGACCTGAAGGACAACGAAATGACCAAGACCGAAGATCACGACGTCGAAACCATCCACTTCCCGGCATTAGACCTTGCCAAAGCCGTCGACCAGATGCGTGTAGTCGCCGAAAAGGCGGGCGAGCTGTCGACAGGAGTTCCTGTCAGATTCGCGTCCAGTGCTGAGGACGCCCAGAAAATGCTCGAATCCATCTTCGAAAACACAAAAACGGTCGGTGCCGAACTGTCGCTGAAGACGATCGCTGCATTGCGGGCCAATGCCGAGGCAGACCTCTCGCATCTACAGGCGTTGGTTGGCGCCAAGTTGCCGTCCCAAGTTATCGCGCTGCAGTCGAGCTTCTGGCGCAAGCGGGTCGAAATGTATGTGGAGCAGGCCAAGGAATTCCAGGCCCTCAGTGTACCAAGGGAGTGGCCGCCGTCACCAAGCCGATCAAGGACGCCTTGGACAGGGCGCTGACCGACGCCAAGGCGGCATGATCGTCCCGGAAACCAGATGGGTGGTCCCCTTGGCATCGGTCGAGGGCTCTATCCGGAGCGCGGTATCTTCAGGACCGGACCACGCAACATACATCACGGCGCCGTAAAGTTAACCGACGGCTGATGAAGATGTGCGTACATGGGGCATGTCAGAAGTTGCTCGTGATCCGCTCTATCGTCGCCACCGCTTTCCCGCCGAGATCATTGCGCACGCGGTATGGCTCTACTTTCGCTTTCCGCTCAGCCTGCGCATGGTTGAGGACATGCTGGCGGCCCGCGGCATTATCGTCACGCATCAGACCATTCGAAGCTGGGCGGAGAAATTCGGACGGCATTTCGCCCGGGAGATCACGCGACGGTCAGCCAGCTGCCTGGGCGACAAATGGCATCTCGACGAATGTGTGGTGGCCATCAATGGCAAGAAGCAGTGGCTCTGGCGTGCCGTCGATCAGGACGGCTTCGTCCTCGAAGTGCTGGTGCAAAGCCGCCGAAATGCCAAGGCCGGCAAAGCGTCTGATGCGCAAGTTGCTGAAGGCTCAAGGGCAGACAGCACGGGTCATGAGCACCGACAAGCACCGGTCCTATGATGCCGCCAGGCGCGACCTCATGCCCGGTGTCGAACACCGGTCGCACAAAGGCCTCAATAATCGAGCGGAAAATTCGCACCAGCCGACCCGACAACGGGAAAGGACCGTGAAACGCTTCAAGTCGGCACGCCAGCTTCAGCGGTTCGTTTCCATCCGTGATCCGATTGCCAACCTGTTCCACCTTCCCCGCAATACGCTGTCATCGGCTCAACATCGAGACCTGCGTAACGCCGCCATGCAAATCTGGAACAAAATCGCGTGTGTCGCCGCAGCGTGACAGTCGTCCCGGCCAGCTATCGCTGCATCAATCCGCTGATAACTTTACTGTGCCTTCGAAAGTCATGGCTACGCTACAAAGGCTACTGCGGTTGCCGCTTCCCTAAACCCAGATCAATAAACGATCCGTGCACCATGTGTAGACGCCCGTTTGGCAAGAGGAATCTTTAGTTGGCATTGCGCGTTGTCGGGTGCTGACATGTGTCCGGCCTGTGATGCGGCTTTCACACATGCCGCGGGCCCTTATGGTGTTCGCAGGTCAGGTCCAAATCAACGCCGCGTGCTCTTGAGACACTTTGGTGCACACTGGTTTTCCTGATCCCGTCTCACGACCGTTGCGCCATACTTCCGATGACCTCTCTCGCTGCGACGTCCCCTCGGTTACGTTGGCTTTAGACCGCAGCAACCGGAGCTCTGTATATTCCTCCCTTGGCCATGATAGCCCAGATCATTCGCGCCATCTTGTTGGCAAGCGCCACCCTCACCAGCATCGGTGGTTTATGCGCCAGCATCTTGGCCAGCCACGTGCCTGGTGTTGCACCCTTGCGGGCGGGCGCGCCACACAAGCTCGCTATTGGCCCCTATGATCAGGAGCCGCCGCAGAGATCGATCCCCCATCTTCGTCGTGGAGCCGAGACGCTGTTTGCCGCCTGTCGAATGTTGTCGCGGCACAAGCCCAAGCCATGCGGCGAAGTCCCGCCCACGTTTGAAGGTTTCAGGCGATGGCGCCAGAGCCACCAGTGCGGTGGCAATCAATGGGCCAATTCCGGGAACTGTCATCAACCGGCGTGCGGTCTCATCTTCACGAGCCCGGCGCACAATCTGTGCATCCAGCACGCGAATCTGATCATTCAGTTGGGACAAGCTTGCTGTCAGAAACCGCAGAGCAGTCCGCGCAGTTTCTGGAAGAGCCGTTTGCGGATCCTCAATCATCGCAATCAGTTTCGAAGCGAAGCTTAAACCCTGCGGCACGACTTCACCAAATTCCGCAAGGTGGCCGCGCAGCGCATTGATCTGCGTGCGCTGCCGGATCAGCAGATCGCGGGTGCGCAACACCACTGCTGCGGCTTGTCTTTCTTCGCTCTTCACGGCAACAAAGCGCATCGTTGGTCGTTGCGCCGCCTCGCAGATCGCCTCAGCATCAGCCATGTCGTTCTTCTGCCGCTTCAAAAAGGGCTTCACGTAGGCCGGTGGGATCATACGGACTTCGTGTCCCAAATGCCCTATCTCACGCGCCCAGAAATGCGAGCTTCCGCAGGCTTCCATCGCAACCAGGCACCGTGGCAGGCCACCAAAGAATTTCAAAACCTGCCCGCGCCGCAATTGCTTGCGAAACACAACAGCACCTGTTTCGTCAGCCCCGTGGACCTGAAACACGTTCTTGGCTAAATCCAAACCGATCGTACGAACTTCGCTCATGATGCCCATCTCCAATGGTGGTTTAAACAACTCCACTTTGCCACACACTGCGGTCGTCGCGGGCGTCTACACCATCAACGCTATAAAGAAGGTGTCGTCGGTCTGGCGTTTGACGACCGTACTATCCGACACTGTTCTGTCGCCTTTGTTGGGTCCGCGACACAGGCCTATTTCGCTGAGCTCGTGTCTGGCCTCGGCTAATCCGCTGAAAGGCAATCACAACAATCACAATGTTTTTCTTCTGCTGGGTCGGCCGAATTGGCACGAGTTTTGAAACTCGTTCGTTGCGAGCCCGGAGCCGCCGACCGACCTTCATTTCGTGGATGACACCGCGATCGATGGAACGAAGAAAGAAAAGCAGAATGTCAAATCCGCATCAGATAAGCGTTGGTGCATGGATCCTTTGTCAACGGTTTGGCGATAGGCAGGCAGGATCGAAATCAGCTTGATTTGAGTGCCATGCCGTACAAACACCACGCAGATCGTCGTCATCACGTCGGAAAGATGAAATTCAGGGTGACGAATTGGCGTGACTACGAAGCAGGTCTGCGCCGGCGTGGTAGCCTGACCTTATGGGTAACGCCGGAGGCACTGGCGGGATGGCGCGCTCCGCGACGCAAGACCCGCGGCGGCCAAGCCCGGTATTCCGATCTCGCCATTGAGACAGCGCTGACGCTGGGTTGCGTCTTCGCAATGCGGCTGCGCCAGACCGAGGGATTGCTCCACTCGCTGCTGGATCTCATGGGGCTGAAAGTCCCAGTTCCAGATCATACGACGCTGAGCCGTCGGGCACAGAAGTGGGAGCCATCAGCCCGACGAAACCCGCCGCAGCCGGACGGCCCGCTGCATGGGCTTGTCGATAGCACGGGATTGAAAGTCTACGGCGCCGGGCAATGGCTGGAGCAGAAACATGGCGCCAGATCACGTCGCAACTGGCGCAAGCTGCATCTGGCAGTGGATGCCAAAAGTGGCGCGATCATTGCCCAAAGGCTGACAGATCAGGACACGGATGATCCTTCCCAGGTGGCACCGCTGCTCGATCAGATCGACGGCGAGATCGACCAGTTCACAGCCGACGGAGCCTATGACGGCAAGCCAACCTATCGGTCTATCCTGCAGCACAGCGCAACCGCGAACATCGTCATTCCACCGCGTTCCACGGCGGTGGAAAGCGGTGATGCCGGACCGCCTGGTCAAAGGGACAAGCACATTGCCGCAATCGCAAGCGACGGTCGGCTGAAATGGCAGGCAGCCTCCGGCTACGGCAAGCGGGCGCTGAGCGAAACAGCCATCGGACGATACAAGGGGCTGATCGGACGGCGCCTGCGAGCACGCTCTCTTCCGGCTCAACAGACCGAGGTTGCCATCGGGTGCATCGTTCTCAACCGCATGCTGGCATGGGCACGCCCGGAGTCTATCCGGCGTCAAGTCACGCAGGCATAACCAACTACATTAAAGATCGAAATGCGTTCGATTTCATATCCGCGCACCAACGCCGGCCAAACATGTCGGCGGCCATGTTCCGATTGGCCGCATCGGCGTACCGGATGACATTGCCGGCGCAACGCTCTATTTGCAGCCGGGCCGGCAGCTATGTTACTGGCGCCATCCTGCCGATCGATGGCGGGCAGTCGGTGCAGCATGGGCTGACGCTGTTCAAGGAATGATACGTCCGACCGGAACGCCGGCGGGTGAAGTGGAGGAACTTCAGCTTGGAACCGATCAGTCTCGATGTGCTTCTGGCCAGCGTCGGCAAGGAACTCGGCGTCTCCCCATGGCGGGCGGTTACTCAGCGCATGATCGACCGGTTCGCCGACGCCACCGACGACCACCAGTTCATTCATTGCGATCCGGAGCGCGCCATGCGCGAGACGCCGTTCGGTGGCACCATCGCCCACGGTTTCCTCTCGCTTTCGCTGTTGTCGGCGATGACCTTCGAGACCATGCCGCCGTTCGAAAACAGCAAAATGGGCGTCAACCACGGCTTCGATTCGCTGCGCTTCATGGCGCCAGTGAAGACCGGTGCGCGCATCCGCACCCGCTTCGTGCTGGCCGACGTCAAGGTCAGGCCGTCGGGCTGGGTGCAGACGGCGCATGACGTGACCATCGAGATCGAGGGCTCGAAGAAGCCGGCGCTGACCGCGCGCTGGCTGACGCTGACGCTGATCGAGCGCCAGCCAGAGACCGCATGAGCGACGCGAACGCGCTCGACACGTCGGCGCTTGCGCTCGACCAGGCAGCGCTTGCGCCCTACCTCGAGGCGGAAATCCCTGGTTTTTCCGGGCTTCGCTCCATCGAAAAATTCAAATCTGGACAGTCGAACCCGACCTATTTGCTAGCGGCAGCTAGCCCGGAAAATTCAGTGCGCCCCGATGGGGCGTATCACCAGTGGAGGAAGGTTCCACCCAGATAGTAGTCGATTGGTCTGGTAGCTGACGAGCGGCTCGGTCGGGCAACTGGCCGGGTCGAAGCCTCGTGACAAAGGCCGCCTTGGGCGGTTGAGCAATCCGATGGGCCGTAACGTGAGTGAAGCCTGAGCAGGCCTCGAAAGTGATGATGTGGATGCCGACCCGCCTGAATTTCGGGGAAGGCCGCGCGAACGGGGAAGCAATCGACATGTGCACCCGTTCGATCCGCCGGGGTAATGGGCACGGCACGTCGGAAGGGTGATACGGGTAACGGGGGAGACCCGCTCGGCATGAGGGTAGCGGCCTCAACGCAGCCGTCAGGGCGGCGGTGCCGGTGGGAGTCGGACAGGGTCATAATACCGCTGAAGCCGGGTAATGCCGGTGGAGGGAAGGGCCCTGACTTCTGGTGTGCTTTTGACGTTGGTGAGGAGGGGGTGATTGGCGATGAGCCTCGAAACACCCGAAAAGATCAGGAACCTTCAGAGGAAGCTGTACCGTAAGGCGAAGGCGGAGCCCGCTTTCCGCTTCTACGTGCTCTACGACAAGATCTGCCGTGAGGACATGCTGCGCCATGCCTATGCGCTGGCCCGCGCCAATGCGGGTTCGCCGGGCGTGGACAATGTGACCTTCGCGAAGATCGAGGCGGAAGGCGCGGAGAGGTGGCTGGCGGGCCTGCGCGAGGAACTTGTCTCGAAGACCTATCGGCCGCAGCCGGTGCGACGGGTGATGATCCCGAAGCCGGGGGGCGGCGAACGTCCGCTCGGCATCCCGACCATTCGGGACCGGGTGGTTCAGACCGCCGCGAAGCTGGTGCTGGAACCGATATTCGAGGCGGACTTCGAGGATGGTGCCTATGGCTATCGGCCCAGACGCAGTGGGACCGACGCAATCAAGGAAGTGCACCGGCTTGTCTGCCGGGGCCACACGGACGTGGTAGACGCCGATTTGTCGAAATACTTCGACACGATTCCGCATTCGGACCTCCTCAAATCGGTGGCCCGACGCATTGTCGACCGGCACGTGCTGCGGCTGATCAAGCTGTGGCTGAAAGCGCCGATCGAAGAGCGGGACGGTGACGGGAAACGGCACGTGAGCGGTGGTAAGAGCAGCACGCGCGGCACGCCGCAAGGTGGGGTCGCAAGCCCGCTGCTCTCGGTCATCTACATGAACCGGTTCCTGAAACATTGGCGGCTCACCGGACGCGGCGAGGCGTTCCGTGCGCATGTCATCTCCTATGCCGATGACTTCGTCATCCTCAGCCGCGGGCACGCGGTCGAGGCGCTGGCGTGGACGCGGACGGTGATGACGAAACTCGGGCTGACACTCAACGAGGCCAAGACCTCGGTGAAGGATGCCCGCACGGAGCCTTTCGACTTCCTTGGCTATACGTTCGGACCTCACCGCTACCGGAAAGACGGCCATTGGTACCTGGGTGCGAGCCCATCCAAGAAGAGCGTGCAACGGATCAAAACGAAGATTGGCGATCACTTGGTAAACGGTAACAAAGAGCCGTGGCCCGTGGTCTGCACCCGGCTGAACAGGCTTCTGCGCGGCTGGTCAGGCTACTTTGGCTATGGAACACGCTTGCCGGCCTATCGAGCGGTCGACAACCACGTCTATGACCGTGTTCGCACCTTCCTGCGCAAACGGCACAAGGTGCAGGGACGCGGCACACAGCGTTTCTCCGACGACATTGTCTTCGGAAAACTTGGTGTCCTGCGTCTTCGACGCGTGCACATTGGACCGCCGCCGTGTGCCTCACGATGAAACCAGTCGGAAAGCCGGATGCGGGAAATCCACACGTCCGGTTTGATGAGCGGGGAAGGGAAACGGAGCGATGCCAACACGGCCCAAGCCACCGCGCCCTTCCTCGACTCTACTGGTGGGTTGGCGGATGTGGAGCAAACCGTTGAAATGACGTAGGATTTGGTTGCTAAAGCCGATCCGAATCATTTCCCGGAGACCACACCCGCCATGAATGATCTTACCCTGCCGCTGAGCGGTTTGTCATCAGTGGGCGGCAAGTCCGTCGTCGCCCGTTTCGACGGCGGCATGTTGTCCTCCAACTGTGGCGTTCTGGCGCTGGCCGAGGTGGAAAAACGACTGCGGGTGGCCGACCGTCTGGCGCGTTGCATCGATGATCCGCGCTGCCCGGACCAGGTCGTCCACAGCCTGGCGGACATGATCGGCTTTCGCATGAAGATGATCGCCGCCGGCTATGAGGATGGCAATGACGCCAACCGGCTGCGCTCCGATCCGGTCTTCAAGATGGCCCAGGATGCGCTGCCGTCGGGTCGGGATCTGGCCTCCCAGTCGACGATGTGCAGGCTGGAGAACCTGCCCGGCGTGCGGGAGCTGGTCGCCATGGGGCGAGCGATGATCGACCTTTACTGCGCCTCCTTCCGGCAGGTGCCGAAGCGGATTGTGCTCGACATCGACGACACGTTGGATCCATTGTCATAATACCCCCTGGTTCACGGTATCTGTTCGAAGAGGCTGGGATTTTGGTCTATCGTCTTGATCCATAGGCCTTTTCTCTGTCCACGCACGACATGGACGGCTTCGAGTTCGCCGCGTTTTACTCGCTGCAACACGACCTGGCGCGACAGGCCGAGGTTCTCCATGGCGTCGCGGATGGGCTCAAAGCCTTCGCCAGGCGTGGCCAGGAAGCGGGCCTTGAGTTCGGCGGTCAGGCGAATGCGCCATGGCGCACCGGGTGTCACCTGTTCGCCCGGGATGAGGCCGTCGTTGACATGGCGGTGAAGCGTCGATGGCGCCACGCCGAGCGCGGCAGCGGCCTGACGGACGGTGACGATGTCGCCGTCGGCGGCTGGTGGCTTGGCCTTGCAGGCGGGAATCTTCCAGTGCTTACGCAGATAGCCGACGCGGTTGGCGTCAAACCGGTGGCCGTACGCCGTTCGGCGGCCCTGGCGGTTGAGGACGCCGGCAATGACCGCGTCGGGATAATGCGGTGCCAGCCGCCGCAGCAGCGCCAGCGTGTCCTCGTCGGTACGAACCGTCGCCGGCCGCGAGCGCGGCAAGGCGACGGTGAGGCGACTCGTAGCGTCGCCCTTCCAGCGCAGGACGAGAAGCGCCGCTGCCTCGTCGCGATCGACATGGAGGGTGACCTCATCGAGGAGCGTGCGCAGCAATTCCTTGCGGTCACGCGGCGTGGTGGTGGGCGCGTACCAAACGCTCGCCAGATCGGCCCCGAGGGCAAGCAGCTTTTCCCGCTCCGTGGCCGACAGGACGCGCGGACGCTGCTCCTCGCGCCGCGCCAGTTCCGCCTTTGCCGCCTCCAGGGCGCGCAACGCCTCCTCCCACTCCTGCTCGAGCCTGCGGGCGACCAGGCGATTGTCGGGATCGACGGCGCAATAGCGGCGCTCGGCGCGGTTGACGGCGAAGGCGGCGCGCTCCACGTCGAGCCGCCATTGCTTGAGTGCTGCGTCGCGATCGTTCTCCAGCCGCTCGGCCGCTTCGAGCGTGGCGGTCAGGCGCACCGGCTCCAGCGCCTCCAGGAAGGCCGCCACCACGGCTTCATCGATCTGCCCGCCGCCAACATTGAGGCAATGGACGCCTCTGCCCTCGACGACCACCTTGCCGGGACAATGGTAGCCCGGCGTCACGGTGCGGCCGCGATAATGGGTGTGCAGCCGTCGCCCGCAGTGGCCGCAGCGGGCAATGCCCTGCAGCAGGGCGCCACCCTCTCTGGCGGCGCCACCGGCCTGTTCCTGCGCCTTGGCGTGCGTCCGGGGTTGGGTGTTGGCCGCCATGCGCTCTCGATTGGCCTCGAAGGTGGGCCAATCGATATAGCCCTGGTGGTGGTCCTTGATCAGCACTTGCCAGTCTTCCATCGGCAGCTTGCGTATCCGCTTGCACCGCGCGCCGGTTTCGTCGAGCACCGTCTCTCGGCGATACTTGCCATAGACATAGGCGCCGGCATAGACTGGATTGGCAAGCACGCTGTGAACCGCGTGGTAGCTGGCCTCGCCCCAGCGCAGCTCGGTGCGTGCATTAAGCCACAGCGGGAACTTCATCGCTTGCTCGCGGAACCACAGCCACACGCGGCGCGCCGAGCCGAGCTCGGCAAAGCGGGCAAAGACGGTGCGGATGGCATGGGCGACGGCCTCGTCGGGATGGATCAGGATCTCGCCGTCCGCCTCGCCCCAGACGAAGCCGATCGGTAGGCCGCGGCGCAATTCACCGCGCGCTGCCTTGTTGCGGATGCCGCCATTGAGGCGGGCGCGCAGGACGTGCAATTCGGCCTCGCTCATGGCGCCTTTCAACCCGAGCAAAAGCCTATCGTTGAACAGAGCCGGGTGGTAGATCCCGTCGGCATCGCCAATCAGCGTATCGGTCAGCCCGGCCAACTCGATCAGCCGGTGCCAGTCGGCATTGTTGCGCGCCAGCCGCGAAACCTCCAGGCCAAGCACGATGCCGACCCGGGCCAGCGCCACCTCGCTGGTCAGCCGCGCAAAGCCGGCGCGCATGACGCTGCCGGAGCCGGACAGGCCAAGGTCCTCGTCGATGACCAGGACACGCTCGTCCGGCCAACCCAGCTCGCGCGCCCGACCGGAGAGCGCGTATTGCCGCTCGGTCGATTCACGGTTGTTCTCCACCTGTGAGGCGCTCGACTGGCGCAGGTAGACGACAGCCAGCCGGGCCTGGTGACCGGCGGCGATTTTGCTGTGTTCAGTCATGACCGGCCTCCCTCACTGTCAGCATGCGCGCGATCACGAGGGCGAGCCGGCGCAACGCCTCCGCCCGCGCCTCGGCGTCCAGCGTCTCCCAGGTGGGTGGGTCGGGAGGCCGCTTGCGGTCTTCCTCGGCGAATCTCAGCTTCAGTTGCATGTCGCTCCTCCTTGTCATCGGGCGGCGACTCGCCGCGCCGTTCAAGAAGAGCGTCGGTCAGAAAGCGCAGATGCAGAAGGTCTGAAAGCCGCCCAATGCTGGAGTGATTAGCCGGCGAGGCTGTGGAATCACCCCCCAGGCCCCCGAGATCCGTCCACGCGACGGGAATGTAGGTCCGGCTGCCGTCCGGCAATTCTAAAAGCAGCGTTGGCTCGCCGCGGCGTTTGAGGCGGCTGATTACGGCCAGAGGCCGCCCTTCAAAGGCGTGGCCCTCCCGCATGATCGTTGCCGAGGCGGGAAGGTCCTGGTGATGGGCAGTCTGGAGATGTTTCCTTTGACGCCGTACATGGCGGCCAGCAATTGCGCCTGTTCAACGCGCATTACGACGAATACGGCTTCCAGCCGATCGTAGTGTTCGACGGTGCGGGCCGGTTCGTCAGCGCGATCCTGCGACCGGCCAGTCGGCCGAGCGGGGCTGAGATCTGCCCCCATCTGCGCCGCCTGGTGCGGGCGATCCGGAGCAATTGGCCGAACACACGGATCCTGATCCGGGCCGACAGCCACTATTGTAGTCCGCAGGTCATCGACTGGTGCCGCGCCAACGATGTCGACTTCATCCTCGGCGTGGCGCCCACCACGACGCTGCGCAAGCATGTCGCGGACCTGGAAGCCCGCACGATGGCGCGCTTTGAAGCGTCGAAGACGAACAAGGTCCGCAGGTTCAAGGAGTTTGTTGACGGGGCCGCCAGCTGGAGCCGCGTCGAGCGCATCATCGCCCGCGTCGAGGTCGGCGCCCAAGGAGCCGACACCCGCTTCATCGTCACCAATCTGGCCAGTGGCAAGGCCAAGGCGCTCTACGAGGACCTC
Source organism: Mesorhizobium loti (assembly GCA_014189435.1). Taxonomy (NCBI): domain Bacteria; kingdom Pseudomonadati; phylum Pseudomonadota; class Alphaproteobacteria; order Hyphomicrobiales; family Phyllobacteriaceae; genus Mesorhizobium; species Mesorhizobium loti. Next base: position 41,582 of record CP050294.1, read on the forward strand.
TACTGCCGGCGCGGCGCGGCCGAGAACCACATCAAGTCCTGGAAGACGCATCTTGCCGCCGACCGCACATCCTGCACAAGAGCGACGGCCAACCAGTTCCGGCTCTTCCTGCATGCCGGCGCCTATTGGCTGATGTGGAGCCTGCGCGCTGCGATGCCGAAACGCTCGAGCTTTGCCGTCGCCCAATTCGACACGCTGCGATTGCGCCTCATCAAAATCGCCGCGCGGGTGGTCGAGATGAAAACGCAAATCCGCCTGCACCTGCCGACATCATGCCCCGACCAGCGCATCCTGCGCATCGTCCTCGATCGCATCCCCCAACTCGCGACATAACGATGGGGCGCAGGCGCCCGAAACGAACCCGTCGACCGCAACCTGCAAACCCCCGCCTGCCATCACGACGGAGCAATCCCGGCGCCTGACGGGGCGCGTGGAAAAGCACTGCAACGGCGACCACAGCGTCGCTTCAGGCCGTCAAAAGCTTATCGCCGTGCATTAAGGCGGCTAGTGGATGTATCTCTATCGCGCCATCGACAGTGTCGGCGACACCGTCGACTTCTATTTCAGCGAGCAGCGCGACCTGCCGTCGGCCAAACGCTTCCTCCGCAAGGCGCTGGAGCGTCATGGCCGACCTGATCGCGTCGTCATCGACGGTAGCCAGACCAATCGGGAGGCGATCCTGCGACACCACAAATCGCTTGCAGGATGGCTCCCGGCGCTGGCTGAAGCCGATCCGGATCCGCAAGAGTAGATACCTGACGGATGTATTTGACAAGGGCCGTTCTGCTCTGATGTCCTGGAAGTGTGCTCTCAGGGCGTTCTGTCCCGGCAGACGGTCGAGACCGCGGCGCGCGCAGCAAAGTCAGGGCTGACCGGCATCGAAATGATTCACATGATGCGCAAGCGACAGGCGATGTACGCCTTTCAATCCGAATCCGTCCCTGGCCGAGCAGTTCGAAATCCTCGCCGCCTGATTGACCTCGCATCAGGGCCTCTCTGCGCCCCTATTCAGCCGTTGCAACAAAACCAGATGCTGTGGTAGAGCTTTGGACAATTATGGGGGATGATTTTTTGCGATCCAACCTGATCTAATACCGGCTCTGTATCTACGGTAATTCTCAACACTCGCCCGCGATAGCCGGCAGAGTTTGAGCAGATCAACAGTATTTTGGCTGCGAAACGCGTAAAAAAGGCTTTTTAGCTGGGACGTGGCCATCTTTATTGTAGGTAAGATATGGATCGCAAGTCTCCAATTCCTTCCGAGAACGTTACTGTCGCATCTCTAACGGCCATTATTGTGGCTTATCTCAATCGAAACGATATATCGCCGGCCGACCTTCCGCCGCTTGTGGCGCGTCTTCAGCACATTCTCAGCAAGGGTCATGACGATCCTTCCCTTGGTCTTGCGGAAAACGGCACCATGCAGCTAGGGTCGATTGTAAAAGAGGAAGGATCAATAAATGAGGAATATCTCATTTGCCTGGAGGATGGTAAACGTTTCAAGTCGTTGAAACGACATTTGCAGACGAAGTACCAGATGACACCTGATGAATACAGGCAGAAATGGCACCTCCCCCGGACTATCCAATGGTCGCCCCTGCTTATGCACGAGCCCGATCTAAAATCGCCAGAGACGTCGGATTGGGAGTAACGATCTCGAAGCGCCGCTGCAGTACCTAGACGTAAGTTAGAGGGGGGCAAAACCTCCCTCTCTCTTTCATGAGAATGGCAGCGGCTCCAGCCTTCCGGTCCCCGGCGCGCAGAACAGATTGATCCAATCATTCTCATTGTTATTGCCCACACCAGGGCTCATGTGAACAAAGAAGTCGGGGGAGACGACACGGCAGAACCACACCTTTGCGCCGGAGACCGTGATGGCCTTCTCGTAGACGTAGATGTTGTGAGAGACCGAGAGCAGGCTATCTTTCAGCGTTCCTTTTTCGATTTCGGGGCCGATGTGGAGGGGGGCAACCCGCACCTCTAGTTCGAAATCCGGCCTGTTGGCCGCCCTGAAATCTGCTTTTAGTTTGTCGCTTCCATACTCGTGCATGCCAAAGAATTCCATCTGCGGAAGCAACAGCGAGGTCTGCCACACCTCAGTAAACGCCTTCAACACCGCGGTCTCTGCGTCGTAGTCTGCGGCACAGCCGCATGCGAAATTGATAATGTCGTCCTCCTTGCGTGACCGGTACTCGGCAAACAGCACTGAAACGCCCTTCAAAAACGAGATGTCGTACACTGTAACAGAACCCTCCCGCGTCATCTGCCGGCAGGTGGTGCCGGCTTTGCCGCGGCCGAGGAGATTTTCGTAAAGGGGCGCCATCTTGTTGCAGCGTCGCGACACCCACATAGCGGTTGTACATTGCCGTTCAACGAATTCTAACAACGCCGATCGGAACGCCGTGGCGCGATCCGGGTGAATAGCACTGCCGGAGGTGTCGCGCACCGGCAGAAAATCAGCGTCGCGACAGCCGCTGAACCTGTGCAGAGAAAGATAGACGGCAGGATATAGGCAACGTTCGCCCGTCGAAAACCGCTGCACTTCGACAAGGTTAAAGGCGTGTTCCACGAGATCTTCTTTGGAGATATCGGGTTGGCAGGTCTGCAGCAATACACCTTGGAGGGCCACTTGCTCCGCGTTTGAAAGTCCCATCTCGTGTAACCGCCCGGTATGGGTCGGCTGAATGGTACGAAAAGCGGCGTACCGTTCCAAATATTCCCCAATTGCCTTGATATGTGCGTCGCCATCAAAACCAAAACCATGCCCGTTGACCGCAAGATGGTCGACAGCGGAGAAAACGGCAGGTTCGTAAATAGAGGCAGGGTAGCTTGCCGACAGGCGGAATCTCGGCGTCTTTAGGTCGAAATTGCGGAAGCTATTGGACATTCGCATCTCCCGGAAAACCAAAGGCTTGAATGGCAGCGGGGAGAAGCAACCTGCTGTCCAGGCCACAGGTCTTGGTAAACTCATACTCGGAGAAGCCGGCCAAGACGCGCGAAGCAATCCCGTTTTCCTGAGCTACAGTTGTGATGTGATGATACATCGAACCGATCTCTAGTAAGGCAAGCCGGTAGCCCCGCGACCTGTATTTGAAGGTCGCTTTCTTCAAATTGATGAAGTAGGCGACGTAGAAAACGGCCCCGTTAATGGTGGCGATGGCATTGTACCGATCCTGATCAAATTGCGCCGGCAGCAGTTCGAAGCGGTTGCTGCCCGGGAGGTAATGCGCGACAGAAAATGGAGGTATACCCTCAACCATTTCGCTGGTTACTACGATGGCCTCAGCGCTATAGAGCGCGCCGCCGGATGGATATGGCCTGCGCCCTAAGCCATCCGCTCCAATTGCCTGGCCCAGGATCGAGGCAATCTTTTCGAATTCCACAATACCAAGCTGCCCTTCCTTCAGGGACGGCCAGCGTGAAACGGCTGTCTGCGTTGAGGTGGAGTGGCCGGTGACGATGTGACTGAAATGAGAAAATCGAGATTCCTTAGTCTCTGCGAGAAGTAGAGTTTCCTTCGAAAGAAACGGCGCACTGATGCGTTGTTCCAGAGTGGACCCTGCGCAGGTAAAACAATGATGGTGAAAGGTGCGAACAGTATGTTCGACGTCAGGGTCGACGAATTGGCTGGTAAAACCGATCTGGTTCAAAGCTGATATGTCGTTGGTCGGCATGGCATCTGCTCCCTCGTTCAAATGGTTCGCGGTTCCGCACTGTAGGTGGAATGGGCTCCTCGATGGCGCTCAATGCGACCCGTATCCAGATTCATCTCAATAATGGTGCTGAGGTCATCGGGGAAAAGCGGCGCAACGCCGTCGGCAAGGAGGGGGCGCAGGCGCGTGTATAGGAGGTGTAGTGCTGCTGCCGCTTCTATCTCTAACGCAGCGAACGTTGGAACTGAGAGCGAGTTGAGGGCATAGGGGTCAGAAAGGAAGAAGTCGGCCCAACTGGTTGGCTTGAAGCCTGGGTTTCTGTCGAGACCGGCCAGGTTATGAAGGCCACTGAAATGGTCAGGCAAGCCCATCGACGCTGAGTAGAACCCGTCAATGACAAAGTGTCGAAAAACAAAATATGCGTGGAGTACGATGCACTCAGGGCTCCGCGCACATGCGGCGTAGATTTCCCGCGCCGTGGTTGACGAATAGGCGGCTTGAATCGCAACAAGGAAGGTCGGATTGCCTATGAGCGCCAGGTCGTCAATCGAAGTGCAGGTTATGGCGTCGTTGTTCTCAATGCACTTCCCCAAGGATCGCGAAATCTCATCCGAAGCGCAATAGATCACAACGCTTTCATCGGATTTCATGCGACGCAGAACTTTGAGCTTGGTCAGGAACTGCTCCGCTGCATCGATGGGCAGGGCATTGCGCTCCAGAATTTCCGAGACACAGTGTTCATCGATGTACGGCCGTATCGATGAAAATTCCCGCAGAGCCGCTGCAAGATTGGCATCGCTAATCGAAGCGGCCCCGGTCGGCGTGAACAGTTTGCAAACCCCGTCAATGTCGGCGGGCTCAAGCACAAACGGCGATATTGTGTACATAGTTTCCGATCCTAGAATGGCGACAGCGGTACCGATGCAGTCAATTGTTCTGCATGCGTGTGCTCGTGGTCACCCCGGCGCTCAGGATGCTGGCGCCGGGGTGGGCCTGGTCAGATCAGGCGGTCTGGCCGCAACGCGACGAGCCGGAAGACTTGCCCGATGCGCCGCTGCGGCTGGAGCTGTCGCAACGTGAGCATGCTGCTGCCGAGGCGACGCCCGGAGTGGCGTCTTCGTCATCGAGGAATTCGATTGCCGTACCAAACTGCGGAGGGTTCAGGTTCTGATTCATAGGAATCTCCTTCTGTTAGCGCACCGCACCTCGCGGTGACGGTCGATTCATAAGATATAACTCCGATTTGTCAATGTGTATGTTTCGATGTATATTGTGATTCTACCAATCTGTGTTTAGCTATACATTGGTAGTTATTCGGTTGTACATGGTAACGGTGGTTAGATGACAGATCTATCAAAGGTACTACAGGTCGTGTTCCTGGTAATTGCGCAAAATCGCAGGCAAAAGGCATTGCTTGCGCTGGTGATCCTAACCATTGCGGCGACAGCGGTAGGTGCTGCGATCTTTCCGGTGTTCTTTTCACTGGGTATTGATGCCCTCACAGAGGGTAACGGACGGATCAATGCTGCTGTTACCTACATCCTCTCCTTCGGCATAGGCTTAACGCTGGTTGGAATCCTTGAACAAATCCAGTGGCTTACCTTCGGGCCCATGAATCTGAGGCTCCAACGCAACTTGACTACCCATGTCTTTCAACATGCCGTCTCGTTACCTTACTACCGTCTCAAGACCTACACGACCTACGAGATCGGCCGTACGATAGAAAAGGGTTTGGATGCCGTCAGAGACATTACGTCGAATCTGACGTTCTTTCTGATCCCAACGATCATCGAACTGGGAATCGCGGCGTCGGTGATTGCCTTCATGATTGATTTTTGGATCGCAGGGTTTCTTGTCGTCGCACTGTTCTTGTACGGGTTCATCGCAAACATCGCTGCCCGGCGCATTCGCTCGTCGACGGAAGAAGCCATGGAAAGCGGCATCGATGCCTGGAGCTTCGGCCTCGACGGGGTGGCAAATGCCGAGCTGGTTCAACAATCGAATTTGGGTTCCGAATTCACCAGCAAACTTGACGACAAACTGAAAGTGAACGATCGGGCCTGGGCAATAACGTTCCGACAGAGGGCCTACTATGGTGGTCTCCAGGCGCTCGTCTTCGGCTTGGTCGTACTTGGCGTATTGTGGCGCGGCGGTGTCAATGCCGGTGAGGGTATTCTCAGCATCGGGGAACTCGTCCTGCTGAATACCTACATTATTCGACTGCTGCAGCCGGTCGAAACGTTTGCACGCGTTTATCGTGACGTGCATGCGGCCCTCGGGGAGGCCCGACTTCTTGCCGATCTGCTGGCAGTCGACGTTCCGGCACCAACGAAGGTCCTGCTGCCGGCGGAAAAGCAGCCTTTCACCCTGGAACTTCGCCATGTTTCAATTGATGTCGCTGACCATCCGGTGTTGTCCGGCCTTAGCTTCAGTGTTCAGCCGAAGGAACCGCTCTTCATCGTGGGCCCGTCGGGTGTTGGGAAAACCTCTCTTCTCAAGCTCTTATCCTGCCTTACCATGCCGAGCGATGGGGCGTACATGATAAACGGGAAGGCTGTTTCGGACGAAAATGCAAGCGCGCTGCGGGAAGACATCGCCGTGGTACAGCAGGACTGCCTTTTGTTCGATTGGACGATCCGGGAGAACATTGCCTTCGGCTATTCCGGACCGAAAACGGATATCGACGAGGTGATTTCCATCCTTGGGCTGACAGACGTCATTAATCGGCATGAGGCGCAAGCCGAATCAACGGTGGGAGAGCGCGGCAATCGATTATCTGGCGGTGAGAAACAGCGTGTGTCGCTTGCCCGTGCCCTACTGAAAAAACCGCGTCTGCTTCTTTTGGACGAGGCCACAGCTGCGCTAGACGAAGTTAACCGGAAGCGCGCTCTGGCTGCCATTGAGACGCTTCAAAAAGACAACTCCAGCGTGTTCATTACCCATGACCTCTCGTTGATAAAACCAATGTCACGCGTTCTCTTTCTTTGCGCGTCCGACACGGCCTTTTACGGCATGCAAAACGAATTGCTGGCCGAAAATCCGACATATCGTCAGTTCATAGAAGGAATAGAACGCAACAGTGATGTGCCTGCCGGCGTGTCCAAACCCGATAATGGTGAGCGCGCTTAGGCGCGCTCCTGATTGGCGCTGTCACGTTGTTCAGCGTTAACGGATTGACGATAGGCACCGGGCATGTCTGAAGCTGCCGCTACAAGAACCATCGCTTTCCGACCGAGATCATTGCTCACGCCGTTTGGCTCTATTACCGATTTCCCTTGGGCCTGCGCCATGTCGAGGAAAGGTGCTGTCACATTGATTTTGGCTTAACGGTTTGACGATAAGTCAGGTTGGCATGGTCGAAGCATGCGCCACCTACAAGAACCATCGGGCACCGTAAACTTAACGCTGTGAAAACAAGATCTGGGAGTGAGGCTTTGGTTCATTCGGCGTGAAGGCGCGCGATTTGGCGCCATGCTTGCATGGCAGTTGCTCGGAGTTCTCGATGGTGGGTGGATGGAATATCGTGGCGGGGAACGTTAAAGAGGTTGGCGATCGGGTCGTGGACGGAAACGAAACGCTGAAGATGTCGCGCTGACTTGAAGCGCTTCATGATCCTCTCCCGCCGTCGGACGGGTTGATGAGAGTTCTCCGCCCGATTGTTCAGGCCCTTGTGCGAGCGATGCTCGACGCCTGGCATGATCTCCCGCTTCGCCGCACCGTAGGATCGAAGCTTGTCGGTGATCATCACACGCGGCGAACGGCCTTGCCCTTTCAGAAGCTTTCGCATCAAGCGCTTTGCCGCCTTGGCATTGCGACGGCTTTGCACCAACACGTCGAGAACAAACCCGTCCTGATCAACGCGCGCCAAAGCCAGTGTTTCTTTCCACCGATGGTGATGACAACCTCATCGAGATGCCATTTGTCGCCGAGCTTGCCGGCCGATCGCTTCCGGATATCATTGGCAAAGTGTCTGCCAAATTTCTCAGCCCAAAGTCGCACGGTCTGGTGAGAGACGATGACGCCACGAGCTGCCAGCATATCCTCGACCATCCGCAGGCTGAGCGGAAACCGGAAATAGAGCCAAACGGCATGGGCAATCACCTGCGCCGGAAATCGGTGGCGACGATAAAGAGGATCACGGGAAAATCTGGTCATGCCGCCAGATCCCACATTTTGATCGATGCCCGGTTAACGTTACGGTGCCAGCTGCAAGACACACTCACGTCGCGCGCGCAGATCAGCGACCTGAACGCCGGGTTCGCCGATGAGACAGCCGCCGTCATCGGACTCGGTGGCACCGGTGCCTATCTCCTCGACCTGCTGGTCAAGACGCCGGTCCCCAAGATCCGCGCGTTCGACGGTGACATCTACCACGTCCACACCGCGTTTCGTTCGCCGGGCCGTCTCTCCAAGGAGGAACTTCGAACGGCCAAGGCTTCCGTCTACGGCGACCGCTATGACAACTTTCGGCGCGGGCTGACCGTCGAGACCACCTACATCGGAGAGGCCACCGCCGACCGCCTTGACGGTGTCACCTTCGCCTTTGTTTGCGTCGACAAGGGATCCTCGCGCGCCGGAATCTTCGACTTGCTAATCTCCCGCAACATCCCCTTCATCGATGTCGGCATGGGCCTCAACCGAAAGCACGGCCCAATCGCCGGCATGCTGCGGGCCACATATTATCCCGTCGGCGATGGCGCAGCGATGCGCGACCGGAAGCTGGCCGACCTCTCCGACGTCGCCGACGACATTTACCGCTCCAATATCCAGATTGGCGAACTGAACGCGCTCAATGCCTGCCTTGCCATGATTCGCTACAAGCAGGTGCGCGGCCTCTACCGCGACACTGAGGGATATCGGCACATGTTGTTCGGGATCGACGACCTGAGCCTCACCGGAGACACCTATGATTAGGATTAAGGTCGAGCGCGTGCGGACCATGCCGGCGCAGCTCGAGTCGGGCGTGCTCTACGTGTCGGAGGAGTTCGAGACGGCGGCGCACCTGTGCGCATGCGGCTGCGGTTCAAAGGTGCGGACGCCGCTGGGGCCAACCGAATGGCGGTTCACCGATCACCCCGAAGGACCGTCGCTGTATCCGTCGATCGGCAATTGGCAGCGTTCGTGCAAGTCGCACTACTGGATCGACCGGGGCGAGATTGAGTGGTCCACTCAGTTGACACCCGCGCAAATTGCCGCCGGCCGCGCAGCCGAGGAACGCCGGCGCGAACACTATTACGCCGAGCTCTATCCAGACCGGTGGTGGGCACGCGTTTGGCGCTGGCTCAAGTCGATGCTGGGCCATTAGCAAATTCGGCTCGAATATCTCTACGAGGTGAAGTCAGCCCTCGATGAGGGCGGTGGGTTCAAGGTGACTGCCCTCGAGATCGCCGGTAGCGCGAACTTTGAGCGCACGCAGCGATTCAGGACGTTGTAATGCCGTTCGTGTTCAAGCTGGGCTTCCCCGCCTTTTCAGCCTAAAGAACCACCTCGCCTGTCCGAACGATCTGGACAAACCGGACTATCCGGACTATATGTGTGCCACAGAAATGGAGGCCGCCATGGTCGCAACGGTTCGAAAATCTGGAACGGGCGTGCACGTTAATGTGAGCAGCGCGGCCGTCGCCGACATTCTTGAAGTGTTGGCACGGCACAACCCAGGAATCTCCCGATCGGAGCTAAAGGGCAAGAGCAAAATGGTAGCTGCGGTGACTGCGGCAGCTGTCCGGCTTTCGGAGGAGAACCAGCGCCAGATTCTGGTTCATGAAAAGGATCTTGCCCAGGCAATGGAGACGGTGGTCGCGGATCTCGCTGGTCGAGGCGACAGCAGGCCGATCAAGCTCGACGTTGAAAGGCCTGTTGAGGTCAGTCACGGCGCGGGACTCGGCAACGTAGTAGATCTCGAGGAAGGTCGGCGAAGGGTCGCGGAATATGCAACAGCGGTTCGCCTCGAAGACTGGGCAGGGCCGGTTGCAGGGCCGAGTGATATTGAGAGGGCCTTTGGAACAAGAAGATCCACACTCCATGATTGGCAAAAACGGGGAGCCGTCATCGGCTTGCTGAAGGGTGAACGAAAGCATGTCTTTCCCTTGGCACAGTTTCTGGACGGCCGGCCGGTCAAGGGGATGTCTGAAGTCACGAGCATCATCCGCAATTCTCGCGCGGCCTGGCAATGGCTGATTCAGCCGAAGCCCAGTATCGGGGGCGCTCCTCTCGACCTTCTCAAAGCTGGACAGGTGAACGAGGTTGTTGCGGCCGCCGAGCGTGACTTCAGCTGATCGTGAAGCTTGATCCCAAGACAGTCGCGGACCTCGCTCTCGGATTTCAGCCGCGTTCATACCTCCGCGTGATGCGCGCCGCGCATATGGCGACGCCGCTGGGGATGGGTTTTGGACACACACGCTTCTCAAGTCCGGATAGGACGTTTCAACTCGTCTACATCGCCCACGGGCGTTGTCACGTTGTTTGCAATGTGGGCGCGTGAGGCCGATACCGCGCTTTTCAGGCAGGCCGTGCACTCACGGCTTCCCACGCGGCCATGGCTTGGCGTCGATGGGTTCGAATTTGTGCGGCGGAGCGGTTGGTCTGGGATGGGACGAAGAGATTTCGAACGGCGGAGAAGATCGACACGAAATGCTGCAATGAGCCGACCGACCGGAAACCCTGTCGCGTTCGTTCCCGTTTTCGGAACGGCAGGTGAGAATTCTCCGCCCGGTTGTTCAAGCCTTTATGCGAGCGGTGTTCCACGTTCGGCATGACCTGGCGTTGGGCCGCCCCGTAGGAGCGCAGTTTGTCGGTGATCATACGCTTTGGCGGCAGACCCTGCTTCTTCAGAAGTCGCGTCAGCAGGCGCCGGGCGGCCTTGGTGTTGCGACGCGTCTGGACAATCTCGTCGAGCACATATCCGTCCTGATCAACCGCTCTCCACAACCAGCATTTCTGACCGTTGATGCGCACCACGACTTCATCCAGGTGCCAGACATCGTCTTTCGTCGGCGACTTGCGGCGTATGCGGCGCGCATAATCAGGGCCGTGCTTTCGGCACCATCGGCGGATGGTCTCGTAGGAAACGACGATCCCGCGTTCGAGCAGCATTTCCTCGACATCGCGCAGGCTCAGATTGAAGCGGAAGTAGAGCCAAACAGCACGGGCCACGATTTCGATCGGATAGCGGTGGTTCTTGTAGGTCGGTGCACTCACGGTCATGGGCGCGCTGCTACCTCAATTTCCTTACCCCTCAATCAATGTGACACCACCGGCAATGCTGCTCATCCCGGAAGGCCGCGATCAGTCTTCAACAGTCCGAATGTTGGAAAGCGCTGCAAGCATTTCAGGCATTCTCATCTCCTTCAGATCAGCTCGAAGAATCGCATGAAAAGGCTTCGATCACAAGGATATTGCGGTCTTTGGTTGATAAGAGCCGCGTCACGCAAAGGGTGAATCACGAACGCACGCGCCTGCAAACCCCCACCGCCCGGTAATCTGCCCCGGTTACGCAGTGTTAGGACTATCGTATTGCGTGAGAACGATTTCTCTTTTGGCACGGTACATGCATAGTCCTCTACAAAGGCGCATGGACTGAGGAGAAGTCGTCCGATGATCACGCCCACCGGAAACTCAGACGAGACGATATTTGCAGACGTGGAGGCTTGCCCGGCACTTTGGAAAGCGACTGTGGGCGCGGGTACTCCCGAGCAATCCGAACCAATGTGACTGGTTTGGGCCGCTGTGTGGCCCGACGCCGGCCGCGGGAACTGTCCAGCTTGGTGGGTGAACTAAGAAGGGTAGAAGGGGTGGAGATGGCATATCGGTTTTCTCCGGTGCGCGCAGGCGCTTGCTAACCAGGCGTTCGGGATAGGCAACGACCTGCAGCGCGAACAATCTCCCTCCAGCGTGTTTGTTGGCAGTGGTACTGCTTGCTGTCAGCTGCGCTCATCTGGCAATTGTTGCTTGCGGTAAAGATCGAGAGACTGGGTTGGTCGATCGCGGCTCGGCATCTTAGCCGATTAAAAATAGAATCAGATCGAAACGAAGTGATAGTGATCTGTATAAGTAAGTTCTAAAATTCGTTCGTTCAGTTTTGGTAGAAGTAAAGTTTGGCGTTTTCGGCTTTTCAAGCTAGACAGATCTCCGGATCTGGCGCACTATCTTTTCGGAATACAATCTCGAGCTAATATGTAGGGAGGGGACCCATGTCGCGTCCTGGATTGATGGTGCGTGCGCGAATTCTCGCGGGTGTTTTCCTCAGCAGCCTGGGACCGATCGCGGTGCTGCCCGCGGCGGCCGAGATCCTCAATCCACCGGTGCTGCAGGACGAACGGGCGCCGATTGCCAAGCCTGCCCTGACGGAGCTCGCACCGGCTCCGCCACTGCCCGGCAACACGCTGCCGGTGCGCGGCGACCGCCTGCTCAATCTCAAGCTCGACTACATCGACAACCAGATCTACAACCCGTCCACGGGCGGCTACGACAAGGTCCATCTGCGCGGCTACACCGGCAAGGGCGTCGATCCCAGCGCTCCTTATGTCTCGCCGACGATCGAGGCAATTCCAGGCGACACGGTACGCGTCACCCTCGACAATCAGTTGCCGGCAGGACCGCAGCCCGGCGACCCCGGCTGCATGCCCGACGGCCAGATGCCCGACATCCCCCACTGCTTCAACGGCACCAATCTCCACACCCACGGGCTGTGGGTAAGCCCATCGGGAAACAGCGACAATGTGCTGTTGTCGATCAACCCGCAGACGCGGTTCACCTATGAATACAACATCCCGTCGGACCATCCTTCCGGCACGTTCTGGTATCACACCCATCGCCACGGCTCGACCGCGCTGCAGGTGTCGAGCGGCATGGCCGGGGCGCTGATCATCCGCGGCAACCGCTTGCCGACCCCGACCGCGCATGGCGACATCGATACGCTGATCCCGACCTCGGCGATCCCCGAGCGGCTGCTGGTGATGCAGCAGATCCAGTATGCCTGCCGCGCGCCCGCGGCGAAGCCCGGCGATCTCGGCCCGATCAAGCAGGACATCAACGGCCACTATTTCTGCGATCCGGGCGATGTCGGCGGCATCGAGGGCTATGACCAGTTCGGGCCGGGCACCTGGCCGGCATCGGGGCGCTATACCTCGCTCAATGGCAAGGTGTTCAATCCCAACGACCCCTTGAAGGCGACGCAGGGCCAGATCGAGCGCTGGCGCATGGTCCATGCAGGCGTGCGCGACACGATCAGCCTGCAGTTCTTCAAGGTGAATGACGGCAAGTTGAAGCCGGGGGTGAAAACGCTGCTGAATGCCATCACCACCGCGGCGTTCATAAAGGATACGTGCAGCACCACGCCGGTGCCCTATACGCTGATCGCTGCCGACGGGCTGACGATGGCGGCATCGCAACCGACCAAGCTTGCAACCTTCCAGCCTGGCTATCGCTTTGACGCGCTGGTCGTCTTTCCAGAAGCCGGGCGCTACTGCGTGATCGACTCCTCGGCGCCCAAATCCGGTGTGGTCAACGCGCTCGACGTCGGACCGCAACTGCTCGCCTTGGTCGACGTCGCGGCGGGAACGCCGGTCGACAACGTGGAAACCTACGTCAATCGCAAGCTGCTTGCGCTCGCCGAGGCCAACATGCCCGCGGACGTCAAAGCGACTGTCGTGGCCGATCTCAAGGCCGGAACGAAATTCACCAGCTTCACGCCGCATCCCGACATCACCGACGACGAAGTGAAGGGCAACGGCACGCAGGAACTGACCTTCTTCATCGACACGACCGGACCGGACACCAAGTTCGAAGTCGGCAACACGCTCAACACGGCCGACGCGAAGCCCTACGAGGCGACCCGCATCGACCGCTCGCTGCCGCTGGGCAAGGCGCAGGAATGGACGTTGCAGTCGCACTTCGTCAGCCATCCGTTCCACATCCACGTCAATCCGTTCCAGATCGTCTCGATCATCGATCCCAACGGCAAGGACGTCAGCGCGCCGGGCGCGATAGACGACGCCGGCGGTGCGCCCTACGATCCGCAATATGCCGGGCTAAAGGGCGTGTGGAAGGATACGCTGTGGATCAAGAGCCTGATCCCGCAAAACCTGCCCACGGGTTTTTCAGGCATCTACACGATCACGCTGCGCACCCGCTACGAGCGCTATATCGGCGAGTACGTGCTGCACTGCCACATCCTCGACCATGAGGATCAGGGCATGATGCAGAACGTTGCCGTGGTGCTGCCTGACCAGGTGGGCGACGACGCGCAGAGCGACGCCATGCAGATGGATGGGATGCAGATGGGTGGCCACGATGCCCACAAGTAAGGCGCAGGCGCCGGAACCCGATGCGCCGTTTAGATGGAGCGACGTCGAGGCGATCCTAACCGCTGCGGGCGGCAACGATGGACCAGGCAGCCTGACCGGGTTGACGCTGCCGGATTTCCTGACGCTGCAACTGCAGGGCATGCCGCTGATCGCGCCGCTGACCACAACGTGCTGCGGCACGAGCGACGCCAAGGGGCGCGGCGCGCGCTCGGTGCTGGTCCGCGGCTTGCGCGGACTGCCGCCCTTCGACGGCAGGCAGTTCCCCCGCCTGCCCTGGGGCGGCAAGCCGGTCGCCGACGACGACATCGACCGGATCGAGACCTGGATCGAGGAAGGCTGCCCCGGCGAGCTGATCGAGACGGTCGCGCTTGCCGGCGAAGTCAGCGTGACGACCGAGGCCCGCGTCGAGGTGAAGGGGCTTCCCGGCCCCATCTTCGGCCCGGCATCCGATCCCGCGGCATGGCGCTACGCCAAGGGCGAATTGCGCCAGCGCATGGATGTCGATGTGCTCGACGACGCGCAGAAAGAGCGGCTGCGCCATGCATTTCGCGAGCTCTACAAGCTCAACAAATGGGTCGGCGACAAGCGCAGCTACAACAATCTGGCGCTGATCCACCAGAACCATTGCCAGCATGGCTGGGAGCGCTTCCTGCCGTGGCATCGCGTGTATCTCTATGAATTCGAGCAGGCCTTGCAGGATTTCTGCCCCGACGTGACCATGCCGTGGTGGGATTTCCCGGCCGAGCGTTACAAGCCGGACGATCCGGCCAACGGCGCAATCCTTCCTGATGCCTTCAAAGGCTTCCTCACCCAGGACTCGGTGCGCTTCCTGCGCGACAAGGGTTTTCCGGCCAAGATCGACACGCTGGTCGGCCAGTTCTGGGCCAATCCGACGCAAATCTACGACGCGGTCAGCAAGGCATGCGGCAAGGAGTATGTGGCCGGCGAAAACCGCAAGCGGCTGATCGACGCGGTGCTTGAGGCCAATTCGCTGTGGTACCCGCTGCGCTACTCCAGCCAGTTCGGCAAAGGCACGATCAACACCGTCATCCATTACCATTACCCGGCACAGGAGGACATCGACGAGATCCTCAGCCTGCGCACCTTCCGCGACTTCGGCGGCGGCAGCCTCTATGTCGACAGCTTCGGCTTCCTCGACCAGAACCCGCACAACACGATGCACATCTGGACCGGGGGCATGACTGTATGCTTCCAGCAACGCGTTCAACGACATTGGTATCGAGAACGAGGGGCCTCATAGGTGGCGCATGATCTGGAAAATCAACACATTCGGAAGCCTACGGCTATTCTATCAAGATCAGCCTCTTGGGGTACATTTATCGCGAACGTCTAAAGCGTTGATCGGATTGCTTGCGACACACCAAGGTCGCGGCATTCCGCGCGATGAGATCGCGCAGTTGCTTTGGTTAGCCGATTACGACAAAGCTACTCAGCATCGACTAAGCACGATCCTATGGCGACTGCGTCATCTGGGTGATATCGGCGGGCAGGCGGCCGCCAAACAGCTTGTTGTGATCGAGCCGAGCGGAGACATCAGGATCAACGATCGCAATGTCGTCAGCGTCGATCTCGCTGAGTTCGAAGCTGCGGTGGTGCGGTGCCGCATCCGTCGAGATGAGGCATCGCCCGAGGACGTTGCAGTGCTGACGAGGTCGGCAGATTTATATATGGCAGATTTCTTACGCGACGTTGATTTGGAATGGGTGTCGGAAAAGCGGCAGTATCTCCGGCAATGCCACCTGGATATTCTACAGTTTCTGATTGAATGTCACAGCCATCATTGCAAGTACGACGACGTGATTAATTATGCGGATCGGTTTCTGCGAATTGACCCGTATCTCGAGACCGTTCACGTATTTATGATTAAGGCCTGTCTCGCGACAGGGCGGCGATCTATGGCGGCCGCGCACGCCGAAGCGTGCCGATATGCGTTCATGGAGGAGCTTGGTGTGGCCGTCGAACCGGACACGCAGCTGCTGATTTCGTCGCTTACGTCAGCTACCAACCCGCACGTGAGGATACCGGCGAAACGCCAAGTCGAAAGGAGAGCGAGGGCGCGCGTCGACGGCAGCAGCCTCGTTCAATTGAGAGAGGCCTGTTCGCTGGTCGTCGACGTCTGCTCGAGCCTGCTGCTTGAGGCGAAGGATGCAAAGCCCAGCCCGACGCCCCATCAATCCTTTCCTCCCCGGAAATCGGCCGAGCAGTAGGTGATTGCAGCCCAGCTGCACGCTTCCTCAGCGTCTCCAGGATGCCTGCGGTCGGCGAAGACGCCGAAGGCTCGATCTCGCGCAGACCTATTCTCAATTCCTCGTTCCACGTCGACGCAGGCTGACGACTTCCTGGCTTTCGTTACTTCCACCGATTGTAACCGCACTGAGGTCATGACCGAGGGGCGCAGACCGCGTCAACTGTGATCGGGCCGTGATGCCTCTGAGGCGAGCCTGAGAAAACGGGCTGCTAGGTTGGGCTCGTGAATGAATCGGCCGCAATCGTACCGAGGCGGCTGCTTTTGCTGACCAACGGAGGAAATGGCCATGGCTTTGAGTGAACCGGACGTGACAGCGTTCCTGAAGACGTTCGTATCGACATACGAGAAGGGCGACGCGTCGTTCTTCGATCTGTTCGCTGGCGACGCGTCTGTTTTCAGCGTGTCGGTTCCGACCCGCATCGACGGTGCGGAGGAGTACCGGCGAGGCTACGAAGAGCAGTTCCAGGGAAAAAACCGGCGGGCGCAAATCCTTTCACCGGAAATCCGCATCGCCGGCGACGTAGCGGTCGTCACCTATCACAACCGCGTTGCGCTAGACAATCAGTCGACCAACCTGCGGTCGACCCTGGTTCTCTCGCGTGTCGGCAAAGACCTTAAGATCGTGCATCTGCACAACTCACCTCTTGCCTCGCCGGGCGTCAGTGCGACCCCGCGGCGGCCGGAGGACGTAACGCTCCTGGAGGAGCGCGTCGCCACCGCTGCGGCCGCTGTGGGCACGCCGAAATAGCGTTAGGATGGGGAGAGGTATCCATGTCCAAAAACGCCCGTCGCAGGACTGCGCTTGTCGGCATCGACGGATTTGCTCCTGCGTTCATGGACCAGTTCCTGGACGCAGAGACGATGCCGGCGCTCGCGGCCCTGAGGGGGCGTGGGTGTGAGGTGCCTCTCCTGTCCACCATTCCCGCATGCACGCCGGTCGCGTGGGCGGCGATGATGACCGGCTGCCATCCCCAGACCAACGGCATCCAAGGGTTCCTCACGGCGCGGCCCGGGCAGCCGCTCGACTGTCGCGTTCCCGGGGTCTTTGCCGACCGGCTCAAGGCTGAGCCGATATGGCAGACGGCCCTGCTCAATGGCCGCCGATCCTACGTGGTGAAGTTTCCAGTATCGTATCCGTCGCAGGCATCGCTGCGCGTCGACGGTGCGGCGGGATGGGGTGGAATCACATGCTTGCACGAAACGGCAGTGGCCGGCACGTCGAGATGGCCCGGGACCGGACAGATTGGCGAGGGGCCGGCGTGGGCCGGCGCAGCGCCCGGTGGCGGCGCGGTGGCGTTTTTTGGCCGCCTCTCGCTACCAAACATTTGGGGGCATAGAGCGGTCGAATTCTCATTGGCAATCTTCGATCGGAATACTCATCCTGTTTTGGCGATCGCCTCCACACCGGACTGGTCCCGGCTATGTACGACGCTCGAGATTGGTCAATGGAGCGAGCCAATCGTGCTGCCGGTCGAGGGACGAACGGGTCACGAGGACCACGCGCTGCGCTTCAAGCTCATGAGTCTGGAGGCCGCGCCAACGCGGATCGCATTGTTCAATACTTGCGTGCACGCTTTGTCCAGTCACAGCGCACCAGTGGAAATATGGCACCGGCATCTCGCGGCTGCAGGTCCGATCGAGGAGCAGACGGACCCGAGCCTTCTATTCTCCGGCGCGATCGACATCGCCACACAGATTGAGCGGTGTCGACTCAATATCGAGTGGCTCTGTAAGGTCTCGCGCTCGATCCTTACCGCGGAGTCCTGGGATTTCTTCGCGGTCCAGCTCCACTTCGTGGATTGGGCTCATCATCTCCTGCACGGAGCACTCGATCCACGGCACCCACGCTATGACCGCGCCCGGCATCGCGAAGCACATGATTTGTTGCGACTGTTTTATGCCATGGCCGACGAACTTGTCGGCGCGGTAACGGCGGCCGCAGGTGACGCCGATATCATCGTAACTGGGGATCACGGCCAGGACCTGCATCATACCACCGTGCGACTCAACGAGTGGCTCGCGGAACGCGGCCTGCTTAGATTCATCGCGGGCGGCGAGGCTGTTGATTGGGCCGGTACCCGCGTCTGCGCGCTCGGTAACACGCTGCACATCAATCGCAGCAGAACGATTCCGGGAGGCATCGTGTCCGAGCAGGAGGCCGAGTATCTGATCGAACGGCTGTGCTCCGAACTTACGGCACTCATCGTGCCGGACACTGGTGAGCAACCGATCCAGAGCATTTGGCCGCGTCAGCAGCTTGCCTATCTCGGCGGAGCCGGCGAGGGAATGGGCGACGTTGTATTCTTCTGCGCCAGCGGCTATCAGGCCCGCAACGACCGTGGCCCGCTGTTTCAGGTGACGGAGCCGTGGTGCGAGTTCACGAGCGGGCACGATCATTTTTCGCCATTGGATCCGCGCCTTCACAGCCGTCTCTACGCCGCTGGTCCACATGTCGCCAGCCGGGCAGCGCAAGCGCCCCTGCACTCCGTGATCGATGTCGCGCCGACCATCGCCGCGCTGCTCGGTATCGCGCCCTCGCCGGACACGGAAGGGCACGCGATCGACGAGCTGCTGGCTGCGGGCTTCGATGAGATCGACCCGACCAACAACCCTGCCGAGAAGCACGCGGTGCACGCATGAACGTCCAGAATCCAATCATTCAGCCCCGTCCTCGACTGGCCATCGATGGCGGCGACCCCGTGGTGCCGAGCGGCTATGTCATGATGTCGCGTTGGCCGCGGTTGGACCGGGCCGACCTCGACGCCGTGATCCAACAACTCGAGTCCGGCCTGTTCACCGAAATGTCGTGCACGGCCCAGGTGCACGAATTCGAAACCGAGCTTGCAATCCTGACCGGAAACAAATACGCGCTCGCGCTCAACAGTGGCACTGCCGCGCTGCATTGCGCGCTGGCCGGGGTTGGCGTCGAACCGGGCGACGAGGTCGTGGTTCCCGCTCTTGCCTACATCGCCTGCGCAGCTGCGGTGCTGCATCATCAAGCGATTCCGATCTTTGCAGACGTAGACCCGTACTCCTACAACGTGACCGCGCACTCGATCGCAGGGGCAGTCACGCCGCGCACGCGCGTCATCATGGTGGTGCACCTACACGGCCATCCGGCGGACATGAACGAGATCCGCACCTTGTGTGATGGGTTGGGGTTGCCGCTGATTGAGGACTTCTCGCAGGCCGTCGGAGCCAGCTATGGCGGCCGGCCGACCGGGGGGCTGGGGACGGTCGGCGCCGCCAGTCTGATGTCGGGAAAGAATCTACCCTCGGTCGGGGAGGCTGGGGTTCTGGTGAGCCGCGATCGTGGCATCCGTAACCGGGCCGCACGGCTGAAGGCTTTCGGCGAAGAGATCGACAGCGATGGCGGTTATCGCGTGATCGGCACGACCATGGGTTGGAATTATCGTATCAACCTGTTGTCTGCGGTGATGGTCAGCCGCCAAATTTATCACCTCGAATCCTATACGGCGTTGCGGCGCGCTAGCGCAGCCCGGCTCAATGCGGTCTTGGCCGAAATCACAGGCTTTTCCGGTCCATCTGAGGGCGCCGATCGCGAGCATTGCTATCACATGTACCGCTTCCGCTTCGATCCGGCTGAGGCGGGACTCGCAGTCTCCGTCGACCAGGCACATGAGGCGCTCAAGCAAGTGTTCTGGGCCGAAGGCCTGCCGGTGGTCGAATTCCAGAATCAGCCGCTGCCCGGCCACGATCTCATGCAGGGAAAGCTCGGCTATGGACGCGGCTGTCCATGGACTTGCCATGGACGAGGGGACCACAACTACCGCATCGAGGATTATCCAGGCGCGCTGGAGGCAATCCGCAACTCGCTCGTGGTCGGCTATCCGTCGCAGGCGGTGCTGGCTAATCCCGAAGTCGTGGACGCCTATCTCGCGGTCTTTCGCAAGCTGGAGCGGAACATGCGCGTGTTCGAACGTTTCGCAGCTGACCTGCCGTCTGCCCCGCCTTGGCTCGCACCTCCACGGATCTTCTGATGCTCATCGAATATCCCCATGTTGCCGCTGATTTGGCCAGCCAATTGGCCGAGCGCGCCCACGCTTTGCGGATGCTGATCCTCCGGACGCACGCGGCGGCCGGCCAGGGCCATCTTGGAAGCTCGTTGTCGATCGTGGAGATCCTCGTCGCGTTGATGTCGAGCGGGGTCGAAACCGGCTCCTGGGGTAAGGCGCCGCATGGTGACCGCATCGTGCTGTCGAAGGGGCACGCCGCTCTTGCGTTTTATTGTGCGCTCGCCCAAGCCGGCCTGATACCGCAGCGTGATCTCGAATCGTTCAGCCGTAATGGCGGCAAGCTTGAGCCGCATCCTAACGAGCGCACCGTTCCTGCGGTGCAAGCGTCAACCGGTTCGCTTGGGCAGGGATTGTCGATCGGTGTTGGCCTCGCGTTGGGTAGCCGCATATGCGGTCGCAACGACTCCTGCTTTGTTATTCTGGGGGATGGCGAACTGAACGAAGGACAATGCTGGGAGGCTGCGATGTCGGCCTCGCGGTTGCGGCTTGGCAATCTCGTGGCCGTGGTCGACGCCAACGGCTTCCAGCAAGATGGCCCGATGGACGAGATCATGCCGGTCACCGGCCTGGCGGAGGCCTGGCGGACGCTTGGCTGGGCGGCCGCTGAGGTAGACGGCCACGATTGCGCCATGCTGCTTAGCACGCTGGCGGCGACACGCAGCGCCGATCGTCCGGCGCTGATCGTGGCGCGGACTGTGAAGGGCCGTGGCGTACCCTTCATCGAACATATGACCGAGAGTCATTTCCCTCCGCCGCTGACCGCCGCTGAACTCGTCATGATCGACCAATTGGCTGCAAAGGGGACGGCAAATGCCCGCGGCTGAGGTCTACGGCCCGTTGCTGGCGGCGCTTGGTGGTCGAGACGAGCGGATCGTCGTCGTCGATGCCGGGCTCGGCTCATCGATGCAGACCGGTGCATTTCGCGCCAGCTATCCCGAGCGCTACGTCAATCTTGGCATCGCCGAGGCCAACGCGGTCGGCGTCGCTTCGGGGCTCGCCCGGCGCGGCCTACGGCCTTTTGTCCATTCGTTCTCCAATTTCCTGGCGCGCCGCGCCCACGACCAGATCGCGATCTCGGTCGGGGTAGGGGGGGCTGCCAGTCACGTTGATCGCAGGATCGTGCGGTATATTCGATGGTCGCAACGGTCCGTCGCATTTCGCCGGCGATGACTTGGCCGCGATCTGCACAATGCCGGGCATGACCGTCTACGAACCCGCCGATACCATCGATCTCGAAACGTCGCTCGAATGGGCGCTGGCCAGTGCAGGCCCGGTCTATATCCGGCTACGCCGGAACGGCATGCCGCAGAGCATCGGCGATCCGTTGCTGACGCGGGAAGCGGTACGTCTGGTTCGGCTCAGCGTCGCGCCGCCGGTCGTCACGGTCGTGGCCGTCGGCGCCATGTTGGACGAGGTTCTGACCGCCTGCTGGATCCTGCTCGACGACGGGATCGTCCCCGAACTCGTGCACGTGCTCAGGATCAAGCCGTTCGATGAATCTGCAATTCTCGCGTCGGCTCGGCGGACCGGACGCATCCTCGCGGTCGAAAACCACGTCACCCATGGCGGCTGTGCGGCCGGCATTGCGATGCTTGCTGCGCGCGAAGCAATCAGATTTTCTGCATTGACGCTGCCAGATGCCATCCTCCCCGCAGGCGACCCGCGTTGGTTGTTGGCCCATTGCGGCCTCAATGCGACGTCGATTGCCGATCACCTCTCAAGCCTGTTGTCTTGAAGGAGCACCTAATGCTTCAGCATATGGCCCCACTCGCCCATGGTCACCGCGCCGAGCTGCCCGACAAGACCCGGCCGCTGGTGCGATGGCGACGCGAGGCATTCGGCCTCCTTGCCGCCTTTCCGGATGGGCACGTCGCCGTGCTGGACGCGGAAGCGGCGCCTTTGCTGGAGGCCGGCGCCGATTACGCCAGCTGTTCGGGCTATCGCCTCCCTCGGCTCGAAGTGGCGACGGATTTTCATTTCTCGGCGCCGCTGATGGCATGGCTGGAGCTCACCCGCGCTTGCAATCTTCGTTGCCCTCACTGCTTCGTCGAAGGCGGGGTGGCGCGCGCGGGCGAAATGCGCACGGACCGCATTCTCGCCCTGCTCGACGAATGGGCGCGGATGGGGGTGTTCTCCGTCATCCTGACCGGTGGCGAGCCTACGATGCATCGGAATTTCCTCGAAATTGTCCGTCACGCGCACAGCCTCGGCTTCGTGGTCGGGATTGCCACTAACGGCATGCCGATCACCGAGCGCATGCTGTCGGCGATCCCGCGCGACGACGTGATCATCAGCGTCAGCATCGACCATCTGCACGGGCAGGGCGCACGCAAAGGCCTCAGCGATTTCGAGTTCGCCAAGGGCAAGCTCCTGATGATGAAACAGGCCGGATTCAACACGTCGATAATGACGACGACGTCCAGCCAGAACGTGCATCAGCTGCAGGACATTATCGACTGGGCGATCGAGAACGATCTCAGCCTGCGCAGCGTGCCGTTCGTCGAGATGGGGCGCGGCAAGCTCCACGGGCACCTGCTCAACCAGAGCCAGGACGTAGAAGCAGCCGCCCGGTTCTGGATGACGGAGGAAGAGTGGGAGCGCGTGCGTGATCCCAAGCTCGGCCTGTGCGCCGGCAAGGTGTTTAATTTCCTGCTGACGATGGTTTATGCGACCCGCCGCTGCATGAGCGGCCGGGGCATCGCATATGTCAATTCCAACGGCGACGTTTATCCCTGCAGCACCTGTTCCGGCAACAAGGTCCTATGCGCCGGCAATGTGGCCTGGAGCGATTTTGCCGAGATCTGGGAAGGCAAGTGGGACATCCGCGCCATCACCTGGGACACCTTCGAGAGCACATGCAAGGGCTGCGCGGTCGCTGATCGCAAGTATTTCTGCACCGGTCGCTGTCCTGGTAGTTCCAGCGTCCGCCACGGCCGTCTCGACGGCTGCGGGAGCACGGACTTCCAGAAGGCTAGCATCCTGCGGCGCGAGGAATTGTTCAAGGCCAGCATCCATGCGGAGCCGGCCGTACCGGTGCGTGCTCCGCAAACCGTTTCGGATCCACCCGTCAGCGCTTGAGGCGAAAGAAATCGATGCGTATCTCGCTCGCAACCAGCCTTCATCTCGACCATGGTGCACGTCGCTTTGACGCCCGGCCAGGCGATCCGATCAATGTCATGCAGGCATTCGTGCCGGTCGGTCTTCTGTCGCTCAAGGCGTCGTGTCATGCCGCCTGCCCGAGCGCGGCCGTGGACGTGGTCGAAGTCAACACGCTGATTAATGCCGGGCAGATCCAGAACAGCAAGGACTTTTACGATGACCTCGCGGACGCGATCGTCGGCGCCGGCACCGATCTCGTCGGGCTTATGACCGACTCCGACTCGCTCCACCACACCGTTGCGATCGCCAGCCGCGTCAAGGCACGGGCGCCGCGCGCGATCGTTGGCCTTGGCGGCCCGGCATCGTCACCGCTCGCCCGCCCGCTGTTGCAGCGTTTCGAGGCGATCGACTTCGTTGTCCGCGGCGAAGGCGAGGAGACGTTCGCAGAAGCCATCTGTGCGCTTGAGCGTGGGGTGACGTTGTCCGGCATCGCCGGCCTGACCTGGCGTGATCGCTTGGATGTCGCGCATAATACCGATCGCAAAGTGATCGAGGATCTCGACACGCTGCCGATCCCGGATTTCGCCGCCTACTCTGGGATTAGGGACGCCGCACTCTATCTAGACGTCGGCCGCGGCTGTCCCTTCAAGTGCTCGTTCTGCGCGACAGCTCCGTTCTGGGAGCGTCGTTATCGGATGAAGTCGATCCCGCGTATCCAGGAGGAGATTTGGCTGTTGCGCGACCGCTGGGGTCGTGGTCACGTCAATTTCTCGCACGACATCTTCACCTGCGACGCCAAATGGACACATCGTTTCTGCGATGCGATGAAGTCGGCCGAACTCGGCGTCACCTGGAGTTGCTCGACCCGCACCGACGTGATCGACCCGGAGCTGCTCGCTCACATGGCCGAAGCCGGCTGTGTCGAGATCTACTACGGCATCGAGACCGGCTCCCAGGCGATGCAGGCGGTGATCGACAAGGATCTCGATCTCGCACGGTCACGCGACATCGTGCGCGCGACGGCATCTGTCGGCATTCGTCCGGTTACTGGCTTCATTCTCGGTTACCCCGAGGAGACGCCCGAATCGGCCTCGGACACCCTCACGCGTTTCTTCGACTTTCTAGAAGTCGGCGGATATCGCGCGCACATCTTCACGCTTTGTCCGTTCCCGGGGGCACCGATGTTCGCTCGCGCGCAAGAGCTGATCGGGCGGCGGTCCGAATGCCTCGAGCTTCCACTCGCCGCCGAGGCGGCGGCGGAAGCCGACCGGACGATCAGTGAAAATCCCCACATCTTCGTCGGACATTTCCGCTACGCGACGGCGGGCATTTCGTCGGAGCTCGTCGCCGCCGTCGAGGAGATTTCACCCCATCTCGTGCTGCTCAAGCGGCTCTGGCCGATGTTGTTGCCGCACTACGATGCACCGATGACCCTATTGATGCGCTGGACGCATTGGATCGCCGAACGTAATGCGGAGCGACCATGGCGGGGCCGCCATCACGGCGACGCCGGCGATCTGATTGACTTCCTGGCCCGCGAACTTGCTGAACTCGGCATCGCCGATGGACGGCTCGGCGAACTCCTGCGCTACGAGGCCGTGAAACTTGCCGCCGCGGCGTTGCCGGCGAATTCACTCGACGACACCGAGCGTCCGACGCAGGTGAGCAGCGACACCATCCTTGGGCAAGCGAGGCATTACCTAATAGCGGCGTTCGCGGTCGATATCGGCGGGTTGATCGCCGGTCATGCGCAGCCGGCCAACGATGTTGTTCTGCCGCAATGGGTGCTGTTCGCGCGCGGATCGAGCGGCGCAGTCGACACGATGATGATCAGCGATCGCGCCCGCCGGATCCTCGAATGTGCGCAGCGGCCACGAAAGGCCGGCGAACTCGCGCGCGCCGCGCTGATCGATGCTGCCGGACGTGGAGGCGGGCCTACCGAGTGCGGGCTGGACACCGTTCATGCGTTGCTCGAACGAAGGCTGTTGAAGGAGGTGATACCGTCATGACCGTTCCGTCCCACGTCCTCGCCCACGCGCTGTGCTTCGATGGTCCCGTCTATGTTTATGATCTCGCTGTGTTGCGCCAGCGTCTGGCGCGATTGGAAGCGCTGCCGGTACGCCGCAAGCGAATCCACTTCGCTACGATGGCGAACGACAATCCGCAGGTCCTCTGCGAGATTGCGGCCGCCGGACATGGCGTGTTCGTGAATTCAGCCCGCCATCTGGCGCTGGCGTTGTCGGCTGGTTTCACGCCCAATCGGGTCATCTTTGCGTCCAGCAACATGACGGCGGCCGAGATGCGCCATTGCCACACGTGCGGCGTCCACCTCGTGCTGGACTCGTTGGCGCAGGTCGAGACTTTTGATTCGCTCGCCTCACCCGGCACTGCGGTCGGCGTCCGCGTCAATGTCGGCAGCGCTATAGACACACCGGAGATAGGCAACGAGCCGTCTTATCGCTTCGGCCTGTTGCCGGCGGAGCTCAATGCGGCTGTGGAGCGCGTTCGGAGGTTGCGGATCTGCGGTGTGCATTCATATTTCGGCACCGACATCATGGCCCCGGAGACGCTGGCGGAGGGGCTGCGCCGGCTCGTACGCGTCGCGGCATCATTGCCCGATCTGAGCTATGTCGACAGCGGCGGCGGTCTGGGCGTCCCGGAGGACCCGGACGCACCAGAGTTCGACCTGAAAACCTATGGAGGGCTGGCTGCCGCCGAGCTCGCCGAACTCGAAAGCAGGCTCGGCCGTCCGATTGAACTTGTTATCGAGCCGGGACGATGGCTGGTCGCGCCAATCGGCTGGTTCTTCGCCCGGGTCGTCGACATCAAGCGGCGTCCAGATCGAATCTTCGCCGGCACCAGCGCGAGCGTCGCCCAATTTCCGCGACCGCTGGTCTATCCGGACCGGGCTCACCATGCATGCGAGATCATGACCGGCGAGCGTCCACGCGCGCTTGCCGATCGTCCGGTCTGGCTCTCTGGCAATTCGACCTATTCCCGCGACTTTCTCGCCCGCGCCGTAACGCTACCTGAACCGGAAGTCGGGGATCTGATCGCATTCCACCATGCGGGTGCATATTGCCGCTCGATGGTGACCCGTTTTCTAGGCAAGGAAATGCCTGCGGAAATCGCCCTCAACGCCACGGTTCGCCACAATGCTAGGCCGGAGCAAGCCGCTCTGCTCAGCGTCGCAGATTGAAAGGAAGTCGCATGTCGGCACTCGGTATGTACAGTCTACTGCGTCGGCTCGAACCGGCGCGTCACCAACTTGTAGGTCATGAAGTCTATGCGGCGCTCAGTTGCATCGAGGACGTACGCGTGTTCATGGAGCACCATGTGTTCGCTGTCTGGGATTTCATGTCGCTGTTGAAGAGCCTGCAGCGGCGCCTCAGTTGCGTCGAGGTTCCCTGGCTGCCGGTTGGCTCGCCGCGCATGAGGCGACTGATCAACGAGGTCGTGCTCGAAGAGGAAACCGACCTGATCGATGGTGAGGCGACAAGCCATTTCGAGCTTTATCGTTCCGCCATGCTGGCGGCCGGTGCGAACACCCGGCCGATCGATACCTTCGTGAAGGCGCTTCGCGATGGCGCCGAAGTGGCTGTCGCGCTGGCCAGCTGCTCCGCCCCCGTCGGCGCGCGCGCCTTTGTCGGCAAGACCTTCGAGATCATCGCCTCGGACAATCTTCATCAGATTGCTGCCGCGTTCACGTTCGGGCGAGAGGAGGCAATCCCTGGCATGTTTCGCACCTTGGTCGATTCCCTGTCGCGGCAGCAATCCAGCTCGCTGACGCCGTTTCAGGTCTATCTCGATCGTCACATCGGGCTTGACGAGGACACGCATGGACCGATGGCCGTGGCGATACTTGCGGAATTGTGCGGCGACGACGAGCGGAGATGGGAACAGGCGGCAGATGCGGCGCATGCCGCTCTAGCCGCCCGCCTCACCCTCTGGAGCACCGTATCGAGCGAGGTTTCGCTGCGACGGCTCGGTGTTCCCGGCCTTGTGGCTGCCTGAGTCCTCGGGGCGCGATGCCGATGCAGCGGGCGTGCGAGCAGGGTACACTTCTCACGGTCGGCCTGGCCTGGCCGCACGGAAGTCCGGTGCTGCAGACTACGCGGTTCGCAGCCTATTGCGAGGGTACCGAGGCAGCCGGCGTGGGGCGGCACAGCGGTCCGCCTCCGGCGGAGTGGGGCGTTCCCAATGTCGATAGGCCGCCCGTGACGCCGCCGGACACGGCACGTCTGAGGCTCTCGGAATTTGCGGCCGCGGTCGGACTGCCGGCATCACTGCGCTACAGCCGAGTCGCTGCGCAGCGCTGGGTCTTGGAGCCCTTTACCGGCTGGTGCCGCCGTCCCGTCGACGTATTCGCGCTCACGGGGCGGCTGCATCTGGCCAACGGCCGGTTCATGCCGGTGGGATGGAGTGGCACGGGCGATGGACTGGCGCGCCTGCAAGGCGGCGCCCTGCGGCAGCGTCTCGTGCAGGTCGCGCGCGGCGCCGGAATGGCCCAACCCACCGTGTCCTGCGATGGCCCGGCCGTTCTGGCTTCCCAGCCCGCAGCCTTGATTGCGCACGAGGCGATCGGACATTTCGCGGAGGGTGCTGCAGACCCGAGAATCGATCTGCGTCACCGACTCGGCTGCCGGCTGGGGGCGGATGATCTCGAGGTGCTGGATGATCCGACTTGTGGCGCTGCCGCGCGCTACGATGTCGATGACGATGGGATCGTCGCAACGGGAGCCACCCGGATTCTGCAGAACGGGGTGCTGGTGCGCCAGCTGCATGGTCGCGCATCGGCGGCAGCGGCGGGCGAATTGCCAACCGCGAACGCGCGCTCTTCACAGATCACGCTGCCACCGATTCCCCGTATGTCCAATCTGATCGTGTCGCCCGGCACCAACTCGTTCGAGGAGCTCGTCGACGGAGTGGGCAGCGGCGTCATTATTCATCACCTGTCGCACGGTTTTTCGCGCGGGCTCCACGTCGAGGCACGGATCATGCTCGGCGAAGTTGTCGCCGCAGGGCGCGCCACTGGCCGCTTCTTCACCGGTGGTCGGGTGGAGGAGCGCGTCGATGTACTCACCGGCTGTCTGGCGCGTGCCCGTGAGAGCGAACTCAACCCTAACGCCCTGTGCGGCAAGCATGGCCAGATTCTCTACGATGTCGGCACCTTGGCGCCGGCGATGCGGCTGTCGCGATTGAGGATTGTCGCATGAATCAGATCGATCGCAGCGTGGTGTTTGCGCGCACGTCGGACGGCTTGGCGACAAGCCATTTCAGCCATCGCCTCGTCATCGACGGAGCCGCCGCCGACGTTCGGTCCTGCAGCATCGATCCGCGCGATTGCGACGGACCGGCGCGGACGGCGTGGGCGCGGTGGCAAAGTCGAGTACCGGTCAGCCGGAGCCGGGCGGTCACCGCCGAGTGCGGAATCGTGCGGGAGGGTCGACAGACACGGACCTACACAGTTGTTCATCTCGATGGCGCGATCCTGGAGATCGACGAGATAGACTTCGACCACCCCAAGACGACCGACGAACTGGAATGGTCGCAACGTCCGCAACACGCAGCTATGGTGCTCGGGCCGTCCGCGGTTCTTGCGCTGGTGGACTTCGCCATTGATGGTGTGCTGGCCCCGCGCGGGCCGGCCGGTGCCGGCGCCCTCGCACCTTTGAGTATTATCGACACATCGACTTCACCTTATCCGCCCCAGCACCGGGAGGACGGCGCGACGCGACCGCTTGGTACCGCCAATTCCGGCGTGGTCGACGATGCCACCTTCTTGCTGCTCCAGCGCAGTGAACGTTGGCAACGTCCCCTCAACGCGCTGTACAATGTCAACCGCCGCAACTTAGCGCTCTACCATCCGGCCGCAGTCGATAATCCGCCGGTCGCCCTAGTGATCGACACGCTGGTCGCCGAGGGGGAGCCGACCACAACCGCGTCGAATTGGATCGGCAGATGGTACCTGCGCTCGCCCACAGGGGGGGCTGGGGCAGTGGGCCGTTATCCATCCGCTGGGACGTGTCGCAATTGCTCGAAGCCGCCCTTGGCGCAGTCTCGCCGCCGCTTCCCGCATGCGTGCGCGACCCGATCGAAGGCGACATATTCGGGCTGGCTCCGTCGTTGCTCGTTGGCCGGCTGCCGCAGGGATCTAAGCTTGATAAGGTGCGAGGATGACGATGCATGCGATCGACCTCGCACCGCACTGCAATGCCTGCGCGGCCACGTTCGACAGCGAGAGGTCAGCCGGCTGCGTCAACATCTGGGGTAACAGCTTCCCGGCTGAGGATGTGCCCTTCGGTCGCCCCATCATCGTCGGCGGCGTGACCTACCAGCTGGTCGCGAAGCAGCCCGGTGCCCCCGACCATGTCGAAGCGCTTGGACAGCGGATTGAGATCGGTGTGGTTGCAGTTGGGTACGCGCTCGGTGTGCTGGGATTTGGCGAACTCGGACCACAGACCTTGATGTTGCGGTTGACGGACCGCTTCGGCGCGGTCGTCGGCGTTCGCGTGCAGCTCCCGAACTGGCTCTTGCCGCGGGGGGGCTCCCGCCCGCACTGCGACTTGGCGCGCCAGCCACCTGCACTATGTTGGCGACTACGAACTTGACCATCTATGCCCGGCGATGTTCAGCGCGACGGTCCCTCTGCTAGCCCCGTTCTGGCCGGTGACGCTGACAATTGAACCCAACCCGCTTGCCCATGTGATGGCGGTGACCATGTTGCAGAATGGGGGCGGCTATGTCTGATTCGATTGCACCGATCCTGGTGCCGAGTCCCTTGGCAAATCTGCAGACGATTCTCGATGCCCTCCTTGGCGTGCCGAGTGAGTTCATGCTGGCGAGCGTCTGGTCGTTCAACCGCTTTGATCCCGATGCGGCGTCAATAGCCGAGTTCGACGTGCCAGGCGGATGGGACTTGCTCGGCGCACGCGTCGCGGCATATGCGGGGCTGGAGCTCGTGGCGGCGGAGTCCGATCCAACCGAACTCGCTTACCTGCGTCTCGAGCTTGGACAGCCGGTCGTGCTCGCGGTGGATAGTCACGAACTGCCGTATCGTCCGGCCTATGGCAGGGTGCACAGTGCAAGGACCATTCTCGCCACGCGGATCGACCGGTCCGCTGGAACGGTCGATGTGCTCGATCCTTGGCCGCCGACCTACACTGGGTCCATTCCAATCTCCATGTTGGATCGCGCCAGACAATCAGATGTGCCCGAGGACCGTGTCCGCGAGCCGCTCTATGCCGGTGTCGAGCTGAAGCGCCGCTGGTGGACCCTCGCGCTCGCGGCGGATGCCAGGTCCAGGACGGTCGACGGAGCCATGACGGCGATCGCAGAGCTTGCGCATGAAGCCGAAACGACAGCAAGCGCCGACGCCATTGAGCGGTTTCGGGTTATCGTGGCGGAGGCAATGTCAAAGGGGGACGGCGCGTGGCAGGTTCGTCGGGCGGCTGCGCTGCACCTTCGGGCAGAGGTCGGGCTCCGGGCCTACCTGTTGGCGCTGTTGCGCCGGACTGCGCAGCTGCTCGGCGATACGCTGTTCGCCGCCGAGGTCGATCGCTGGGCGACGCATCTCGACGCGCTCGGATTTGCCCGCGACGTACTGATCAAATCGCTCGGCTTCGATCGGAGCGAATACGCCGTGATCCTCGCCCGTGCGCTGTGCGAAGCGAGCGGCCGCGAGCGGCGGTTCGTGCAATTCCTGCGCGCGTTCTGCCTCCTCGACCACACGGACGAATTGACCAAGGGGCAGGCGTGATGGTGAACCACATCGTCTGGGTTATCTTCGACAGCGCGCGCTATGACTGCTTCGAGGCCGCGCATACGCCGGCCATCGACCGTATCGGCCGGGCACAGAAGCGCTACAGCTATGCAAGCTGGACCGCACCCAGCCATCATACCTTCCTGATGGGGCTGCCGCCCCATGCCAACGAGCCGGGTGTGCTGTCGTCCGATGCGCAGCGCCGAGATTTATCGCTCTGGCAGACCCGCATCGGTGGCAACAGGCAAGACGCGATCACATTCGCAGATTTCGCACCGACGCTGTCGTTGCCGCTGTTCCTCAGAAGCCTCGGCTACCGGACCGAGGCCTATGTGTCGATGCCAGTGCTGAATCCGAAGACGCTGATCGCACCCCATTTCGACATATTCGAGCTGATGCCGGTGCACAACGATCTTCGCGCCATCATCGGCCGGCTGAACTTCGACGGAGGCCCGCGCTTCATGTTCATCAACGCTGGCGAAACGCATTATCCCTATGCCTTGCCTGGAGAAAATGCCGGTGACCTGCCCCACATCCCCGGCGTACACGGGGTATGGCGTGGCATGGACGAGTTCGTGAGAGAACCGCAGGCATCGCGCGGCGAGGGCGCGGCGGATCGTTTCGACGTCGATCGTCTGCGGCCACTCTGGAACAAGCAGGTACAGTGCATCGAGTATCTGGACGGTGTGATCGGCGAGCTGATCGAGATGGCGCCGCCGGATACTTGGTTCATGGTGACGTCCGATCACGGCGAGCTGTTTGGCGAAGGCGGCTATTTTGGTCACGGCCCGGTCATGCATGAAAAGGTATTCGAGGTCTTCTTCGTCGAGGGCCGTAATCCACGTCGTAACGGCGGCGAAATTGGCCGCGATGAACTGGAAGCCACAGTGCTGGGTAGGCTCAAGCAGCTTGGTTATCTCTGATGTTTCTGCATGCGATCAGCCTCGAGGATCTGCGCTATGTCGGCATCGGACACCGAAACAGCCATAATACCGTTGCGCCTGAGGACATGGGGGCTGATCGAGAGTCTTTTCGGATCACAGGTCGCGACCGGATGTTGGCGCATGTATTGGCGTGTCGAGAAGGGCGGACGCAGCTCGCATGCAGTGAGTGGGCCGCAGGCGCGGCCGCAGTTTCATGCGCTGGTCGCCGACGGCCGGATCCACGACCTGCTTGCATTCGCGAAGCGGGCACCGGGCGGATGGGCTCGCGTCGGCCCCTGCGAGGACTTTCTGCGGTTTTAGCGCGGGAGCGACCACACGAACCCGGCCCATCATGGTTCTCCATTCAGACGAAATGGCGCGGCTTGGGAGTCGGATCGCGCCTACTCGAACCTGCGATTTTGCCTTCGTTGAGGGCGCGAGCTGCCTGGAAGGCTATCCGGCCATTCCCGCCATTCCCAGCCAGACGTTACCCGGTGCTTTCGTCTGGACCGGCGTGCCCGCGATGTTCGCGGCGGCAGGCTTTCGCGCAATTGCCTGCAAGGGGAAGCTCCGGCGGCTCTCGGACAGGGACTCGAACGAGCAGCCAGATTGATTGAACCAGCGCTTTGCATGGAATATGGAGACGGACATGCCGGTTGCCCTCGTAACTCCTCTCGAAGACCCCTTCGGTCTGTTCGAGCCTGCCATCTTCGATGATCCCTATCCAATATATCACATGCTGCGGCATGCGGATCCGGTTCACTGGTGTGCGCCGATCCAGTCGTGGTTGCTGACCCGCTACGACGACGCGAATTCGGTGCTTTCCGATCGCCGCTTCGCCAGCGCCGCGCGCCGTGCAGTGGCAACTAACCGTATGCCCCTGGAACTGCGGCAGCGCATGACGCCGATCGACGACTTCATTTCCGAGTGGTTGATGAATATGGATCCGCCGAAGCACCTTCAGCGGCGTGTGCCGCTCAATAAGCTGTTTGCCAAGCCAGCGGTCGACCGCATTGCTGGCGAGATACAGCGGGTTGCGGATCAACTGATCAATCGCATGCTCCGGGCGGGCGGCGGCGACTTCATTGAGGACTTTGCCCAACCATTGCCCGTTGCGGTGATCGCCGCGATGGTCGGGATTCCGCCCGAGGATCACGCGAGTCTTTTCACCTGGTTCAGCCGAATGACGGCCTATTTTGAGTTGGGGGCCTCACGGCCGGAGACCCTCGATGGCATGACGACCACCATTGCGGAAATGAGTGACTATTTTGATGCGTTGCTGGACCTGCGGCGCCGCAGTCCCGAGGATGACGTGCTCACTCGTCTGCTTGCACTTGAAGAGCCTCCGTTCGGCCGGGAGTGGACGCGCGCAACGCTCGCTCTGCTACTGTTCGCCGGCCACGAATCGACGCGAGCGACGATCGGGAATGGCATGCTCGCGTTGCTCACACGACCTGATGCGATGAAGCGTTTGCGCAAAGATCCGTGTCTTCTGGACCGCGCGATAGAGGAAATGTTGCGCTTCGATGGCCCGTTTATGCGGCTCGATCGCGTCGCCTCGGGCGACGTCGACATGCGCGGACAGCAGATCACTTCCGGCGATCGCGTGGTCTTGATCCTCGGCGCTGCAAATCGCGATCCGGCACGTTTTCCGCAGCCCGACGTCTTCGACATCGACCGCGCCAATATCGATCATCTTGCCTTCGGTCACGGCGAGCATTTCTGCCTCGGGGCGCGGCTCGCCCGCATGGAATTGGCGATCGGGTTCGAGGCGCTGCTGCGACAGCTGCCGCTGCCGCGTCTCACCGGTGAGGTCGTCTGGCGGCGTCACTTCAATCATCGCGGCCTCCGTAGGATGCCGCTGACTTTTGGAAGCTATATGATCCATTGAAGCCTTTGCGTAGTTGACAATATCCTTATGTGCCGATGCCTATTGCCGACGGCCCCTCCAGGGCACTTCGGCGCCAATGGCTCGAGTTTGAGGACAGCCCCCTGGCACTTATTGATGAAGGGCGCAGCTCATCGCCCGCGACCTTGGTATCAGCAAGAACACCGTCGCAGACGTCGATCTGAGCTTGGTCCAGGCCCACGGCCATCAGAGCTATAGCCTTGCCGATGCAGGAAAAAGATGGTCGGTATGCCCCTAACGCAATAGCGCTGAGCCTTGCAATTTCAGTGACGTTGCACCTGCTCGCCATCTTGGCCTTTGGACTTTCTCCGACCAGGCAATCGCCGCCTCCGCCAACCGAGCAAAGCATCACCGTCGAAATCCTGAGTGACCCCCAGGCTGCAGTAACCGCACAGCCCACTGTTACTCAAAACGACAACAAGCCCATCGCGTTGCCTGCACCGATTGACCGGGCACCTGAGCAAGATACAAAACCAGCGATAGCCAACGAGCCGGCCCCTCAAGGAGACGGTATGGTTCGGGCCAAGGAGTTATTCTCAGCGACAGTGCTGGCAGACCCGCGAAGCAAGGAAGCTTTGGTTGCGCTGAGACAACTGGGCACGGATGATCGTATCATCCAACTCTGCAACGTCGAGGCTATGGAACAGGTCCGTATATGGAAGTCCGACTTCCAGCCGGATTTCGTCGTCGCCTACGCCATGGCCGACACAAAGCTTTCCGGTCTTACACTCCAGGCGGACGGCGCGGCGCTCCGAAGCAAACGGCATTGGTACGACATCAAGTTCAGATGCGAGGTAACCCAGGATTTGGAAAGGGTGGTTGCCTTCGAATTCTCGCTGGGCGCGGAAATCCCCAAGAACGAGTGGGAAACGCATTCGCTTCCCGTCGGCGACGGTCCATCCGACTAAGGTCGAAGTCACTGTATATGCTTAGAGTGTCATTTCGCCCCCCTACCGGCCGACCCCACCTTCTCCGACTGCTCGAGATTGCGGAAGTAAAGCGTCGTGTTTAGCGCATTGTCGAGATAGCCCGTACCATCGCGACCAGCGTTGGTGCATGGATCCTTTGTCAACGGTTTGGCGATAGGCAGGCAGGATCGAAATCAGCTTGATTTGAGTGCCATGCCGTACAAACACAACGCAGATCGTCGTCATCACGTCGGAAAGATGACATTCAGGGTGACGAATTGGCGTGACTACGAAGCAGGTCTGCGCCGGCGTGGTAGCCTGACCTTATGGGTAACGCCGGAGGCACTGGCGGGATGGCGCGCTCCGCGACGCAAGACCCGCGGCGGCCAAGCCCGGTATTCCGATCTCGCCATTGAGACAGCGCTGACGCTGGGTTGCGTCTTCGCAATGCGGCTGCGCCAGACCGAGGGATTGCTTCACTCGCTGCTGGATCTCATGGGGCTGAAAGTCCCAGTTCCAGATCATACGACGCTGAGCCGTCGGGCACAGAAGTGGGAGCCATCAGCCCGACGAAACCCGCCGCAGCCGGACGGCCCGCTGCATGTGCTTGTCGATAGCACGGGATTGAAAGTCTACGGCGCCGGGCAATGGCTGGAGCAGAAACATGGCGCCAGATCACGTCGCAACTGGCGCAAGCTGCATCTGGCAGTGGATGCCAAAAGTGGCGCGATCATTGCCCAAAGGCTGACAGATCAGGACACGGATGATCCTTCCCAGGTGGCACCGCTGCTCGATCAGATCGACGGCGAGATCGACCAGTTCACAGCCGACGGAGCCTATGACGGCAAGCCAACCTATCGGTCTATCCTGCAGCACAGCGCAACCGCGAACATCGTCATTCCACCGCGTTCCACGGCGGTGGAAAGCGGTGATGCCGGACCGCCTGGTCAAAGGGACAAGCACATTGCCGCAATCGCAAGCGACGGTCGGCTGAAATGGCAGGCAGCCACCGGCTACGGCAAGCGGGCGCTGAGCGAAACGGCCATCGGACGATACAAGGGGCTGATCGGACGGCGCCTGCGAGCACGCTCTCTTACGGCTCAACAGACCGAGGTTGCCATCGGTTGCATCGTTCTCAACCGCATGCTGGCATGGGCACGCCCGGAGTCTATCCGGCGTCAAGTCACGCAGGCATAACCAACTACATTAATGATCGAAATGCGTTCGATTTCATATCCGCGCACCAACGCCCAAGGGGACCACCCATCTGGTTTCCGGGACGATCATGCCGCCTTGGCGTCGGTCAGCGCCCTGTCCAAGGCGTCCTTGATCGGCTTGGTGACGGCGGCCACTCCCTTGGTACACTGAGGGCCTGGAATTCCTTGGCCTGCTCCACATACATTTCGACCCGCTTGCGCCAGAAGCTCGACTGCAGCGCGATAACTTGGGACGGCAACTTGGCGCCAACCAACGCCTGTAGATGCGAGAGGTCTGCCTCGGCATTGGCCCGCAATGCAGCGATCGTCTTCAGCGACAGTTCGGCACCGACCGTTTTTGGGGCTTGTCGCAAATTCGGACCCTTAACTGTGTATTGACGTAACCGGGGCAGATTACCGGGCGGTGGGGGTTTGCAGGCGCGTGCTTTCGTGATTCACCCTTTGCGTGACGCTACCACCGACTGATTCGCTTGAAGGCCTGTCGCTCGCGGAACTCCGCGGGCTGGTTTCTGCGCTGATCGGCGAAGTGCGCGGTCTTCAAGGCCGGGTCGAGAGCCTTGAGATCGAGAACCAGGCGCTACGCGCCGAGAACCAGACCCTGAAGGATGAGATCGCCCGGCTGAAGGACCTGCCGCCGCGTCCCCCGGTCAAGCCGACCAAGCCATCGGGCATGGAGAAGGCGACGCAGCCGACATCTGGCAAGGGCAAGCGCCGCCGGCGCGGCGCCAAGCGCGACGGCGGTCGCGTGAGCCGCGAGGTGACGGTTGCGGTGAGCGCTCCTGCGGGCTCTCGCTTCAAGGGGTATGAGACGATCCTGGTGCGCGATCTGGCGTTGTCGGCCGAGGTGGTGCGCTATCGCCGCGAGCGCTGGGTGACACCGACCGGCGAAACGATGGTGGCGCCCTTGCCGGCGGGGATCATCGGCGGCTGGGGCGCGAACCTGCGCCGCTTCATTCTGGCCTGTCACATTCAAGGCCAGGTGACGACGGAGCGGTTGACGGCGTTGTTGACCGGGATCGGGGTCGACATTTCGAAGCGCCAGGTGGTGCGGCTGATTTCGGAGGGCCTGGAGGCCTTCGCGGCGGAGGACCGTGACGTGCTGCGCGCCGGGCTGGCTACGGCGCCCTGGATCACCGTCGATGATACGTCGGCGCGCCACGCCCACCAGGACGGCTACACCACCCAGATCGGCGATCGCCGCTTCACCGCGTTCCGCACCGGGCGATCGAAGTCACGGGAGGCGTTCCTGGCGACGCTGCGTGCCGGGCACAGCGATTACTTCATCAATGAAGAGGCCCTGGCCTATATGCGCGGCCGCAACCTCGCCGGTCCGGTGATCGCGCGGCTAGCGGCTGCGCCGCACAAGGCATTTGCCGACAGCGCCGCATGGCAGGCGCATCTGGCCGCACTCGGCCTCGACCAGCTCGCGGTTGAGCCCAACCCAGTCAGGATCGCCACCGAAGGGGCGATGTGGGGAGCGATCCGCCACCACGGCTTTCTTGGCGATACCGTGGTCGTGTCCGATGATGCCGGCCAGTTCCGCATCGGCGACCATGCTCTGTGCTGGGTCCACGCCGAGCGGCTCGTCCACAAATTGATACCCGTGACCCCGGATCAACGTCAGGCCGTCGACATCATGCGCCAGTTGATCTGGTGGTTCTATCGCGACCTCAAGAGCTACCAGCGTGCTCCTTGTCCGCGCCACGCGGCGGCCCTGCGCGCCCGCTTCGAGCGCCTGTTCAAACGACGAACCGGCTACGTCATGCTCGACCGGCTTCTTGCCAGGCTGCATCGCCGCAAGCATGAACTCCTGCGCGTTCTCGATCGTCCCGAGATCCCGCTCCACACCAATGGTTCGGAAAACGACATCCGCACCTTCGTCACCAAGCGCAAGATCTCCGGCGGAACCGTCAGCGAGGCAGGCAAGAACGCCCGCGACGTCCTGCTCGGCCTGATGAAGACCTGCATCAAGCTCGACGTCTCATTCTTCCGCTATCTCGGCGACCGCCTCGGCATACCAACACAAGAGTCGATTCCGCCGCTCCCGGATCTCGTTAGGCAAGCCGCTCAAGCCTGACTGCCCGGTAATCTGCCCCGGTTACTGTATTGACGATATGACGAGCGAATCGCGCTCCCAATGTTGTGGAGCGTACCGATGATTCTGAATGCTGTTGCCGAGAAGCTGAAGCCAGTCGAAGGATGATTTCAAGGGGCGGCATTTCGAGGCATGGCTGATTGTGCAGGCGGTGTCCTGGTATCTGCGCTATCCTCTCAGCTACCGAGACCTTGAGGAAATGTTCCGAGAGCGCGGGTTCGAGGTCGATCACAGCACAATCAATCGCTGGGTCTTGACCTATGCGCCGATGATCGAGAAGCGGCTGCGCCAGTTCCGCCGACCTCATTGCGGATCGGTCCGGATCGACGAGACTTACGTGAAAATTCGCGGCAAGTGGCGCTATCTGTACCGCGCCATCGACAAGCACGGCAATCCGGTGGACTTCCTGCTCACCGCGAGGCGCGACCTCGACGCCGCCAAGCGCTTCTTCCGCAAGATGTTGAAGGATGAGCGAAAGCGCGAATTTCTCTGCACCTTTTTCCATTGAGCGTGTTTTGGCATGAAGTGTCCACTTTGGAGGTGGACACCACGTGATTGAGGACGATGAACAGAAACTGCTGGTGAGGCGAATTTTGCGTAACGGCCGCCGGCGGTACGACGCGGCGTCAAAAGAGCGGCTCGTTGCGGCCTGCCTTGAGCCTGGCGTGTCGGTATCGGGACTTGCGCTTGAACATGGGATCAATGCCAACCTTCTTAGGAAGTGGATAAAGACGACCAAAGACGCCGTTGCTTTGCCGCCACCTGCGCCGTCGGCGTTCATTCCAGTTCAAGTCAGCGCCGCGGAGTACAGCCTGCCTATGCAGGGCAATTCGGTAGAGAGGCCTGCCACGCGTGGTGAAGAGCGGCTGTCGAAGTCGTCGCCACTCCCAGCCAAGGTGAGCGCGTCTTTGCCGAACGGCGTGAAGTTGACGCTGGAATGCGGTGATGTGGATGCATTGACGGCGATCATCGGAGCACTGGGTCATGTTCAGACTGGGCGCTGACCTGACAGTCTACCTGCATCGCGAACCGATCGACTTCCGCGCCGGCATCAACAGCCTTGCGGTCCTGGTTCAGGAGGTGATGGAGCTCGACCCGTTTGCGCCTGCGGTCTTTGCCTTTTGCAATCGCCGTCGCGACCGGATGAAACTCTTGTTCTTTGACCGGTCCGGCTTCGTGCTGGTTCTAAAGCGGCTGACCGAGGACAAGTTCCGGTGGCCGCGCCGGGAGACGGCGGTGGTTACGCTGACGACCGAGCAGCTCCATTGGATTCTCGACGGCATCGACATCGACGCAATGGTGCGCCATCCGGTGCGGCAATATCAGGTTGCGGGCTGACGGCTCCCGAATTGTGCGGTTGACGCGTCGGTGCGGTTCAGATTCAAAACTACGATGAATCGACCTGGCGAACCGACTGTTGAGGAGTTGATGGCGCGCATTGCTGCGCTGCAGGCGCAGAACCGCCAGCTCGCAGAACGCGTGGCCAAGCTCGAGGAAGAGTTGGCGCTAGCGCGGCTGCATCGTTTTGCGCCGAAGAGCGAAAAGCACGTTGATCGCCTCTTCAATGAAGCCGAACAGATTGCCGATGAAGACGACGCCGGCAGCGAAGATGGCAATGTCGTCGACCTGCCGGACACCGGCTTTCCGTCCACCGAAAAGCCGGAGGGAAAGAAGCGTGGCCGCAAGCCTCTGCCGGAACACCTGCCGCGCGAGCGCGTCGAGTATGACCTTGCCGACGGTCAGAAGGCCTGTCCTTGCTGCCGCCACCAGATGCATCGCATGGGTGAGGCCGTCACCGAGCAGCTCCATATCGAGGTGAAGGCGAAGGTCCTGCAGAATGTGCGGTTCAAGTATGCATGCCGCCATTGCGACCGGACCGGCATCAATACGCCTGTTGTCATTGCCCCGATGCCCGCGCAGCCCTTGCCGGGCAGCATCGCCACGGCCTCGACGCTGGCCTTTGCGCTCGTCCACAAATATGTCGATGGCACGCCGCTCTACCGTCTGGCCCAGGCCTTCGAGCGTGCCGGCGTTCCCGTCAGCCGCGGCGCTCTGGGCCATTGGGTGATCGGATCGAGCGAGAGGCATCTCTCCCGCATCTATGATGCCCTGAAGCTACGGCTTCGGTCACAACCGCTCATCCATGGTGACGAGACGACGGTCCAGGTCCTGAAGGAAAAGGACAGGGAAGCCACCAGCACATCCTTCATGTGGGCGTATCGGAGTGGAGAGGACAGCGACGAACCGATCGTGCTGCTCGACTATCAGCCCGGCCGCGGCCAGATCTATCCGCAGGCCTTCCTCGGTGATTACCGCGGCATCCTGATGAGCGATGGCTATACCGCCTGGCGCACGCTGGCAGGAGCGACCCATCTGGGGTGCATGGCCCATTCCAGACGTCGCTTCGTCGATGCACTGAAGACCAGAAAGAAAGGCGGCGGCCCGCCGGAGCAGGCGCTGAAGTTCTTCGAAAAGCTCTACCGGATTGAAAGCCAGACGCGCAACGAAAAGCCGGACAAGGGCGAAACGCGACATCAATGCATCCGCCGTTTCCGCCAGCAACACAGCGTCCCCATCATGAACGCTCTCAAGGCATGGCTCGACGACATAGCCCCGAAGGTCCTGCCCGACAGCAAGATCGGCGACGCCGTGTCCTACACCCTGAACCAGTGGGAGTACCTGACGCGCTACACCGAAGACGGCAGGATGCCGATCGACAACAACCTGCTTGAGCGCGACATCAGGATTTTTGCCACTGGAAGAAAGAGTTGGCTGTTCAGCGACACTGTGGACGGAGCCAGGGCCAGTGCCGTCGTCTACAGCCTCATGCTGACATGCCGAGCATGCGGCATCGAGCCCTTGGCCTATTTGCGCCACGTCCTCACGGAATTGCCGCAGCGCGCGGACAATGCCGACATCACCGATCTCTTGCCATTCAACTTCGCCAAAACCGCCGCTACTTGATCCGATGCAACTGGCCGACAACGACCCCGGTCAAACGGGCCGCGTCAACGCGCATGGAAATGAGCGCTTACAAACGATCTGCTCGCGCGCCTCTTCGGACTTCAAAAGGTTAATAAAGCGTGAAAAACACCCTGTTCGAAAGGGAATTGCGGCCCAAACCAATCTTTGCGACAAGCCCGCTGAAATGGCAGGCAGCCACCGGCTACGGCAAGCGGGCGCTGAGCGAAACAGCCATCGGACGATACAAGGGGCTGATCGGACGGCGCCTGCGAGCACGCTCTCTTCCGGCTCAACAGACCGAGGTTGCCATCGGTTGCATCGTTCTCAACCGCATGCTGGCATGGGCACCCCCGGAGTCTATCCGGCGTCAAGTCACGCAGGCATAACCAACTACATTAAAGATCGAAATGCGTTCGAGTATAGCGCGACATATGTGGAACGGCCCGCGTTGCAAGGGCTTTTTTAGTCGATTTCATCACGCGGGAACGGTGCAGTCATATGTCCGGCCTTTCAGCGCGGCCCATGACCGCTGGCCTCGATGAAGTCCGCGAAGCGGGTGGCTGATCAATCTGACGTGCTCGAAGCACATTGTCGCGCAAGCCTCTCCCGCGTCGGGATTTCGTCCCGTGGAATCATCGTCTGCTCAATGCACCTCGCCTCTTCCTGGCTCTTCTCCGGTAGCTCGTGTCGGTACTCTGCCCTCAGGCGTTTGCCGCACGAACCGCCATCCCACCAGGTTTCCGATAGGTCCCGCCCTTCGTTAGCAGGGCCCAGATGATCCTCGCGATCTTGTTGGCAAGCGCGATGGCGACGACCTTGAAGGGCCGACGCGCTAGCAACGCGGTCAACCAGGGCAGTGCCCTGTCGTTGTTTCTGGCATGGCGCAGGACAGAGGTAGCGCCATTTACAAGGAGAGATCGAAGCTCCGTGTTGCCCATCTTCGAGATGCCGCCCAACAGCTCCTTGCCGCCGCTCGAATGCGACCTCGGCGTGAGCCCAAGCCAAGCGGCAAGGTGACGGCCCGACCTGAACCCGTCCGGATCGGGAACCAGCGCCTTGACGGTCGCCGCTGTGATCGCGCCGACGCCCGGGATCGTGGTCAGACGGCGCATGTCTTCGTCATGCTTTGCCTCGGTGACGATCTCGCGCTCAAGTCGTTCGACCTGTTCGCTCAGAGTGTCTAATTGGTCGACAAGGGCCGTCAGGGCGAAGCGCGCCGCCGCAGGCAGGCGAGCATCTGTCGGGTCACGCACGATCGCGGCTAATGCCGCCACCTTCGCCGGGCCGGCAGCCGCAATGATGCCCAATTCGGACATATGAGCGCGCAAGGCGTTGATCACTTGTGTTCTTTGGCGCAGCAGCAGAGCTCGCGTCCTCAGCACCATCGCCGCCGCCTGTTGCTCGGCCGACTTGATCGGCACAAAGCGCATGGTCTTGCGGGTTACCGCCTCGCTGATCGCCTCGGCGTCGGCAGCATCGGTCTTGCCGCGCTTGACAAAGGGCTTGACGTAGGCCGGCGGGATCAACCGGACGTCATGGCCGAGTGCTGCGATCTCACGCGCCCAGTAATGTGCCCCGCCGCAGGCCTCGAGGCCGACGAGACAGGTTGGCTGCTTCTCGAAGAAGCGCAGCACTTCGGCCCGGCGCAACCGCCTGTTGAACAGCGGCGCGCCTTCGGCGTCTGCGCCGTGAACTTGGAAAACCTGCTTGGCCAAATCTAGCCCGATGGTGTTAATCTGCGTCACGGAACGGTCCCTCCTTGGTGGCGTTGAAACAACGGCCACGTTAGCACTTGATGCTGTCGGAGCGGGCCGTTCCACCTCATCAATCTGGATGAGAATCTGGTGTCGCGGTGATGCTGATGATCGCGGCATTGATTGTCGCGCGCAAGAGGTTTTATCGGTTTGATTGTCGCGGCGCGTCAATCAGGATTGACGTTTGCGGGCGTCGCATATGAGGCCGGCCGGCCTGGCCCTCGCTTTCGCTCGATGGCCTCGCGCCGCCGATAGCTCTCGACATTCAGCTCGAAGATTGTCGCGTGGTGGACAAGGCGGTCGACCGCGGCGAGCGTCATAGCGGGATCTGGGAAGACCTTCCCCCATTCGCCGAAGGGCTGGTTGGCGGTGATGAGCATGGAGCGCCGCTCGTAGCGGGCGCTGATGAGCTCGAACAGCACGCTCGTTTCGGCCTGGTCCTTGGTGACATATGCGAGGTCGTCGAGGATGATCAGGTGGAAGCGATCGAGGCGATTTATGGCGGCCTCGAGGCCGAGTTCGCGGCGCGCGACCTGAAGCTTCTGGACGAGATCAGTGGTGCGGGTGAACATGACCCGCCATCCGGTCTCGATAAGGGCAAGTCCGATGGCCGAGGCGAGATGGCTCTTTCCGCCGCCTGGAGGGCCAAACAGAAGCAGGTTAGCTCCCTTCTCGAGCCAGCTGTCGCCGGCGGTAATGGCCATCACCTGAGCCTTGGAGATCATCGGCACGGCTTCGAACTCGAATGTGTCGAGGGTCTTGCCCGGCAGGAGGCGCGCCTCGGCGAGATGGCGTTCGATACGTCGCCGGTCGCGCTCAGCCAGTTCATGTTCAATGATCGCAGCCAGGAAGCGAGCGGCCGGCCAGCCTTCCTTGTCGGCCTGTTCGGCAAACTGCGGCCACATAACCTTGATGGCCGGCAGGCGCAGTTCGTTGAGGAGCAAGCTCACCCTGGCGGAATCGACAGCGGGGTTCGTCTTCATGCCGCATCTCCTGTCAGGTTGGCGCCAAGCAGGGCTTCATAGGCGTTGAGCGGAGCAAGACGCACGACGACACTCGGCAGCCGGGCGGGATCCGGCGCGAACCGTTCGCGCAAAGCAGCCATGTCGGGCAATCGCCGTGCCTCTAGCGAGGCGGTCAGTAGATCAGCCAGTTCGCTCTCGCAGCCGCGCTCGTGCGCCATGGCCAGAAGCTCGACCATGGTGCGGCAGGCCTGCCGCTCAGGCAGTCGCTTTATGAGCACGTCGAAGGTTCGCCGGTAGGCCTCGCGGGGGAAGAGCTGGTCACGATAGACGAGGTTGAGCAGCGCCATCGGCTTGCGGCGCAGCGAATGGATGACATGCCGATAATTGACGACCTGGTCGTGCTTGCCGGTTGAAGAGGCGCGCCCGCGCGGCAGCGTCATGAGATGCGTGCCGCCGATGAAGATATCCAGCCGATCATCGAAGAGCCGCACTCTGAGGCGGTGGCCGATCAGGCGTGAGGGCACGGTGTAGAACACCTTACGCAGCGTGAACCCGCCCGATGACGTGATGCGCACGGTGACCTCCTCGTAGTCGGAAGTGCGCCGGGCGGGCAGTTCCTGGAGTTCGGCCCGCTCGATGTCGATGCGCTTGGAGTTGCGAGCATTCACGCGGCTGACGATCTCGTCGACAAAGCGACGGTAGGCTGCCAGGTCGTCGAAATCGCTCGATCCCCGCATCAGCAGCGCGTCATTGATCGCCCGCTTGAGATGGCCGTGCGGGCCTTCGACGGAGCCGTTCTCATGCGCAATGCCGCGATTGTTGCGGGAAGGGATCATGCCGTAGTGGCCGCACAGTTCGTCGTAGCGGCGCGTCAGGTCCTCCCGGGCGTCCTTGTCCAGGTTGCGGAATGCCGCCGAGAGGCTGTCGCTGCGATGCTCGCGGGGAGCCCCGCCGAGCGACCAC
Source organism: Mesorhizobium loti (assembly GCA_014189435.1). NCBI lineage: Bacteria > Pseudomonadati > Pseudomonadota > Alphaproteobacteria > Hyphomicrobiales > Phyllobacteriaceae > Mesorhizobium > Mesorhizobium loti. The sequence continues at coordinate 86,404 of CP050294.1, forward strand.
AGCGCGTTCTGCAGGCCTTCCGCCAGAGCGACGAAACTCTCGCCACCGAGCACGACATGCGCATGCTCGAAGCCGGAATAGGCGAGCCGGAAATGATAGAGCCGGTGATCGAGTGGCTGGCCGGCGATCGTGACGCCGGCGGCGGCCATGTCAGTGAAATCCGACAATCCCATGCGCCCGGGTACGTGAAGCTGCCGGAAGATGACCTCCTGTTCCTCGCCATGGACGGCGCGCCAGGCTCGGACCCGGCGCTCGATCGTGCGGCGAATGCCGGCTCCAAGCTCGGGATGACGCCGGATCATCTCGTCGAAGATGGCGATCGCCCGAATACCCGGAGCTGCCCTCAGCATGGGCACGACCTCGGCTTCGAAAATATCGGCGAGAGGGTCGGCACGGCGCCGTTGCCGCGGCGCCTTCTTTTGTGACGGCAGTCTTGAATCCTTCTCGATGCGATAGGCCGTGGCGATACTGATCGACGCCTTCGCCGCCGCGACGGCCGTCGTATTGGTCTGCCGGAACTTCATGAAAAGCCTCATCTGGTGATCGGTTACGTGGCGGCCGGGCACAAAGTGATTCCTCCCCAACAGGAAAAACCACCGGCATACCCGGCCGACCGTGATCACCAGACGAACGCCCCCGAAAAAGGAACGCGCCGCCGGCGGATTGAAACTCCAGTCGGGCTACGCCCTCCCTGCGTTCCAATCCGCCGGCATTCTCATCCTGATTGACGCTGCGCTCTCACATTGATTGCCGCGCCGCATTCGAGTTCATATCCGCGCACCAACGCCACTCGGCGGCATATTCTGGTTTCGCGAACTGCCCTCAAATCGCCTGTTCTTTATTGGAAACGAATTTTTCGATCAGCCACATTCCAGCAGGACCCAGTGCCTTTTCCTTCCTGCAGGCGATAACCAATGGAAAGCTTGGCATCAAATCAGAGCCCTCCCAGCTTTCTGGCCTCAGCTCGATCAATCGTCCGGCGGCAATATCCCCCTCAACCCTTGACCTTGGCATTGAACCCCAGCCGACGCTGGCGAGGATGAGGTCGTATTTCGTCTGAAGGTCGTTGACGCGCCACCGGTTGGCTGCATGCACCCCATAGTCTCGCCCACTATCAACTTCGGCAGCCGGGCTGATAACCAGTTGGGTGTAGTCACGCAGTATCGTTGCGCTGAACGTCCCGTTGATTTTGCCAAGCGGATGAGTTGGTGCCGCGACCGGCACCAGATCGATTCGACCGCACACCCGGCGTTCGAATTCATCTGGGTGGCGCTCGGCAAGCAAACCCAGGTCAGCAATTCCGTCTCGCAAGGTTTTCGCCGCTGCATCGAAAGTTTCAGTCAAGATGCGAATTTCGACGAAAGGGAAGGCCTGGGTGAATTCCCCAAGCACGCTGCTCAGCAGGATCGCTGGCGCGTAGGAGACAACCGCCAGAGTGAGTTCTGCCTCGAGTCCCTTTGAAATTCCCTGCGCTTGGTGCCGCCAGTCTGCGACGTCGTCAAGAATCCGCCGCGCGCGCGGTAACAAGGCTTTGCCCGCTTCCGTGAGAACCGGGCGGTAGGGCGAGCGATCGAAAAGAGGAAACCCGCTCTGTTCCTCCAATCTCTGAATGCTATAGGTGATCGCCGATTGCGCCCGATTCATCCGGCGAGCGGCTGCGGCAAAACTGCCTTCGGCGACAATCGTTACGAATACCAGGAATTGATCGAGGGTGAGCGCGTCCATAGTCATGCTCATGCCTTCCCTCCCTCGATTGTTGGGTCTTAACAGACCGGGGTCCCAGATCGTCGACTTAAAGAAACGTCAAGTGACTATATCAGTTTATTTGAACGATTATGCCGAAATTTCATCCCTTTCTTTGGTGGCTCTGCGATCTAAAACCGCTCGGAAAGGCAGGAAGGAACGCGCTCAGCCGGCGTCCGTGCTTGCAACCTGCCTGCGCCACAAGAGGTGGTGATTTTTTTGATTTATGGAGTTGTTCAGATGTCAAATACCTTTAGCTTTGCGCCCACAAAGCCAACAGGCAAGCCGCTGCGAGCCGGGCTCTGGATCGCCCAACTTCTTGTTTTCACGTCCTTTACGCTGTTTGGCAGCATGAAGCTGTTTATGCCGGTCGATCAATTGGCGGCAATGTGGGTTTGGCCCGGCGCTGTACCGCCTTGGTTTCTGCACCTTATGGGTCTGATCCGACATTGCAGGCGGATCTGGAGTGCTTTTGCCCGCATTGATTCGGATTCAGCCACGCCTCACCGTCCTGGCTGCACTTGGTTGTGTGCTGCTGCAAATTGCAGCGACAATCTTCCACTTGTCGCGGGGTGAAGCCTCGGCCTTACCACTCAACATCATCCTGCTCGCCCTTTCGGCGTTCATTCTGTGGGGCCGCGCTAAGAAGGACCCAATCCCGTCGCGCGCATCAGCGTCGGGAGGTAACTGCGAACTATCCGATTGCTGCCCCCATCGTTAGTTGCTTTTTGCATGCCGAGTCGCAGCGGCCACCTGTTCGGCCTTCCAGCACTCCACGTGCCTGGATGAACAGGCTGCGATAGATCGTTTCGTGCGACACCTGATTATGCGGCTCCCCTGGGTAGGTGCGCTTGAGCCAGCCGGCTATGGATAGCTAAAGACATGCGTTTCAAAGGGCTTGACCTAAATCTCCTCGTTGTGCTCGACGCGCTGCTGGTGGAGCGCAATCTCTCGGCGGCGGCCCGCCGCATCAACCTCAGCCAGCCGGCCATGAGTGCGGCCGTCGCCCGGCTGCGCGATTATTTCGGCGATGAACTGTTTACGACAAGCGGCCGCGAACGTTTTCTGACCCCGCGTGCGGCAGCACTTGCCCCCGCCGTCCGCGACGCTCTCCTGCACATCCAGTGCTCGATTATTTCCTCGGATCCGTTTAACCCAGCTCAATCCGATCGCCGCTTCAGGATCATTATTTCCGATTTCGCCACGCTCGTGTTTTTTGAGAAAGTCGTTGAGCGTGTTGCACGCGAAGCCCCCGCCGTCAGCTTCGAATTGCTGCCTATCGACGACGGCCCCGATGAGCTTCTCCAGCGCGGTGACATCGATTTTCTAATTCTTCCGGATTTGTTCACGTCGAGCGCGCACTCAAGCGTGGCACTGTTTGAGGAGCGACTCGTGTGCGTAGGCTGTCCCACCAACAAGCAGCTGCCACGGCAGATTACGTTCGAGAGATACATGTCGATGAGGCACGTCTCGGTCAGGTTCGGGCGTACGATGAAGCCCTCCATCGAGGAATGGTTCTTGCTTGAACATGGCCTCAAGAGACGTGTCGAGGTCGCCGTGCAGGGCTTCAGCATGATCCCGCCGATGGTGTCCGGCACGGCCCGTATCGCGACCATGCCCTCCCGGCTGGTCAGGCATTGCGAAAAAACGTTCCCCCTGCAGATCGTCGAACTTCCGCTGCCGCTTCCCGCATTCATCGAGACCCTCCAATGGCCGTCACTCCACAACAGCGATCCGGCAAGCATCTGGATGCGGGAGATCATGATGCAGGAGGCATCTCGGATGGGCGTTGGTGCGCGGATATGAACTCGAACGGGCTTGTCGCAAATTCGGACCCTTAACTGTGTATTGACGATATGACGAGCGAATCGCGCTCCCAATGTTGTGGAGCGTACCGATGATTCTGAATGCTGTTGCCGAGAAGCTGAAGCCAGTCGAAGGATGATTTCAAGGGGCGGCATTTCGAGGCATGGCTGATTGTGCAGGCGGTGTCCTGGTATCTGCGCTATCCTCTCAGCTACCGAGACCTTGAGGAAATGTTCCGAGAGCGCGGGTTCGAGGTCGATCACAGCACAATCAATCGCTGGGTCTTGACCTATGCGCCGATGATCGAGAAGCGGCTGCGCCAGTTCCGCCGACCTCATTGCGGATCGGTCCGGATCGACGAGACTTACGTGAAAATTCGCGGCAAGTGGCGCTATCTGTACCGCGCCATCGACAAGCACGGCAATCCGGTGGACTTCCTGCTCACCGCGAGGCGCGACCTCGACGCCGCCAAGCGCTTCTTCCGCAAGATGTTGAAGGATGAGCCTTTGCTCGCACCGGAAAAGATCGGCACGGATGGGCGTTGGTGCGCGGATATGAAATCGAACGCATTTCGATCATTAATGTAGTTGGTTAGTAAGCGCTCATTTCCATGCGCGTTGACGCGGCCCGTTTGACCGGGGTCGTTGTCGGCCAGTTGCATCGGATCAAGTAGCGGCGGTTTTGGCGAAGTTGAATGGCAAGAGATCGGTGATGTCGGCATTGTCCGCGCGCTGCGGCAATTCCGTGAGGACGTGGCGCAAATAGGCCAAGGGCTCGATGCCGCATGCTCGGCATGTCAGCATGAGGCTGTAGACGACGGCACTGGCCCTGGCTCCGTCCACAGTGTCGCTGAACAGCCAACTCTTTCTTCCAGTGGCAAAAATCCTGATGTCGCGCTCAAGCAGGTTGTTGTCGATCGGCATCCTGCCGTCTTCGGTGTAGCGCGTCAGGTACTCCCACTGGTTCAGGGTGTAGGACACGGCGTCGCCGATCTTGCTGTCGGGCAGGACCTTCGGGGCTATGTCGTCGAGCCATGCCTTGAGAGCGTTCATGATGGGGACGCTGTGTTGCTGGCGGAAACGGCGGATGCATTGATGTCGCGTTTCGCCCTTGTCCGGCTTTTCGTTGCGCGTCTGGCTTTCAATCCGGTAGAGCTTTTCGAAGAACTTCAGCGCCTGCTCCGGCGGGCCGCCGCCTTTCTTTCTGGTCTTCAGTGCATCGACGAAGCGACGTCTGGAATGGGCCATGCACCCCAGATGGGTCGCTCCTGCCAGCGTGCGCCAGGCGGTATAGCCATCGCTCATCAGGATGCCGCGGTAATCACCGAGGAAGGCCTGCGGATAGATCTGGCCGCGGCCGGGCTGATAGTCGAGCAGCACGATCGGTTCGTCGCTGTCCTCTCCACTCCGATACGCCCACATGAAGGATGTGCTGGTGGCTTCCCTGTCCTTTTCCTTCAGGACCTGGACCGTCGTCTCGTCACCATGGATGAGCGGTTGTGACCGAAGCCGTAGCTTCAGGGCATCATAGATGCGGGAGAGATGCCTCTCGCTCGATCCGATCACCCAATGGCCCAGAGCGCCGCGGCTGACGGGAACGCCGGCACGCTCGAAGGCCTGGGCCAGACGGTAGAGCGGCGTGCCATCGACATATTTGTGGACGAGCGCAAAGGCCAGCGTCGAGGCCGTGGCGATGCTGCCCGGCAAGGGCTGCGCGGGCATCGGGGCAATGACAACAGGCGTATTGATGCCGGTCCGGTCGCAATGGCGGCATGCATACTTGAACCGCACATTCTGCAGGACCTTCGCCTTCACCTCGATATGGAGCTGCTCGGTGACGGCCTCACCCATGCGATGCATCTGGTGGCGGCAGCAAGGACAGGCCTTCTGACCGTCGGCAAGGTCATACTCGACGCGCTCGCGCGGCAGGTGTTCCGGCAGAGGCTTGCGGCCACGCTTCTTTCCCTCCGGCTTTTCGGTGGACGGAAAGCCGGTGTCCGGCAGGTCGACGACATTGCCATCTTCGCTGCCGGCGTCGTCTTCATCGGCAATCTGTTCGGCTTCATTGAAGAGGCGATCAACGTGCTTTTCGCTCTTCGGCGCAAAACGATGCAGCCGCGCTAGCGCCAACTCTTCCTCGAGCTTGGCCACGCGTTCTGCGAGCTGGCGGTTCTGCGCCTGCAGCGCAGCAATGCGCGCCATCAACTCCTCAACAGTCGGTTCGCCAGGTCGATTCATCGTAGTTTTGAATCTGAACCGCACCGACGCGTCAACCGCACAATTCGGGAGCCGTCAGCCCGCAACCTGATATTGCCGCACCGGATGGCGCACCATTGCGTCGATGTCGATGCCGTCGAGAATCCAATGGAGCTGCTCGGTCGTCAGCGTAACCACCGCCGTCTCCCGGCGCGGCCACCGGAACTTGTCCTCGGTCAGCCGCTTTAGAACCAGCACGAAGCCGGACCGGTCAAAGAACAAGAGTTTCATCCGGTCGCGACGGCGATTGCAAAAGGCAAAGACCGCAGGCGCAAACGGGTCGAGCTCCATCACCTCCTGAACCAGGACCGCAAGGCTGTTGATGCCGGCGCGGAAGTCGATCGGTTCGCGATGCAGGTAGACTGTCAGGTCAGCGCCCAGTCTGAACATGACCCAGTGCTCCGATGATCGCCGTCAATGCATCCACATCACCGCATTCCAGCGTCAACTTCACGCCGTTCGGCAAAGACGCGCTCACCTTGGCTGGGAGTGGCGACGACTTCGACAGCCGCTCTTCACCACGCGTGGCAGGCCTCTCTACCGAATTGCCCTGCATAGGCAGGCTGTACTCCGCGGCGCTGACTTGAACTGGAATGAACGCCGACGGCGCAGGTGGCGGCAAAGCAACGGCGTCTTTGGTCGTCTTTATCCACTTCCTAAGAAGGTTGGCATTGATCCCATGTTCAAGCGCAAGTCCCGATACCGACACGCCAGGCTCAAGGCAGGCCGCAACGAGCCGCTCTTTTGACGCCGCGTCGTACCGCCGGCGGCCGTTACGCAAAATTCGCCTCACCAGCAGTTTCTGTTCATCGTCCTCAATCACGTGGTGTCCACCTCCAAAGTGGACACTTCATGCCAAAACACGCTCAATGGAAAAAGGTGCAGAGAAATTCGCGCTTTCGTTGGTTATGCCTGCGTGACTTGACGCCGGATAGACTCCGGGCGTGCCCATGCCAGCATGCGGTTGAGAACGATGCAACCGATGGCAACCTCGGTCTGTTGAGCCGGAAGAGAGCGTGCTCGCAGGCGCCGTCCGATCAGCCCCTTGTATCGTCCGATGGCCGTTTCGCTCAGCGCCCGCTTGCCGTAGCCGGTGGCTGCCTGCCATTTCAGCCGACCGTCGCTTGCGATTGCGGCAATGTGCTTGTCCCTTTGACCAGGCGGTCCGGCATCACTGCTTTCCACCGCCGTGGAACGCGGTGGAATGACGATGTTCGCGGTTGCGCTGTGCTGCAGGATAGACTGATAGGTTGGCTTGCCGTCATAGGCTCCGTCGGCTGTGAACTGGTCGATCTCGCCGTCGATCTGATCGAGCAGCGGTGCCACCTGGGAAGGATCATCCGTGTCCTGATCTGTCAGCCTTTGGGCAATGATCGCGCCACTTTTGGCATCCACTGCCAGATGCAGCTTGCGCCAGTTGCGACGTGATCTGGCGCCATGTTTCTGCTCCAGCCATTGCCCGGCGCCGTAGACTTTCAATCCCGTGCTATCGACAAGCACATGCAGCGGGCCGTCCGGCAGCGGCGGGTTTCGTCGGGCTGATGGCTCCCACTTCTGTGCCCGACGGCTCAGCGTCGTATGATCTGGAACTGGGACTTTCAGCCCCATGAGATCCAGCAGCGAGTGAAGCAATCCCTCGGTCTGGCGCAGCCGCATTGCGAAGACGCAACCCAGCGTCAGCGCTGTCTCAATGGCGAGATCGGAATACCGGGCTTGGCCGCCGCGGGTCTTGCGTCGCGGAGCGCGCCATCCCGCCAGTGCCTCCGGCGTTACCCATAAGGTCAGGCTACCACGCCGGCGCAGACCTGCTTCGTAGTCACGCCAATTCGTCACCCTGAATTTCATCTTTCCGACGTGATGACGACGATCTGCGTTGTGTTTGTACGGCATGGCACTCAAATCAAGCTGATTTCGATCCTGCCTGCCTATCGCCAAACCGTTGACAAAAGATCCATGCACCAACGCTCCCAGGAAGAGAACGCGGGAGCCCCATCTTCGAAAGCCGACTAGACAGCGTTAACGTCTCGGCCGGCGTGACGGCGGGCCATCCTAGGGATGTTGCGCAGGGAGGGCTTCCGCGCGCTCCCGCCGCCACGCCCGGCATCATATAGGCAAAGCGAATGCTGCCGCCAGCCGGGCGAGTTTAAGCTTCTTCTTCCAGGTTGATTTGCGCAATCTGCATGGCGCCGCCATTGAGGCGGGATGCAATCAGGTGGCCGATCGCCACCGCGCCAATGCACAACGCCACCGACAGGCCGATGTTTAAGGCCGCCCGAGTCGCGCCGCCGGCGCGGATCAGGTCGAGGGTCTGCAGGCTGAACGATGAAAACGTCGTGTAGCCGCCGCAGACGCCTATCATCACGAACAGGCGCAGCGGTTCGGACACCGGAAACCGCCCGTTGGCCAAGGTAATCGTGCCGAAAAACCCGATCAGCAGCGAGCCGGTGATGTTGATGATGATGGTGCCCCAAGGCAGCTGGCCGCTGATGGGCAGCGCCAGGAATGACACCAGATAGCGCGCCAAGGTGCCGATCGCACCCCCGGCCATGACCACAAGGCAATTCGTAAAAGACATGCTCGATCCTCTTGTTGAGGCGAGCTACAGCCCGCCGTGCGGCGGGGATCTGGGCGGATTCCTACCGCGATTTGTCGCGGTAGGAGTCATCAGCCTTACTGGCGGTTTCGGGAGAACTCCATTCCCATCAGAACTAAATTAGCGCGCTTATCGATCCTTGGAAAGGCCGCCGCGAGCGCAGGCAGGAGGACACCGTTTGGCACAAGGGCTGGATTCCCCAACGGGTGACCGTGAGAGACGAAGCTTCGGCTGGCTGGAAACGGGACCAGCCTCTGACTGCTCGACATGAGATGCGTGGCTCTGGATCCTGAACCTCCGACGCACGAACGAGCCTCGGCGGCATTTCCCTGCACTCCCGCGCCGTAGAGGACCGGCAAGCGATGCTGCTCAGCGCTCGTAATCGTTACCATTCGAGCGATGGGTCTTGCGGTCCTGCTCTTCAGCCTGTTGAGTCTTGTGCTTTTTGGCGTCCTTTTGCTTGGCTCTCTTCTCCTGCTCGGTGCCGGTGCGCGGCTGCTCCGGCTGGCGAGGATCGTCCCGGGTTGGAAGGTCTCGCCCTCGCGCCTCGCGCTCGGGGATCGGTTCCTCACCGCCACCACCACGACGGTGCTGCTGCCGCTCGAACTGCAACCGCGCGAGACGATCGTGCATCTTGTCGTTGACCTCTTCGCGATACTCTTCAAACTGTCCTTGATGCGTCGGCGGCAGCGTCTCGCGTATGTTGTCCAGAGCCTGATTGACGCGGGCCATCTGACGCCGCATTTCCAAGGGGGTTTGCGCCATGTTCAAATCTCCTATCAGTGCATTCAATTCTCTCATACCGGGATGGGACAGGAAAGACTTCTGCCCCGATTGATCAGCTCCGCGACCCGCGGCAGGACCTGGTTGCCCCTCCCCTGCCCGATCGCGACGGAACCGCAGAAAATCGTTGCCGATCGACTCCGCTGCCGTGAGAGCCTGACCGACCACGCCGGCGGTCCGCATCGTCGTCACAGTCTTTTGCCATGCGGCAGCGATTGCATCGCCGTTCACGACAAGGGATTGTCCATCCAAACGGCGTTGCCGCTTGGCCTCCACTCGCTCGATCGTCCTGGCGCTGACCTGATAGCGCGGATCGCTCTGGGCGCGGCTGTAGGCTCCGGCATGCTCCTTCGTGAATGGCCGCGTCATCGCATGATCCATCCGCCGCGTCGCCACCATCGCAATGCCGTTCTCGCGTGCTTTTTCCGCAAAGGTCTCGCGCCAGGCGACCAGATCTGGCTTGTAGAATTTCAGGCGTTCGCCGTCGGCTGACCGTGCTTGCACCATTGCATGGACATGGACGTGCTTGGTGTCCTTGTGATGCGCCAGGACGAACTTGTATCCTGGCGCACGCTCCTCGAGCACGGCGCGCGCCGCGGCCATGACGGCGTTGGCATCGGTGCCGGCCTTTGCCGAGAAAAGCAGGTGATAGGCATTGCGGCGTTCACGCCCTGAAAACTGCGGGCGCCATTGTTCGTAGACCGAAGCCGCCGCCTTGGTCGAATTCTTCCCCCGGGCACCGGCTCGCCATTTGCGAACCGGACTTGGCTGTGGGTGCGGATGAACTTCTGCAGGAAATATTTCGCTTTGGGTTCACGACCGACGGCCGCCATCACCTCTGCCTTGGCTACCACGCCAGCCGCGCCCATAGCCTCAGACAAACGCGCCTCGATCTTGTCGAGCGCCTTGCTGCGCGAATTCTCCCGACCACCGGCCAGGACTCTCGCAAGCGGCCCTGCCCGCTCATCGGTGTGTGCATAAACCTCCACCGCCTGTCCATCCTGCGCATAGATGAACGGTTTTGCACCGAAGGCCTTGTTCAGCGCCTCGCTCAAGGCAGCACCGGTGACTTCGCCGGCGAGTTCGAAACGAACCTCGATAAAATTGGTGTTTTCCAGGGGTGGTTCGAACGTCTCGCAAAACGTTTCCAGGAACGCCTTTCGTGCGCCGCCTGTCGCAAGGACCTGTCCATCCTCGTCAAAAATCTCGATGTCGTGCTTCTCGCCTTTTTCATCCTCGCGCTTTCCGATGTAATTGAGCAGCCGAGCGGCGGCTTCCTTGGTTGATGGCGGATTGGGCATGACCTTGAACACAGCAGGCTGAGCGCCCGCCGCATAGCCTGCCCGTGCCGCGACGGCCCGCGCCTGATAGGAGACCCGCGCTGCTCGGCCTGGACCGCTTGCGCGACCCGCACCACGGCCGCCACCACCACCGCGCCGCTTCCAGTCTTCCTCCTCCTCTTCCGGCCGGAAACCGGCGAGCGTGGCGCCATAGACCATGATCGGCGCGCTAGCGGCCTTGGGCGAGCTCGCAGCAGCCGTCGCTGATTTCGGAGCACCGCTGGAGACGGAGCTTCCTACAACTCCTGTCCCTCCCGGCGACGAACGAAGGGCGTTCCTGCCGCCACCCAGCGTCGAGCCGGCTGGTCCTGGCCTAAGGTGCCCGCCGCCGCCGGTCCGCTCATAACTCTTCATCACCTGGAATTCGCTGGCCTCGCGTCGGGCGCCCGTCAGAGACTTGTCATCGTCCAACTCCTCACGCTTCACGCCGGACTCGCCCCGCAGATAGCGTTCGATTTCGACCGCATAGCCAGCAAGACGACCGCTCATGGCCTGGCCTCCCTCGCCTTGCGGGACCCGCCAGTCATCGCCTTCAGTTCCTCGCGGAACTGCCGCACGAGGTCGCCCACGGCGATCAGCGCCTGCTCAAGATCCTCATCCTGGGCAACCCGGCCGTCGTTCATGGCGCACACGGCCTGATTGAAATTGACGCCGACGCGCCGCAGCTGATCGGTCATGTCCACGATCGCCGGCCGCAACGCCTCTGACGCGATAGGCAGATGCCCGGCCTCAGCCCGCACCAGACGCCGGACGACCTCACTGACGGTGACGCCGTCCCGCTCCGCGATGGCTTTGAGGCTGGCCAACTCGTTAGCCGAAAACCGGATGTGCGTCACCTCGCCGTAGCGTCGTGACGCGCTCTTCACCGCTGCTTTCTGGGCGTCTGCATTCATCTCTCAAGCCCGCTTGCGGGCGCTAAGGCCCGCCAGGGCCGCGCCGCCTATTTTGTGTGTATCACAAAATAGGCTATCCTGCCAGTAAGAAGCAAATGAGGAGGAACGAAAATATGGTCGCGTCTTCTTACCAGCCCAGTTATCGGCGGCGGCAGCGCGGGCGAAATGTTCACATCGTGATTTGATGCAATGTGTCTATGATGGGTTGGCGACTTGGTTCCATGTTAACATGGAACCATCGGCCTTCTGATGGGAAGCCGGAAAGCGTAGTCGGAAATGCGCAGTCGATGGGCCACCGGACCTTCTTTTCTGACGAAAGCAGCTGCGCAAAAACTGCATCTTTAGCGAGCCCTTATCTGTGAGCGCCTGGGTTGCCAAACCAGGCTTCCCCGTCGACTATGTCATGATGTTTCGACCGTGATCTTGTTTCCATGTGTCCATGATGACTTGTCTCCATGTTAACATCGAAACAAGGAGCCAACGCCGGAAGGAGGCCCCCATGATCATCTCCGCTGCGATCCCAAAGGGCGGCACTGGCAAATCGACGATGCTGCGCACCCTCGCATCCGTCGCGCTGCATAGGGGTTATTCAGTCACTCTTATAGACGGCGATCGGCGGCAGAACATGAACCGCTGGTTCCAGATGCTGGGTGACGCTGGCAATCGTCCTGACAGCCTGCAACTGGTGAGCGCGATGACCCCGCAGGAAATCCTTCGCGCGGCAGCCACTCACAACGGTGAACGCTCCGTCGTCTTGATCGATACGGAAGGCACTACAAATGACAACCTCATGGCCGGGCTCTTCGCGGCCGATATTGTCGTCGTGCCGGTCTATTTTGCCCTCGACGACGTGACCGCCGCCATCCAGATCACCGACCACTACATTCCGCTGGCGGTCGAGAGCCGGGGTAGACCGCTGCCTGCGATATTCGTGCTGACCAAGCAGACCATCATCGATGGTCGGGCCCGAGCCTTGACCGAACTGCGGGCCATCATCCAGGCCAACGGCACGCCGATTGCAGAACACGTCCTGCACAATCGTGTTGCCTACCGCGATCTACAGACCGGACAGACCCTTTACAGCTTCGCGGTGCCCGATGCGAAGGCGGTTGCCGAGAGCGAAGGGGTCTTCGACGACCTTCTGCAAACCTTCATCGAAGCCACAAGGAATGCGGCATGAGTGAAGAAACCGCACCGAAACCCGGTGACGACAAGAAAGCGCGCATGATGAAGGCGATCTCCACGCAGCCGCCGGCGCTGCCGAGCATGTTCATCACACCGAAGGTCGAGACGTCAGGGACCAAGGAGCAAGCTACGCCACAGACGCAGGAACCGACAAAGCCGTCCCCTCCAGTCGGGCCCGATTTTCGCAAGCTGCTGCGGCAGGGTCAGAAAAAGGATCCCATCGCCGGCAAGAAGATTCGCGAGGAGGAGATGGTTCGCTGCGGCTACTATCTGATGGCCGTTGAGCAGCGCCAGTTCAAGTTGCTGGCGATCAGCAACGGGCACAGCATGACCGAGCTGCTGCGAAAGGCCGTGCAGGATTATATCCGCATTCATAAGCACAAACTGCCGAAGGAATAATCGGCGGTCGGGAGTCGCTGTCGCATGCTGTGACGGGCGATGTTCCTGGCTCTAGGCGACGCGCAAAAAAAGGGCCCGCGACGGAGCATTCCGTCGCGGGCCCTGAGACGTGTTTGCCTAGTTGGGTTGGTTGAGGTGTTTCAGCAGTTCACCGAGGATTCCGTCCCGTTCCGAACGATCGCCGGCTGCCGCTTTGTCCTCGACCAGCTTTGCAGCCATTTCGGGCGGCAGCGGCATGAAGTCGTAGCCGTGCGCAGTCGCGGCGTGGCGAAGATATCCAAGCGTTTCGAACGCGCGATCGGCGGTGCCAAGCCAGAGCGCGGGCTCGTCGGTTTCTTCGTGCGGGAACGCTTGCAGGAAGTAGGTCCGAAGCGGTGGATCGTAGCCGATGACAGCGTCTGGATCCGAGCGGACTTTTCCGGTGACGGTGCCCGTGACAGTGATGGTGTAGCGGCTCATTGCAACCTCCTTTTGTCGGTGGGGAAGCCGGCCCCTCGAGGGGCCGGCCACCGATGCCTCACTGGGGGTTGTTCCAGAGGATGACCTTCTTGTTTTCCTCGCCACCCGGGGCGGGAGCGAGATTGCCGAAGATGACGCCGATCTCGGGGGCTTCCAGCTTGACCGAGAGGTATTCCTCGCCCGAACGCTGGGAGATGCGGTGCCAGCCGGCTCCGATCTCGAAGCCCGTGCGCTTGTTGACGATCCGGTAGTCGGGCGCGTCCTCGCGCGACTTGTTGGTGTTCGGGATCAGGGTGATCGGAGCGTTGACCCGGAGCGTGGCAAAGACGCCTTCCATCGAGCCGTCGGCCTTGGTGGTGAGGTTTGCGATCGTGGTGGCCATGGTAGTTCTCCTTCGGTTGCATCGGGACCATTCCCGATGGCGCCAAAGGAGAGGGCCGTCCTGCTGCGGTCATCTCGGCGAAAATTCTGGAAAATTCTATTTGCCGAAAAACAGCGGGCAGGCCCTTCGCCTGTCCGCAGAGAAAACACAGAAATCGAATTTTCCTGAATATTCGCCGAGTGTACCCCCAACGGGGGTTGACCGCACAAAGCAGGCGGTCGTCTACAAAGGCGACATGAAACGGGAATGGCCCCGGATGCGGCAGATGGACAAGAACTCAGGCCGCCATCGCTTGGCCGACGCAACGCTGCCGGATCGCAGGAACAGGCTGCAGCCTCTCGGGTCATGTCGTCGGCATCGCCAACACATCGAACAGCAGCAATGGCGCGTGAACCGCCTTGCGCGTTCGGTATGGCGGCACAGCGGTTTCGAGATCGGAGCCGGCTGGCAGCGAACTTCACGCCCCACGGTGGCGATGCCTCGCAGCTAGGTTGGATGACCGCAAGCCCGGATGTTCGGCACGCTTGCACCCGCTTCAGAAGCGAGACGGGTCAAGATGATCATCCTGCACAACGCCCTGCGGCTCTGCGCGTGGGCCGGTCTCGAAAGGGGCCGGCTCCGGCCGTTCATAAAAGTGAGTAGGCAGCGCGGGGTCGGATCAAGCATATCGGATCGGACCGGCCGGGCTGTCGGCGGGACCGGGCGTACATCATCCTGGCAGCGCCAGACGCTCGTCCGCCGTCATGCGCGCTTCGGCTTGGCGGCGAATGTCCGGACCGGCATGGCGGAGCAGGGCGCACCAGTCTTGCACATTGTACGTCGTCGCCATGCTGCCTCTGGCCAGATCGTAAATGACGCACGGCTTGTTCGCCATGGCGAGCCGAAGCACGTTGACGGCCGTGCCGGGTGATGCGCCGTCCCAGACCATCATGCCAAAGTCGGCGCGCCGCGCCATCTCCCGGTCCTTGGCGGCGTGGACCCAGTATCCTCTGGCGCCCTCAGGAGAAGGAACATGGTAGGCGGCCCAGTCGCCCAGATTGTTCCGGGGTTCCTTGCCGGCATGGAAGACCCCGACATGCTCGTACTTGTAGCCCGCGAGCAGGCCCTGCGCCTCTGCATCGGCTCCCGACGCGTCGCCAACCAGCACGCCGTGCTCGGCAGCGACGATTGCGCCGATGCGAGCGATCGCAGGTTCCGGCAGCTCGAATATCTCGCGCGATCCACCTATGAATACCATCGACATGGTGACTTTCCCTTCCTGTCCAGCGCCCCTCGCCCCGCTCCGGCCGCCCTCTCCCCCTGACCCGGCGCGAGGGATCGTCACCCGAAGGCCGAGACGGCGAAGCCGGCTCGGGAAGCGGCGGGACGCCGCGACTAGAGCCCGGCCGGCCGCAGGCCGGCGCGCCCGGATCGGATGGGAACGAAAGACGACCTGTCGAAGATCTAGGGGGTGGTGTTTGCCAGTCAGAGGCGCACGTCCTGAATCGAGCGCATGAGAACGGAAGAATTGTCGCTTGAAGCAATGAACTCCCAACTCTGCCAGTAGCACTCGGCCTCGGCATCGATTGCCCTGACCCCGACCGACATTGGCCGCGTCGAGCGGCGTTGCGCGACTGGTTCGGACAGGTGCACGCGACGAATCCGACCGCCAGCGGTCGGGTTCGTCGACATGGCGATGGAAGCGAGTTCTGAGCGCGGACGCAAGGAAGACGGCGCTTCACGCGCCGTCCTCCGCGAACCGCCAGACGGGGATGCCGAGCCGACGGGCCTTGTCGGCAAGGTTCTCGGTGATGCCGGAGCCGGGAAAGACGATCAGGCCGTAGGGCACCACTGAGAGAAGCTGGTCGTTGCGGCGGAACGGAGCCGCCTTGGCGTGCCGGTTCCAATCCGGCTTGAAGGCGATCTGGGTGACCTTCCGGTTCTCGGCCCAGCAGGCGGCGATGCGTTCGGCGCCGCGCGGGCTGCCACCGTGGATCAGGACCATGTCGGGATGCTTCTCGCGGGCCTTGTCGAGCGCGTCCCAGATCCGGTCGTGATCGTTGCAGTCGAGGCCGCCGGCGAAGGCAATCTTGGTGCCGGCCGGAACGAGCACCTCGTTTTCGGCGCGACGGCGGGCGGCGAGGAAGTCGCGGCTGTCGATCACCGACGCGGTCATCGCCTGGTGGCTGACCTTGGAGCCGGTGCGCGGCCGCCATGCCGATCCGGTTTGTGCCTCGTAGAGGTCGGCGGCCTCATCGCGCATGATTTCGAGCACGTTGCGGCGCTCGATATAGGTGATGCCCTCGGCAGTGAGCCGCTCCAGCTCGACCGACTTCACCTCGGAACCGTCCTGTTCCTGCTGGCTTGAACGCTGGGCCTCCTCGTTGCGGTCGAGACTGCGGGCGACGCGCTCGGCGGCACGGTGGAAGACGTTTGCGAAGGACCAGAGCAGGTCATCGAGATCGGGTTCGAGCCTGGTGTCACCAAGCATGCCGGCGAAGGTCTCGACGATACCGGCGAGGCCGGCCCGGATCACCTCGTCGTCGGGAAGTGGCCGAGCATCAGGTTCGTCCTGATGCGGGCGATGGCCGTACATCTGCAGTTCGAGGATGACGCGATCGGTCGGCGAGGAGGCGTGGTAGGGTTCGTAGGCGTCGTCGAGGGGAAGCTCGTAGGTCATGGCGTGTCTCCGTCGGTTGTGGCCGCGCCCTTCGCGGCCTGACAGCGCATCCCGGCTACGCCCCGGGCGCGGCGGCACCGAAGGCCGGAGCGCGAGCGGAGGACGGCGCAGCCGTTGCGGCCGTGACCGGGGCGTGGCAGGGGTCGCCTCTCGGGCAGGCCGCGGGCGCGGCCTCTCCGGCGGACCGCCGCCATGCCTGCAAGTCTCCCCGTGACGCCACCCCTGCCCGCCTGCCGGTCAGGGCCGTTCATCCGGGCGGCAGAAAGAGACGGGCATCCTCCGGGACGAGCTGATCGCTGAGCCATGCCGCGAGATGGGCGGGTCCGAGATGGCGCAGATCGTCGTTGAAGTCGCCGAGCTGCGGCCGCAACACCAAGGCGAGGATCCCGGCGTCGCCTGCGCGCTGGCTGAGACGCTCGATGCCGTGCCGGCCGGCGGCGTCGGCATCGGCTGCGATGTAGAGGCGACGGCAGCCAGGCGGGAACGTCAGGCCGGCGAGGTGATTGGCCGAGGTGGCGGCCGCCGCCGGCAGCGCCGGCATCACCACCTTAAGCGAAGCCATCGTCTCGAAGCCCTCGCCGGCGGCCATGACCGGGACGGGCTCACCGGGCTGGTGGCCTAGCCAGATGCCGTTGCCAAAAAGATGCCCAAGCGAGCGGCGTGGATCGGCGAGTTGCGCCTTGCCGACCTTGCCGCTCGGGTGCAGCCCAGAGGACAGGTAAGTGCGCTGCAGGCCGGTGATACGCCCGTCGAGGCTGGTGACAGCGGCAATCAGGGCAGGCAGCGTCTGCGTCTCGCCCGTAACGAGATCCCTGTAGTAGCAGCCGGGATGGAAGCGCAGCGCGCGCTCATGCGTTGAAAGCAGAATGCCACGACCGGCAAGATAGCGTTCGGCCAACGTGCCGGCGATCGGTTGCGACATGCCGAACAGGCGACGCGCGGCGTCGGGAGAGCCCCGTGCCGCGGCAAGTTGGCGCTGCGCGCCAAGGGGATGGGGCGGTGGCAGCGGCATAGAGAGGAAGCGGCGTGCTTCATCCGCGACCTCGCGGAAGTCGACCAGACCACAGCTCTGCTCGATGACGTCAAGCAGGTCGCCATATTCGCCCGACGACTCATCGACCCATTTTCCGGCTGCCTTGCCGCCAACCGTCTTAAGCCGCACATGCATGGAACGGGCCGCGCGTGTTGCGGACATCGCCGACCATCCAGTAATTGCCGGAGCGATGGCCGTTGCAGAGATATTCGCGGCACACCGCCTCGGCATGTTTCGCCAAGGCGGCGTGCCAGCTCGGAGGCCGAGCCGGTCATGATCGCCTCCCTCAAGCCGCCGACGTGCGGTCGGTGACGCCGACCAAGCGTATGGCGGTCGAAGAGGGAGGCGAGGATGGCGGACCCTTGCGCGGTCGTCGGGATGAACAGCCGCAGCTTCCAGGAGATGATCTCGGAGATCAGCCCCAGCGCCTTCAGCCGGGGGACCATCGCGTCGGTGAAGCCAATCAATTCGACACGGTAGTCGTTCATGACCCGGCTGCGGCGCAGAATCAGGCCATCGGCGAGTTGCAGCCCGATCCTGCCTTCCACGAAGCCCGGTCCAGGCATCTTCCGGCGCGAGCTTGGGTACATCGTCGAGCCCCAGATTGCGGAACATGGTCGCGACAAGCGCCGGCGCGATGTGACGGCCGATGATGCGTTCGCCGGCATCGGTCTGGATCCGGTAGACCTGACAATCATGGTCTGGCAGCCGACGCCAGATCGGCAACAGCAGACCCGTCACGATGTGAAAGGTGCTGGTGGTGAACTCCGGGACGGCGGCGACTTCTGCCTGCCACAGGTCGCAGAACAGTTTTCGGTCGGCCGGCTGCCAGTGGGTTTCGGCAAGGGCGTCGAGACCGTAGCGCAGCTCGTCCGTCGGCCGCAGCAGGCGCACGCGGTGCTCTATCGCGCCGTCGTCGAGCATCAGGCTCGCCGTTGGCATCCGGATCGCCGCACGGCTCGACCGCGTGTTGACCAACAGGATCGCTTGCGGCTCGGCCCGGGCGATCGCCAGCGCGTCGACCAGGCCGAGCGGCCGCATACGGTCCTTGCGCGCGACGGTCAGCACATGCGACTGCGCGCCCGAGACCGGATGCGTGTAGACGGTGCGACGATCGGTGACGACGATGCTCTCCGCCGCAATCGTCTCCAGACCTTTGTCATAGGAGCCGGCAGCGATCGCGCCCTCGACCTTAGCCGTCATCAGTTGCTCGAACACTTCGAACAGCAGGTTCTGGGTCTCGATCCGCAGCGCCAGCAGGCGGTTGAGCCAGGTCGTGATCGGCGGCAGCTCGTCGCGCAACCCGCCCTCGTCGGTCGTCAGCGACAGTCCGGTCGCGGTCTCGAAGGTCGAAAGCGAGCAGCCCTCGATCTTGCCCTGGTGCAACAGCCTGTAAAATTGGCGAAGTGCGGCCCGTGCATAGGGGCTTTCCAGATTGTCCTCGGCACGGAACAGCCCCGCCCCACCGGTCTGGCGCTGGCCACGCGTGATCGCGCCCAGCGTGTCGAGCCGTCGTGCGATGGTCGACAGGAAGCGCTTGCCGGCTTTCACGTTGGCGGCCATGGGCCGGAACAACGGCGGTTGCTTCTGATTTGTGCGGTGGGTCCGTCCGAGACCCTGGATGGCGTTGTCGGCGCGCCAGCCGGCCTCGAGCAGATAGTGTTTGCGCAGCCTCTGGTTCTTCACCCCAAGATCGGCATGATAGGAGCGGCCGGTGCCGCCGGCATCCGAAAAGATCAGCACGCTCTTGTCGTCGTCCATGAAGCTCTGGGTCTCGGCGAGGTTGGCCGAGACCTGGCGGTTCTCGACGGCAAGCCGGTCGACGCCGTCGCGGCCGGTCTTCTTGACGATGCGGCGCGAGCGGCCGGTCACCTCGGCGACGGTGTCGGTGCCAAAGTGATGGATTATCTGGTCGAGCGCGCTGCCGACCGGCGGCAACGACGCGAGCCGCTCGATCATCTCGTCGCGCCGGCGAACGGCGTCCCGGCACTGGACCGGGTTGCCATCTTCGTCGTGGACAGGCCGCGAATAGACGTTGCCCTCCGCGTCTGAATATTCCTCGAACAACTGGGTCGGGAAGGAGTGCATCAAGTACCCGCCGACATATTCCCGCGGCGTGATGTCGACATGCAGGTCCGACCATTCCTCGGTCGGGATCTCGGCAAGGCGTCGTTCCATCAGCGCCTCGCCGGTCGAGACGATCTGTACGACCGCCGAATGACCGTCGGCGCGGTCCTGCTCTATCGCGCCGATCAGGGTCGGCGCCATCATCGAGGTGATGAGATGGCTGAAGAAGCGCTGCTTGGTGTTCTCAAAGGCTGAACGCGCCGCCGATTTTGCGTCGCGGTTCAGCGTGCCGGCCTTGCTGGTGATGTTGGTCGCCTCGAGTGCTGCGGTCAGGTTGTTGTGAATGACCTGGAACGCGTCGGCATAGGCGTTGTAGATGCGGATCTGTTCGTCGCTCAGTGCATGCTCGAGCAGGTCGTATTCGACCTCGTCATAAGAGAGCGAACGCGCCGCATAGAGGCCGAGCGATTTGAGATCGCGGGCGAGTACTTCCATCGCCGCGACACCGCCATCCTCGATCGCGGCGACGAATTCGGCGCGGTTGGCGAAGGGAAAATCCTCGCTGCCCCAGATGCCGAGGCGCTGCGCATAGGCCAGGTTCTCGACAGCGGTGGCGCCGGTTGCCGAGACGTAGACGACGCGCGCGTCGGGAAGGGCGTGCTGCAACCGCAGTCCCGCCTTTCCTTGCTGCGACGGGGCGACGTCGCCACGCTCGCTTTTGCCGCCAGCGGCGTTGGCCATGGCGTGGGCCTCGTCGAAGACGATGACGCCATCGAAAGATTTTTTCGCCCCCGACGGGTTTTCTCCAATTCCTGTCTGGCTTTCGGCCCTCCCTGCCGACTCTTCTCCGTTCCCTGTCGGGCCTTCGGCCCTCCCCGCCTCTTGGCCAACCCAGTCGAGGATCTGGGCGATCCGGGATTTCTTGCCTTCCCGCTCCTGCGAGCGGAGCGTCGCGTAGGTTGTGAACAGGATGCCCTCGGCAAGGCGGATCGGCGTGCCCTGGCGAAAACGCGACAGCGGCTGGACGAGAAGTTTTTCCTGACCAAGTGCCGCCCAATCGCGCTGGGCATCTTCCAGTAGCTTGTCCGACTTGGAAATCCAGATCGCACGGCGGCGCCCCTGCAGCCAATTGTCGAGGATGATGCCTGCGACTTGCCGTCCCTTGCCGCAGCCGGTTCCGTCACCCAAAAACCATCCACGGCGGAAGCGGACAGCGTTCGCAGCCCCTTCTGGTGCGGCCGAGACGACATCGCAGGTCTCGTCAACCGTCCAGGTGCCGGCGAGATGGCCGCAATGGGCTTCGCCGGCATAGACGACGCTTTCGAGCTGGGCGTCCGACAGCAGGCCCTCGTCGATGATCGCATCAGGAAGAAGCGGCCGATAGGAAGGTTTTGGTGGCGCGACGGCGGCCATTGCGGCCGACTGCACGAGCGGCGTCGGATGCGGCTTTGCGCGGGGAATGTCGATCGACTGTAGCGCGTAGGGTTCGTAGATAGTGTCGGTGAGCCGCCCGCCCTCTTCCGGCATCCAGTCGCGCAGCTCATAGGCGAGGGGGGCCACCGGCGTGCTGTTTGCCTTGACCTGGCTGGCGGGCTTCGCTCGTGCCATCGTACGGACCGGTTGGATGGCCTTTGGAGCACCCGTTGAGACACCGAGGAGGGCGGCTCTCGCCCCCGATCGGCCGCCCATATGCATGGCGGCATTGCGCGGGATGCCGTTGGACAGTGCGCCGATCGAATCCGGAAAGCCGCCCGGTGTCCGGGGCGGCAGAGCCGTGATCCAGGCGAGCAGCGTTTCGACATCAGTGGCCTTGCCGGGCGACCGGACGAAGTTTTTCGGTTCGGCGGCCGGTACCTTGTCGATAATTGTCAGGCGGGTCTCAGTGGTGGTGCCATGGCGGGCGTAGACACGGCCGTCGATCGCCGCGGTAAAGACAATGGTGCCCTGTTGCTGCAGTTGTTCGAAAGCCGGCCGCCATTTGGGGTTTTCCGGACACAGCCCGGTGCCGGTGATGGCGACCAGGCGCCCGCCAGCGCGCAGGCGTGCGAATGCGGAAGAGAGGTGCCGCCATGCCGCGTCAGTGACATGGCCGTCGACATAGGCGCCGACGCTGAACGGTGGATTGATCAGCACAACGGACGGCTCGATGGCCGCGTCGAGATGATCGTCGATATGGGCTGCGTCGTGCCGCGAGACGGGGACCCTTGGAAACAGCAGTCCGAGGAGATCGGCCCGCGTCGCGGCAAGCTCATTGAGGGCGATCGAGGCGCGCGCCATCTCGGCGTGGACGGCGAGCAGACCGGTGCCGGCCGAGGGTTCGAGAACGAGGTCGCAAGATGCGATCGCCGCGGCGTGCGCCGTGACGAAAGCCAGCGGCAAGGGCGTGGAGAGCTGCTGCATGGCCTGGCTCTCGTCGGAGCGCCGCGTGTGGGTGGGAAGAAGTTCCGCGATGCGCCTCATCATCGCCAGCATTGCCTGAGGCGTGCTCGACCGCGACAAGATCGCCGGACCGAACCGGCGCAGAAACAGCACCTGGGCGACTTCGAGCGCCTCATAAGCGTTCTTCCAGACCCAGAACCCTTGCGCATCGCTGCCGTCAAAACTGGTCGTCATGGCGGTGCGCAGTGCGGCGGTGGTGACAGGCTTGCCCTGTTCGAGAGACGGCAGAAGCAGCATTGCCGCCTGATAGATCGCCTGGGCGGTGTCGATGGCGTCTTGTGCCGGCGCGGCGAGGGAAGCGGCCGTCCGGCCAATGGTCGAGGTGGTCGAAACAATGTTCATGGAGATGTCCTTCGCGAGAGGGGGAGTGGCGCCCGGGCCGGCACTCTCTCCGCACCAGCCGGGCCCCAATCTTCCCGCCTCCCCTCTCCCTCTGGCGCCGATGCACCAAAGGGGTTGCGCTCCGCGCAAAGCCAGACTTGAATGCCCGGACAGGGATGCGGCGCGACCTGGAGCTGTGGAGGGGATGCGACGGTTTAGAATTGGCAGTGCGGTCTACGAGGAGGCAGCGCCTGACCTGCAGGCGGCTCTGGCGAACGCCTATGCCCGCACCGAGCGTCCGCTATGCCTGTGCCGCGAGCCGGGCTGCCCGATGTACATCGCCCGCATCGGCGACCTTCACCTGATCAAGCGCATGCCGCTTAGCGGCGGCGGGCATGATCCATCCTGTGATTCCTATGAATCACCTTACGAACTGTCCGGGCTGGGCGCCTTGATGGGCAGTGCGATACAGCTCGATCCGCAAAACGGCTTGGCCGCCCTCAAGTTGGACTTCAGCCTGTCGAAGACAGGGAGCCGCGCGGCATCGGTGCCTGCGGGGCAAAGTTCCGCCAGCGTAACGGCCGATCCCAGGAGGATGTCGCTGCGTGGCCTGCTTCATTATCTCTGGCACGAGGCTGAATTGACTGTCTGGACATCGAGGTGGGCCGGCAAACGGCATTGGTGGAATGTCCGTTGGCATCTGCTCGAGGCAGCCGGGCAAATGACAGTGAGGGGCGGACCACTCGCCGATATCCTGTTCGTGCCCGAGCCGTTTCGGGCCGAGAACAAGCAAGCCATTGAGCAGCGTCGCAACGCGGTTCTCGGCACGGCGCTCCCGCCGAAATCCGGCCCCCGAAAGTTGCTCGTCCTGGTCGGCGAGGTGAAGGAGATCGTGCCCGCCCGCTCCGGTCAGAAACTCGTCATCAGGCATTTGCCCGGTTTTCCCTTCATGATCGACGATGCATTGCACCGCCGTTTGCAGGCACGTTTCGAGAGAGAATTGTCGCTGTGGGCAGCGGATCCGAACTCACATCTGATGGTGATCGCGACCTTCGGACTGAACCCGGCCGGCCTCGCCATTGTCGAGGAGATTGCGTTGATGGTGGTCTCCGAGAACTGGATTCCTTACGAGACGGTCCCGGAGAAAAGGCTCGTCGATGGGCTCGCCCGCCTTCGCGAGAAGAGCGTGAAGGGATTGCGCTTTGACCTGCAACCCGACCAGCCGATCGCCAATGCATTGCTTCAGAACAGGGACGACCCGATAGCGCTCTTTGTCGTTCCGGCCGGAGCGGACGAAAACTACGAAGCGTCGCTCGACGAAATGATCGCCGCGCGACCGGAGATCGGCTCCTGGGTGTGGCGGGTCGGCGAAGGCGATATGCCGCCGCTACCCCTTTGAGCGTCGGGCGGAATTTCCAACGCGCCTCAGTATGCCCTAGGTCAGGCCGAGCTTCTTCTTGAGCTCGGCATTTTCCTTGCGCAGACGGTCGGCAAGCAGGTTCTTGAGACGTTTGTTTTCTTCTTCGAGCGCGACAAGATCACGGAGATCGCCGCTGTCAGAGGAAGGTGCGGCAGCCCTCTTCCAATAATAGTAGGTCTGCTCCGATATGCCGGCCTGGCCGACCGCAATCTTGCTGGTCGCGCCGGCAGCGATCGATTTCTCGATCTGGGCAAGCTTCTGGGAGCGTTCCTTCTCGGAATATGTCTTGCGGACGGTCTTCGCTGCCACCGGCGCTTCCGCGGCCGGGGGCGCAGGTTTCGCTCCGTTCTTGCGGACCGGCTTTACGAGCTCTGCCTTCGCTTTCTTTGCTCGCGGAACTTTCTTCTTGGATTCAGGCACTTCCACTTTGGCTGGGGCTACTGTCGTCTGAACAGTCTGGGCGTCCTGAAAATCGGCCATCATATACTCCGCTTGTGGTTTATCCCCTTCTTCAGCATCAAGGGGTCTTATACTGAAGTCAATGACCTCCGAATTTGGGAGCGGAGCAGCATAGCCCGGCTGCGTCATCTCCGTGGCAATCTTGGGGAGGTCGAGATCGCCCCAGATCGAATGGCTTGGCTTCTGCTTACCGCGCCTCTGTTTCAGTTCCACGATGAATGGCCGGATCTGGCGCTTCATAGTCTGTTCCTTGATGTGAGCATGACTTGCAAGCCAAGTCGCAGTTTGGGTTAGCGAGTACCCGACGTATCATATCGCTTTCGCCGTGCTTTATCGGAGAAGCCCCGCAACGAGCAAGCGGTGTGTCATGGGCCTAGGGCAATCGGCTCAATGAACGGGGGCAAACATGCCTACCGAGAGAGCGCTGCCTCATACACGCGATGCTCAGGCGTCTAGCCGGCCGAGTGCGATGACTGTGCACAATCCGGCTGGACCGATTGCAATCCTTATATTCTTGGGAACTAATCTTCTCATGGCGGCGGATGAGCTGGACGCGCTTGTTTTCGGGATGGCGGTCGACAGCGTTCGTGCGCTTTCTGTTCCTTTCGCGGAAAAAGTCGCGGAAGTCGCCCACAGAAGCCTGGGCGTTGTGCTTTTCAATTTGCGCATCGATGGCGACATGGAACTTCAGCGCGTCGCCGCCATCCGGTATCCAAGTAATCAGACAGGGGTTCTGGTGCTGGATAAGCAGGGCTTGTTGACCAGCCATTGCATGGTCAATGGCACTTTCTCCAGCTTTATCGCTCCGTTGGAGGACTGGAACACGCTGCCGCTCGCAGCGCAGGCCAGGACGAGTATCGCCGGCCCGGCCAGCCTGTTCATCGGCGCTTTACGCAATGCCGGATACCTCCCGCGTGGCAGGCACTGACCCCAAGTTTTGCTGAGGACCGGATGCTTGTATCCTCGGGGCAGTTGGCCATGCGGTCTCGAAGGTCTTAACAGCTGAGGATGGACGCGGGTGCATCCATTGAGCGAAAGTCGGTCACCGTGATGGAGACTTTCGCCGCCGAAGCGCGTTTCTTATAGATGCCCATCGTCGCCTTCCTTTGTCAGCTCCGACGCAATCGCACTCTGGACAGGAATTCGTCGATCTCGAGATCCGACAGATCATCGAGCAGCCTGAAGGCAGCATCATGCCTTCCGGCGTTAACGAGAATCGTGCGTTTGCCGCTATGTTCGGCCCACCCGGTCTCGGGGTCTGCATTGCGGGCGGTCCCCCTGAGCTCGACAGGGGTTATGTTCCAGATCGCCTCGAGCTTTTCCGCGCGGGTCATGCTGTCGCTCGCGCCGGTCTCGTGGGCGATGGTGGCGGCGCGCATCTTGTCTGGCGACTGCCGATCCGTGAGATCGCAGAAGCCATGAAACCAGCGCTCGCGGCCCCGGATCCGGATCGCGAAGAATACGCTGGTCACGTTGCCCGCCTTATACTCCGACATTCCCAACATGCCGGTGCGCATGAAGAGCGGCGGCAACAAATCTAGCATGAAGTGGTATTCGGACGCGGTGATCTCAAACCACTCGCCTGAATAGGGAGTGCCGGAATTGGGATCGATGCCGGGAGTGTCTTTGTGGCGGCTGAACAGTTGGAACATCTGCTCGCGGGTGGCGACGCCGTCGAGCACCTTCCTGAAGGGTGGATGTGCGGTCATGAGGTTCTCCTCAAGGCAAGTCGGCCACGCGCGGCATCGCCGCGCCATGGCAACTGCTTGCTGTGTTGTGGCTGGCGACGGGCCGAGCCTGCGGCCGGCACGTGCACTGGCGATGATGGGGTTTGCAGGAGTTTAGGCGGCGCGTCGCTCGGAGGAACACGAAGCGTCTCGACCAACCCCGGTGATGGCACGGACGGCGGCGGCGAGCGCCGGGATATCGTCGAGCATGCCGAGTGCGACGAAGTGGTTGGCCCCGCCGATGTAGTCTTTACGGCCCTTGCAGGTGCGGATCAGGATACCGTGACCTGAGGACAAACCGAACTGGCCGACCTGGATGTAGGCGTCGTCGTGGTGCAGGGTAATTTCACCGCAAACGGCGATGCCCGCCCTGTTGGAGCGCAGGTCGAAGCTTCCCTGCGGCAGCGCGAGTTCGGCGGCGAGTTTCTTCAGCCGTGAACGGGCTGTGGTGTGGAAACGTCTCTTCTGCTGCTCGTCGTAGGAGCAGGATCTTTTCCAGTCGAACATGTCGATCTCCATGAAACAAAAACTCCCCGGGCGCGCTGTGGCGATCCCGGGCTTGAGGGTGAGTTGGAACTGGATTGGGCCCGGCGGGAGTGCCGGGCCCGGTGCGAGCGTGAGGCCGGCTATTCGGCGGCCTGAAGGTGGTCGGCCTCGTCGCTGTCTATGGTCACCGGCTTAGCCTCGTCCGACATCTCGCTGGCGGCCGCGTCGCCAGCATCGGCAGACACTTCATCGACCTCAACGCGCAGCGGCTCTGGCAGCCAGTTCGAGCCTTCGAGAAGACGGGCAGCTTCACGGGCCATGATGTCCTTCTTCATGTGGTCGATCAGCTGCGCGGAGTCTGCGCCACGCGCTTCACGGACAGCCTGTAGAATCCGCGCCTTGGTGAGCCTCCCGAGGAACTCGACCGTGGGCGTCCAGCCGGCGTCGACCATGTCGAACTGGAGCGAGCGGCCAAGCACGTCTACATGCTCGAGCGCCTTCGCTCGCCTGTTCCAGGGTTCGACCACCGCATTGAGGGTCAGCGAGACGCAGTGCGCGAAAAGCGCCTTGCGGCTTGCTTCATCGAGGCCGAGAAGGAAGTCCCACAGGCCTTCCGCCTCATCGGGCAAATCGCGGTCCCAGGCTTCGTGCCGCTCGGCGATCTCCTTGGCCCAGGAGGTCTCGGCAAGACCGTCAACCTGGCTGAAGCTGCCGCTCTTCATGCAGATCTCCAGGCACGTGTTCGGCGCGAAGCGATAGAAGACCTGCAGGACGAAGGCATGGAGTGCGGCGATGATGGCGATATCGACGTCGCCGGCGAGCGCGTTGCGTAGCGCCAGCGTGCGCTGCGCCGTCAGGTCGAAGACGAGCCGATCAGGGAGGGGCTTGATGCCATCGTCCTCGCCGTCGTCGCCAGAGGCGTCGTTCACCGGCTGGCCGTTGACGACAACGCCATCGCCGTCGTCGTCGCCATTGGATCGGGTTTGGCCCTCGGTGCCCCCTTCCTCGCCCTCATCGACGTCGCTGGTTTCGGGCCGCGGCTCGTCCTCGGACCGAACGAAACCGGCGTCGACCTGGGGCTTACCGTTCGCGGCAAGCATAACGAACACCCCGGCAATGGTCTTCTGGCCGGGATCGTAGCTTTGAGGACGATCATCGATCGCATCGAGCTCGGCACCCAGTTGGTCAAGCTTCGCCTCGATTGCCTCGTCGGTCTCCTCTGCCTCGGCATAGTCCGCATCCAGCTTGTCGTATTCGGCCTTCAGCGCCTCGTAGCGTTCGATCTCCTCGGCGCTGAGCTCCTGCGCCTCGGCGTAGATGCGCCGCATGCCGGAGGTGTGGCCATAGGGAAAGCTGATCGCCGCCTCGACCCATTTCCAGCCTTCGGCGCGGATCGCCTCGGCATCCACCTTCAGCCTGTCGAAGACAAGCTGCTCGAGGAGCGCGGCATCCTGGAACCAGCCGCCGGAATCCTGCTCGAACAGGTCGCGAAGGACGACGCCTCCAGCCGCTTCATAGGCTTCGGCACCGACATAGACGGCACGGCGATCATCGGCCCGCACCGTCGTCTCCGTCAGCAGGCGCCTGATGTAGTATGGTTCCTGCGTGTGCGAGCTGGCAATCCGCTCCCAGACCTGTTCCTGGCGCGCGTGATCGTCGGAGATCGAAAACGCCATGATCTGTTCGAGCCGGATTTCGTCCTTCTCGTAGAGATCGAGAAGTTTCGGTGACACCGAGGCCAGCCGCAGGCGCTGCCTCACCGTCGCCGGCGATACGAAGAAGCGGGCGCCGATCTCCTCCGGATCGAGGCCCTGATCGCTGAGCGTCTTGAAGGCCCGAAACTGATCGAGCGGGTGCAGGTCGGCGCGCCGCAGGTTTTCGGCAAGCGAATCCTCCTCGGCCGAGGTCTCCTGCCCGCGGTTGACGATGCAGGGGATCGGCTCGTTCTTCGCCAGGCGCTTTTGCTTGATGAGGATGCCGAGCGCGAGATAACGCCGGCCGCCGGCGGGCACCTCGAACGTGCCGGTCTCCTCGCCCTCGCCGTCGAGCACGGGACGTACGTTCAGGCTCTGGATCAGCTTTCGCCGTCCGATGTCTTCGGCCAGCTGCTCGATCGACACCCCGTCCTTGATGCGCCGAACATTCTTCTGCGACAGCATCAGCCTGTCATAGGGAATATTCTCCGCAGCGTTCATCGCGATCTTCTGAATGGCGTTCTTTGCCATGGTCAGGTTCTCCATGACGGGCGGCCCGGGGCCTCTCCCCGAACCTCCAAGCCCGTCAGAACCCTCCCCTCCCCCCTCCGCCTCCAGGCCTCACGCCGACCTGACCCCGGCTCGCGGATCTCGACGCGACCGAGCCGCCCGAGGGGCCTGCAGCATGTTGGCGTCACGGTTCTCCCACGAAAAAAGCGCCGTCCTCTTGCTTCGGAGGACGGCGCTGGGGATTGATGGAGACTGCGCGGAGGCGAGGCCGGCGACGAGAGTTTTCGCCGCTGGGCTCCGCAAAGGATCAGGCGGCGAAATCGAGAAGCTTCTTGGCCTTGCCCTCCATTTCCAGGCGGACATCCTGATGCGACTTGTCCCGCGCGACCCGCGTGATGCCCTGCACGAAATCGAAAATCGATTCTGGCGGCCGGCCTTCCTCAAGCAGCACAGTATCGATGATCTTAGTGGTCTCGGACTTGGAGAAGCCCCGCTTGCGCAGGAAGCTCAGGCGCTCTTCGTCGTCTCTGGCAACGATCCGTTGCCGCGCGGTCTTGATGCCGTTGACGAACGGCATGGGGGAGGAATCGGCAAACTGGATCAGGGCTGGTTCGGCTTCGAGGGCGAAACGGGAGGCCGCGTATTTTGAATGGCGGATGGTGATTTCCTCGAAATCTTCGACCCCCCACAGATTGCGATTCTGACAAACCGCGCGCAGATAGAAGCTGGCGATCCCGAGGGTGCGAGCTCCGACTTCGGAATTCCAGCAGTAGAAGCCGCGGAAATAGAGATCCGGTTCCCCATTCGGCAGCCGCCCGGCCTCGATCGGGTTCAGATCGTCGACGAGGAAGACAAAGATATCGCGATCAGACGCGTAGAGCGTGGTGGTATCGCTGGAGATGTCGACGTGCGGATTGTAGATCCCTGTCGACCAGTCGAGCACTCCGGGGACCTTCCAGCGCGTGTCTCCTGTACCGTTGCCGGCGACCTTTTGCACGGCGTCCACCAGCTCTGAGTCATATATTCTGCCATAGTCAGGGCCTGTTACCGCCCGCAGCTCGAGGCGTCCGTTCTCAATTTCCAGCGTCTTCACCTGCTCGGCGCGGTGGTTGAGGAGACCGTGCTGAAGGTTGATTGCCGCGAGCGGGGCCGGAAGCTGGCGCAGATAAGTGGCCGGCGCGCCGACCAGGCTGGCGAGTTGGCCAAAACTCCAATGCGTGGGGGCGACAGGCGCACGCGCATCGGGCAGCATTAGTCTCAGGCGCTCCGGATCGTCGCGGCTGGCCTCGACGCGGATCAGCTCACTTTCGACGATGCGGGTCTTGCTGGGCTCCGATCGGCTCTTCACCGAATTCCGGAGGTCGGTGAGCGACAGGTATCGCTCGTCCGCCGGCCGGTTGAACCATTCTGACGAGACGCGGCCGATGCGCTGGCCGCGGCTGACGTCAACCTTGTAACCGCCACGCTCGTTGCGCTTTGGCGTGTGAATTTCCATCTGGGTCATGGGTGTCGCTCCTGGGCGGGCGCCGGAAGACTCTCTCCCGAACCTTTACCCGTCACCGCAACCCGCCCGCCCTTTTTCTCTCCCGGCACCCCGCGCCCCTAGAAGCGTCGCCATTGCGGCAGCGGCCTCTTCAAGGCTTGCAACCAGGAAAGAAGGCCCGGCCTTCTGGAAAGCCCGAGCCTAGGACCAAGCGCCGCTGCACCTTCCGGACGCTACAGAATTCCGCTGTGCTCCTTGCGCGAGAAGACCGAGGCAATCCGGGTTGAGGTAGCGGCCTGCTGAAATTGGACAGGCAACTTCTCTCGAGATTGTTTCTCTTCGGTGCCTAGCCAATACCTGTATAAACTGACCCAACGTCATGATACGCGAAGTCCGTGTCATGGTCTGAATTGAAAGTGTAATTGCATGTCGAGCAGGTTCGTCCGGCCCGTGGTGGTGCAAGTTGGCCGGCAGGAGCGTGAGCGCGTCATATTCGACGTGAACGACGCAGCCGCGATCCTGCTGCGCAGTTTCCCCCATCAGACGACGAAGCGAAAACTGGCTATGGATGCATGTCTTCAGGTTCTGCGCGGTGAAGCTCAAACGCCGGTTGCGAGACGGGCCTTCGTCGCAGCGGCGTTGGAAGCAAACATCCTACGCAGCGACTGAGGTCCAAATTGATAGTAGCCTCAATGGCTTCGAAAGTGGCTGTGAAAAGTTGAGCTTCAAGTCAGCACCGCGATACCGGGATTTGTTCAGCCGGCAACAGAGCATCGAGTCCTGCCATCGCGGGAAACAACCCGACGTTCATCTTAAGCGACATTGGTCAGGAAGACCGTAAGTAACGCGATCGGAGATGGGATATGCGAGATTTGCCGGGCGACATCGATGCTGACGTTGTGATTGAAGTCAGTCGGCTTCTCGACGATGCCGAGGATCTCGCACCTTTGCCGGTGCACGAACTGGTCAAGCGGATTCGTACGACACTGCAGACCCGCCTTTCCGATCTAGCAATCGAAAAACTGGTCGTCGAGATGGCGTCTAAACGTGGATTGCCCATGGTCTTCGACAAGCCTGCATGACCGGAGAGACCGGCAGGCCGAGAAAGCGGCCATGTACAAGTCTTCGCCTGCCGGGCTGGCGAAGATAAGCCGTTGGCTTGACAGCTCTGACCATGGTTCTCAGTTCACCGGTGAACCGGCAACGCGATATTGGACGATCTTGGTAGCGGGATGGCCAATCAGTGGCCGGACTTCGTCGCCCCAGTTTTCCAGTTTCTCGCGCGCAAGAAAAAGGCCGAACCAAGGGTCCGGCCAGGTATGAAGGTCAAAACCTCCAGAGGGGAACGCGCCAGACGAATGGGATGAAACATCCGACGCACCGCGCATATGGGTTAGCAAAGATGACACTTCAACGACGCGCCGGTAGGCCACCAGACCTATCCGCTTGGTGCACTGAAGCTTGAAGCTTGCGTGCCTGATGCGCTTGCCTAAATCACATGGCTGGTTCAGCCAGCCTTGCTCAGGTTGCCGGTCCGCCGATCTTGTTCTATCCTATAGTTGACCTTCTGGCCGTCCACGAGCGTCGACACGCCAGCGCGCTCGAGAGCAGAAATATGACAAAACATCCTGTCCACCACCGTCGGGCTGAATGAAGCCAAAGCTCTTGGTCGCGTTGAACCACTTTACCGTTCCAGTCGCCATACGCGTCTGAAGATCGACCGCGTCTTTGTTGACCGAATGGCGACCCGCGCCGGCGACGCAGCCATCGTCAAGGCAATCGTCAGCCTGGGTCTGGGCTTTGGCCTCAAACTCGTCGCCGAGGGAATTGAGAGCGGAGAGCAGGCCGCGACGCTTCGTCGTCTCGGCTGCCCCGAAGGCCAGGGTTACCTGTTCGGCCGGGCCATGCCCTTCAACGAACTCCTACAGGCGGTCGAACAGGATGTACTTCGGGGTGCAAAATTGCCCCAAAAGGCGGGGGGGTCAGCTTCGCGCTCAAAGACGTTCAACGGTCTCCCGCTGCACCCCGACAGCTGACATTTCGCGGACCATGCGAAGCGCTGCGCCGTGAGCGCAAAGATCCATCGCAATAGCGCTGGGTCAGAACACGCCTAGTTCAAAGGCATCTCTGGCCAGTCATCCGGCACTAGCGCCGGCGGCTTGGTCCACGGATCCTCAACTAGGGCCGCCTGGAACCAATCATCGCGAAGATTGGCGTGTTCGGTTACGATCAGTTGAAATCCAGGCACGTCCTTGGTGGTGAAGCGCGCAAGCAATTCAAAAAGCCGTCTAACCGCATTGAGATCAGCGTCCTGCTGCTGCTCGGTCTGCTCAACGGACCCGCCAGCAGCCCGGTATGCACTCTCGGACGGGAAATAGACCTGGGTCGGCTGATCAATCACCATGAATCTTGGAATAGGTTGACCATACTCCGCGGCGAAGCGATGCAGGGATAAAAGCGCCGCCAAATGGTAAGCGAGATGGCTGGCTCCTCCCCCGGATTTGTTCATGTAGACCGGCCTACCCGGACGATCTATTACTACAGTCAGATTGTGCATATCCAATCGTGCTGGATATTGGCTGAACTCACCATTCAAGTCCTTAATGTAACCGGACATATGCATAGCGATGTTGCTAAGCGTCGCCACTAACTTGGATTCGGAATCGTCCGCGCCAAGCCTGCCCTCGATATCGGCAATGTGAGCTTTGAGCCTGCGTTCCTCGCTTAAAAGCCGCTCCAGTTCGTCGTCCGTGGCCAAATTTTCGAGGAAAAGGCTGATTCGACCAACGACGCGGGACGCCGCGTTATTCCTATTGCCCATCTGGGCGATGATCTCGTTTGTGGAGATAGCAGATGACAGTTCCAGTTCCTTGCCACGCATGTCGTCGGTCAGGATGGTGACCTCCCTTCGCTGCCCCAAAAGGAATGCCTCAAGCGC
The DNA here is from genome assembly GCA_014189435.1 of Mesorhizobium loti. NCBI lineage: Bacteria > Pseudomonadati > Pseudomonadota > Alphaproteobacteria > Hyphomicrobiales > Phyllobacteriaceae > Mesorhizobium > Mesorhizobium loti. The sequence goes on from CP050294.1 coordinate 119,478, forward strand.
CGGACGTTCGCCCGTTACAGCAGCAAGCTCACGGTCAAGGTTTTCGAGTTCGGCCAGCATCGCTTTTGCGATTGGCGTTTCGATACCCAGATTCGCCTGGGCAAACGGCCATTGCCACTCGCCGGTCGCCTTGTTGAACGGAAGCGCTTTGATCGAGGTGAGCCGGTCGCGCTGCTCCACAACTTCTCCTTCAAAACCATTCGCCCGCTTCGCGAACTGTTCGGCGCTTTCAATCTGTTTTTGGATCTCACGGCGGCGATCGCGCATTGAAGCGAGTTCATCCTCGATCGATGATACGCGGTCACTGTCGTCATCCGGCACGGACTGAGGCTGCCAATCGAGGGCCTGGCGGAGCATCTGGATGACATCGGTTCCAGTATCGCCTCGAACAGGAATTCCTACCGCCCTGGCCTCGGATAAAAGCCCTATGGCCCGTTGTTCCGAATTGTCGATTGCATCCCGAGCCTGATTGACCAGCTTCGCATTTAGCCGAAGGTCACGCTGAGCGGCACGCAGTTGTCCTTCCCAGGTGAACTTATCTCGACCGGAGACGCCCAGCAGGATCGGTAGCGTGTCCTTTATCGCTTGAGGCTGAAACGGCTCATTCTGACGGTAGAAAAGTTGGTCCTTGTTCGCGACGATCCCCTGTTTCTGGAACAGGTAGTAGAGGGTGTGCTTGATGTTGGCGTCGTAGCTCTCCCGGCTGCTCTCGATGGCCACCTCGGTGGTGTTCTCGGGAATACCCAGCAACTGAGATAGTAGCGAAACCACCCCATCATCGTTGTCGTTGATCGCAAGCTCATCGTGATCAGGGGCTTGGACGTCGGCGCCGCGCCTGATCATAACGCTGCTCGCGCTCAGGGCGCCCGGTGCCGGCGCGGGCTTGGCCACCAAGACCTCCTCGCCGGCGAAGCGATAAATAACAGCATACCAGGCCACCTTATCTCGAATAACACCTTCTGGGACGTTGAAGGTCGACCGTCCCATGCAGTACTCGATAATCTCCGAAAGTGCGGATTTGCCGGTGGAAGACTGGCCAGTAATGACGTTGAGCCCATCTTGGAACTGCAAATCGCGGCGGCGGCCATCATCGCTGTAGATGTGGATGGATTTGATCTTCATGGCCGTATGCCCATGGTTGAATAAATGGTGCTGCTGTGACCAATGCGCGCAAATTGCTTGCCCAGGAAAGCCGCGGCGCGTTGAGTGGCTTTGGATTCCTCCGTGCCGGTGACGGTCTTTTTAACGCCATCGCCCACTACGATTAGCCGTCCTTCGGACTGCACGCTCATCGTGCCGACACTGTTGAGCACTCCCAAAGCCTCAAGCGTGAATGGGAAAATGTCGATGCACCGTTGGCCAAAATCGACCTGCAATTCCGGATGATCGGCGATGACCTTGAGCAGAAAATTCTTATTGCCACGTTGGATGACTTCACGCGACTGCCGCTGCAACGTCAACGGCAGGATCAACAATGACATGGAGAACGGCATGCCCCTGTCATCGATCTCCTGAAACGTGGCCATGGCCCTGTATAGTACGAGCCCACAGAAGGCCGGATTGAAGAGGTTTCTTACCTCGATCGGTCGCCTGTCCCAGTGCTTCATGCTGCCGCCTCCAGTATCTTGACGAGGCGTTCAAGAAACCTCGGATGCCAATGCACCCTCGGTGTAGGTCGGTCATTGGCCAGCATCTGAAAGGCGCCTCGCACAACGTAGGGCTCGGTGACCCTCTCGCGTATCCGCAGGTGTGAGGTGTTGGTCAGCGCCCACAGATAAAGCGCGTTGCCCGCCTCGACACAGGCGTCATCGTGGCTTCCCTCGTTGATCTTCTCGCAAAGGATGGCCTTGTGCCTATCCCACTCCTCTACCAGGCGATCTTCGTATTCCTCAATTTCGCCAGCTATGACCAATCGTTCACGCGCCCAGAGGGAACGCTGCTCGAAGGCGCGATAATAGTCGATGATTGCGTGCTGTATCCTCTTCTCCGAAAGCTTTAGGGCATGGAGCTGGATAACGAACGTGCGTTTGTCGTTGGATGGATCGATGTCGCCGGGCTTCTTGTTCTGGAAATCGATCGGCAGATTGTCCGATCTGAACTGTTCTGCCAGGAGCACTAGAGCATTTTCCGTGAACGCCGAGTCACATTTGGGATTCACGCGGTGGCGGAAGTCTGTTTCATTTTCCCTGTGATTTGCAGGGAGATGACGATGACACGCAGCTTGAGTGCGGACCTTCGCGGTCGGGTGATTTTGGCTATATCGGAGGGTGTTTCGACGCGGGAGGCAGCACGCCGGTTCCGGATCGGGATTGCTACGGCGGGGAACTGGTATCGCCGCTATCGCGAGACGGGTGAGATGGCGGCACGCAAGCAGGGCCAACCGTCGCGCTCGAAGCTTGATCCTCACGAAGCCTTCATCCTCGGCCTGATCGAGGAGACGCCCGACATCACTCTGGCGGAGATTGCCGAGAGGCTGGCGGCCGGGCATGGCGTGCGCGTGGTTCCTTCGACGATCTGGATGTTTCTCGACAGGCGCTGCGTCACGTTTAAAAAAAGACGGCGCATGCCAGCGAACAACAGCGCCCCGACGTCAAGGCGCGCCGTTGCGCCTGGTTCGACGGCCAGCTCGATCTCGACCCCGAGAAGCTGATCTTCATTGATGAGACTGCGGCCTCCACCAAGATGGCGCGGCTGCGCGGGCGGGCCAAATGTGGCGAACGCTGCCGTGCGCCGGTTCCTCATGGTCATTGGAAGACCACGACCTTCACCGCTGGACTGCGGCTGAACGGCCTGACCGCACCGATGCTGCTCGACGGGCCGATGAACGGCGCCGCCTTCCTGGCCTATGCCGAACAGGTGCTCGCGCCTGAACTTTCTCCCGGCGACATCGTCGTCATGGACAACCTGCCGGCTCACAAGATCACCGGCGTTCGCGAGGCCATCCAAAGGACCGGCGCACGGCTTCTGCTGCTGCCGCCATATTCGCCCGACTTCAATCCCATCGAGATGGCGTTCTCGAAGCTCAAAGCCCTACTCAGAAAAGCAGCCGCCCGCTCCATCGATCAACTCTGGTCCGTCATCGCCGACTGCCTCGACGCCTTCAAACCGGCCGAATGCCGAAACTACTTCGAGGCAGCCGGGTATGACCCGGAGTAACTCGAATCTGCTCTAGCTTATCAGAGACTTCCTGGACCTTTATAGACGGCCCTGCCTTGCCAGTGAGGACAAGGATCACCAAATCCGACCACCACCCCTCCAGCCGGGAGAATAGGGCCTCGCGATCCTCCTTTCTGGTCGTGCGCAGTCGTTGGTCGATCAGCGCTGGGATATCATCGATCCGCGGAGTGCTCGGCGAGATCGTGATGCGCCCGTAGAAATCCTGGGCCTCGACGGTGGTGAGGCCTTCGAGGTCTGCCTTCACCTTGTCGATGTCCTTGGACACGCTGGAGGCCAGGGCGCTGGCGGCCTCGGTGGCGCGGAGTTCACTCGACCCACCTGCACCAACGAAATGTTGCAAGAACGAACCTGGGGAGACGCTGGCGGTGCTGTACAGGATGAACCTGGCGTTGGAACCCGACCTGCCCGACGATTTATAATAACTCACCCACACCCGAACCGACTTCCAGAAATCCACGGAAAGATCGGAAAGGCTCTCACCCTTGGCCTTGTGCTTGAGCGAGCCCAGCGACACCTGGCCATCTGCCGCAACGAACTCGACGTCATCGTTCCGCTCGATGTAGACTTCGCCATCCTCAGGCAAATCAAACATCCTGAGCAGGGCATATCTGGACTGGAAGATATAGCCGAGACCTGGTTCTGCTGCAGAGAATTGGGACGTGATGCCGCTCATGCTGTTCCGCCGGCCCAGCGCAAAATGATTTCGTCAGATGCCAATGCTAGGTCCCCTCCCAGAGCAGTCTGTTCAATACTGAGGTCTATGCCAATTGGAATCAATGGCAATCGAGGAAGAACGATTTCCTAAATATTGGTGGCGAGGCGGCGACCACATGGAATGAACGGGAGTTGCTCAGATGTTCGACTGCGCGAACGAATGGCAGCTTTGATCTTCGGCTTCCCAGAACCGGCCAGTCCCCTCTCGGCCCCACACCGGTCGTTCGGTTGCTCCGGCTTAGTGGACGCTTCTGGCGCTACAGCCCTCTCGCCAAGCGATACGGATCCGAGCTGGATCTTTACACCAACCCCACTCTGAAATCCTCCAGAACCTGAGCCAGCCCTCGCGCGCCGAGAAGGGCCGTAACATGCTTCGCCTGAAGCTTCGGTACCGCGCGATCGTAAATGGCAAGATTGGTCGCCTCATTGAGGCGCGAGGGATAAATGATCCCGTCGGGCTCAGATGGGTGCTTGTGAAACGCCAGAGACCACCGGCGTGCCAGGTTCTGGCGCTGTGCCCGAACGACATCGGTCGGCACACCCGTCCGAACGGCATTGTCGCCTCTGAGATCGACCAGGCGTAGGTCTGTCGTGGTCGCGATCTCCGCGTAGCGCCGTCGGGTCAGCTCCACCTCCTCTATTGGAAGATCGTCAAGGATTCCTTCGCGGCGGTCGCGTAGCACGGTCTCTAGGAAGCACACCTTCAGGGAGTCACCGAGGTAAAGAACGCCAAACCGGTTGGCGTCAAGACGGCGTCGAGGATCGCTGAACCGGCTCGGCGACTTCCCGTACCCCAATGGATCAGGATAGGTGCTCCAATAGATCCGACCGAACGACCGACCCCGCGGTATGGTCTCGATTTCGAGCTTTGCGCGCGCGAAATCGGGTGGAGGTGGAACGCCGGGCATTCAGTCGAAATCGCCCCTGGCCATGCCTTCCGCCGCGGCCAAAACCGAGGCGTCATCGCCTTTTTGAAGGGCTTGAAGGCCGGTCCGCCCATCGAGGGCACCATGGCGCGACACCAGAAACCGATAGACGGCCCAGGCACTATTGCCCAACATGGCATGCAACGCCGGCAATGCGCCGAAGGGACGACCGTCCTTGTCGAGTTGCCAGACAGGGAAGCGGAAACCACGTTTGGCCCCATCGATCCCGAGCACCTGTCCGCTTTGCCGCCTGGCGTTGACCGTCACGCGCGACGTGCCAAGCAGCTTGGCAAAGGCATCCGCGCTCAGCATCTCCTCGCCGGCGACAATTTCGGCGACACGCTTGCGGCCGCGCGCGCGCGCTCCGGCAAGAGCCGCCTCGAGTTCGGCATCGGGCATGCCCGCGTCCTCGACGGGAAAGGTATCGTCCGAAGCGATCGGTTGCTCTTCGACCGGCGTGATCGTCTGCGCATCAGCCGCCGGATCGACCTCTACCCGAAACGATACGCGGTGGCCGATCTTGCGGCTGCGTGCGATCGCTTCCTGATAGCGTTCGAGCAATACCTTCTTGAAGTCTGCCTGTGCCGGAAGCTTTGTCGTGAAGCTCAGGGTGGCGACTCCCGCCTGCGATGCGGTCCCGCTATGATTGCTGCGTTTTGGAGCGACCATGATGACAACCTCCTGCTGGCACCAATATGGTTGCAAATCGAAAGTTCGTCAAGTTCGATAATTTCGTAAAGTTAGTAGCGAATGGCTGCGGACTAAACAATTCCTCATGCCCGAAAATTTCCCCTGCCCGTCATCTCGCGCAGGTCGAGCTCGCCGACCAGGTTGAGCGCTCGCTGTTCTGTCACCTTCAGCCCGTCCTGGATCAGGCTTGTCGAGACAAGTGGCCGCGAGACCACCAGTTCGACCAGGTCGGCCAATTTCGAGTTGGAGCGCCGTTGTTTGAGCCGCCGCTCCATCTGGCTTTTCGCCAGCACGAGACAGTCATGCTCCTTCAGGCCACTGCTGCATCGTGAATGGCATCGAGAGAGGCCAGCAGGCGATCGCTCCGATTGCGCGCCTGCCGCCGCTCCCTCGGAATGTCTTTGGCGCCGAGATGCAGGCTGGAGCGATGGTGCGCGGCAAGCGCCTTCCTGCCGCAGGAGCGCGGCCACCAGTGGCGGCCCTAGCCAGGCGGCGTGCTGCAGCACTTCGATGTTTTGCCAAGCCTCGAGCAGAATCGCGGCGCGCATCACCGACGGCCACTCCCGCGTGGCGGCGAGCTTGGCCTGCCGTGGCGCTAACGATCGACAAGACCGCTCTCTCGCGCTTGAACTAAACGCAAAGCGATAAGCTGCGGGATTGGCGACCGTCATCCCGTCATCCTCGCCGTCGCCCCGTTCGCCTTGAGCGCCGCCATCAGCATCGGCCCGACTGAGAACTGCCCTGCCGTCGCTTTTTCGGTCAGTACCCGCAGATAGCCGCCGGCCGAGCTGATGTGCTGCGCCCTTTGTAGGATGCAGGCAATCACGATCGCCGCGACCTCCTGGCCCATCACATGGCAAGCCTCCTCATACGCTGACGGCGAAACGCCCAGATATCCCCGCACCTGAGCGGCGGTTATCATGAGATCGCGCCAATTGCCGATGCCGTCGACGGCATAATCCCCAATTTCGGGGCAGGCCTTCAGCACCATCCCCAGCGGGTATGTTTTCGGCGCCTCTGCGGTCCTCGTCCTGGGCTCGGCCGTTGCCCCGCTTTTCTCTAAAGCAGGTTCAAATTCAAGAATAGAGTCGGTATTTGAATCAGATTGCTGCCGCTCGTTTTGAGAGTCATTGCCGATCGGATTCGTGGATTTCATATGGATTTCCAGCAGCTTATCCACATCATCACGCAAGGCGGCCAGATCGGCAACGATGGGCTCGAGCTCGGCAATACAAGCTCGGCGCGGAATTGCCTCCACAACGCCGCGGAAACGCTTCCACAGGCCTCCCCAGTCTCCCGGGACATCCTCGTCAAGGGCCGCCTCTATCAGCTTGTGGATGTCACGGCGGTGCAAGGTGATCCGCTCGCGCATAAGCCTGAGCGCCCTTTTGTCGGCGCGAATACGCTCGGCCGCCGCCTCGAACTCGTAAGCACGGGCCAGCAGGGGCGCCAGGGAGAAGCCGAATGCTTCCTCGATCTCCCCTCCCCGGCCCTTGCGGGCGTAACGTTTGCCGTTCGGGCTATCCCGACGGATGATCAGCCCGCAGTCAACAAGAGCCGCCAGGTGCCGCCTGACGGTGGGCTCAGGCATTCCGTGCGCCCTGAGCGACAGCTGTGCGTTCGAGGGAAAGACGATGAGGTCGTTTTCCTCACTCAATTCGCTGTCAGGATAGAATGATATCAACGCATTCAGCACGGCCAAAGCGCGATCGCCAATGCCGACGACGCTCTTGCCCTCGCACAGGTTGCGGTAGATCTGCCACTTGTCGACGACCCTGCCCTTGGGGATTTCACGTGAATCGTTTTGCGCTGCCAGCATGGCAAGCGACATCGGCCGCCGCCCAAAGGGCGTCGTTGCAATACCCGTCTCCATTTTCTTTCACCCTCTATCAGGCAAAAGAAACCTGCTCGCCAAAACGACGCCAATGACTCTTGACAGTGATTCGTGGAGATGCGATTCTCAGAGTGCTTAGTTCAGAGAGAGGCTTCCACGGCTTGCCGTTTGGGGGCCTTTTTCTTTTGCGGTTTCAGACTCCTTGTTTCGTGGAGGACTTCCGAAAGGCCTCAAACAGGTCGTCCAGTTGTCCGGCGATAAACGCTGCGAAACGCGATCCTTCAGCCTCTCCCACCGCAATCATGGTAGTTTTTCCGTTGTCTTTGAGGCTGACGCTCACTGTTTTGTCTGGAGCAGCCCAGGATTTCATAGCAATCGTGGGCTTTGATGGCTTGGCCGGACCCGCAGGGTCTTTGATCGCATCACGATCCAATGGCAGCGTCTCAAGCAGAATAATGAATCTGTCGTCGGACGTTGCCTCGCGGAATTTGTTTTTGCGAACAAGATCGGAAGCTTTTGCGAGTGAGCCGTCGATGGAATAGCGGTTCGAGAATTCCTGCCATCGTCCTCGACCAATCCCGGGAGCTTTACCAATCGATTGCAGTATCTCCTTATCGACAGAGGAGGCGATTTTGATCATCTCGGAGACATGCGATTTTCCTGTCGACAACGAAGCGCAGATGGTGTCCCGTTTGTAGCCCGCTTCCTGCTGCGCAAGCGCAAAAGCGCACTTTTCAATGTATGAGAGATCCTCTCGAGCAGTGTTTTCTTCGCCTTGGAAAATGACTGCTTGTTCATCAGTTAACTCGCGGACGGCCGCTTTGAATCCGATCCCAAGCTGCTTAGCCGCCGCTAGTCTTCTGCGACCATAGACGATTTGAAACTCGCCATCCTTGCCTTGTACTGGCCGAACCAATCCAGGGACAATTTGACCGCGCTCCCGCATGGATTCTGTGATCTCAGCAATGGCTGAAACTTCGTAGGCGTCATCATATCGATCGGTGATAGATGACGGCCGTATTTTGTCGGGATCGAGTTCAATGATCTGTTCGCCTGACTTCAGTAACTTGTCGGCGATATCGCTACGCTCTTGCATTTGGCGAACACCAGCCGCCACCTTCATCAGGTGTGGCGATGATGTGCGGCGGCTAACCCCCTCCTCCGAATTCTCCTCCCCGAGTTGCCCCAAAACAGCAGCAAACATGCCCTTAGAATCTTTACGGCTCACTGTTCACGCCTCCATGCCATTGTGATGAGGCTTTCTATTTCCGCGTTCGCGGCGTTGATCGATTCGATTGCACGATCATAAGTTTTAGGTGCCGAGAACCGCGATCGTTGCACTTCATAGAGGCTCTGCTTCCAAGTAAGAGCGTCCGCTACCGCAGTGGATTTGGAGACCGAATTCAGAAGTAGATCCTCGCCAAACACTTGGCGCATTAGGGCCTGCATGTTGGCTTGCGGGTGGTCGTTGGCCTCAAACTTTGTGATGAGGAATTTGGCGAAATCCCAACGCGCGCCTGCACCAGCCTCATCCAGGATTTGCATATAAGATGCGGCCAGCTCCAAAAACTTCCCTGTGGAGTCAACATCGAGCATGTGCGCTGGTACTGGGATTAGGACTCCGGTAGCGGCAGTGAGCGACGAAAGCGTCAGGAAATTGAGTGACGGCGCGCAGTCGAGAAGAACGATATCGTAGCTATCGACGATCTGTTCGAGGGCCTGTGACACTCGAAGCAGGAAACTGGTTCCTCCGCTCTTGCGCATCTCAAGGGTAACGGCCGTTTCGAATTCTGTTAGCTCAAGACCGGCGCAGATGACGTCGAATCCGATGATATGCGTCTGATGAATAATCTTTTCCGTTGGCACCGGATCATCAAACCGAATCGCCGAGTAAAGGGTGTCACCTTCTCGGTAGTCAAATCCGGGTAACGCTCCCTGCAGACTTGTTAACGACGCCTGGGGATCCATGTCGACCGCGAGAACACGATATCCACGTAGTGCCAACCAATGACCCAAGTGAATAGTGGTCGCTGTCTTGGACGATCCACCTTTGAAGTTCGTGATCGCGATGATCTGGCAATCCTCGCCCTTAACACGACGAGGATTGATCCATTTCTTCCGCGCCTTTTCCGCCAGGTGCATCCGTAGGTCCAGCACCTGCTCCACGGAATATAGGCGCTTTCCGGTGGTCGTTGTCTCTGGCTCGGGTCCCTGCCCTTTTAAGGAGACCTGCCGTATGTAAGCTTCGGTCACTCCTAGCAATGCTGCCACTTCCGTCGAAGTGAATTTGCGCATCGTGCGAACCGCGTCAGGAGGATACTGAGCCAGCGAAAGATTGTTGAGTGCCTTCTCGAGTTTCGTCGAGAAGGTATTCATGAACTGAAGGCTACTTAGATGCCGCGTCACCCAGATTCTCCTCTTGCACCCAGCGCCTATTGATAGCGACTGTGGTTAACAAGCTGTTAACGCCACGCCAACTACGCCAACTTTTCGAATTACGCGGTTTTCCCGTTACTGGGCTTATGCCCGATTCGGAGAATTCGGGCAAATGGACATAAGGCGGTTCCCAGCTGGGAACTTTTCGTGATCGCGGGCTTCCTGTACCGTCAAAGTTGCGCATCAGGTCTTGAAAATTGCAGCTATGAAGCTGGAGCATGGGCGCACGGGCAAGCCCGTTGCCCGCTTTGTTCTCGCACATAGTCGACGTCGGTGTTCCGGTTGGCCTCTAGCTTCCGCGTACGGAGGCGAGCGACCTACAACAGCGTGGGTAGCTTCGGCGCATGGAGAGAGACCGCCACATTGGGGCGGCGGCGAAAATCCCGTTGTGACGGCAGGCACGGAGCTCGCACAGGTCCTTCGCGTCGGAGACGATGGGTTGTGTTTGTGATGCAGCCATGCCACCCACTTCCGATGTCGCTTCGGTGATAGCCTCTACAAGGCTGGCCAGTTAGACGCCCCAGGACCCCTTCCTGCAATAAGGTATTCTTTCCGGGCGGGTTCCTGTGAATGGCACTTCAACGAAAAGGATTTGTCGCCAGCCGTCACACGCGATTTGACAGCAATCAACACCGTTTGGCACGTGGGCGTCCGTCCACGCACCCTCCCCGGTGGGTCGACGACGAGGCAAGCAAGAGGCTGCTGCAGTCGCCAGGCAACTTCCCTCTGGGTCCAAGTGTTGGTGAAGGATCCTGAGGACGTATCGAAAAGCAAACTTCTCGCACAACTCTAGCCTAGCACGCACCACCCGTACTTTGAGTTCCCAGCTGGGAACTGGATTGACGCATCCAGAGTCACCTGCGGTTGGGGGCGAACCAGACCCTACAATGACGCCTTAGGTTAGATAGACTCGAAATCGGTCACGCAGTCTCTGATACTTGCGTGTCATCTCCGTCGAGGCGTGGCCATCTGCTTTTGCACATAGCGCTCGTCGACCTCGGCTGAGGAGGCGAGGCCGGCGCGCAGTGAATGCCCGGAAAACTTTGGCCGCGCTCGCCTTCCGAAGGATCCCCGCGCACACCAGCGGCCAAGGCCGCGCGTTTGACCAGCCGCGCCACCTCCTGATCGTTCAGCCGTTCGGCTCCCACCGCTTTGCCCTGACCGGCGACGCAGCGGAAGAGGGGCCATGCGCGATGCGGGCCAGCTTCAGCCAAGTCTGCGGGGCGACGACCAAGCAGGTGGTGTTGGACGAGCCGCGACCAATTTCGTTTTCGCGCCAGCCGGTCTTGCTCCGCAACGTAACCAGCACGCCCTTGTCTGGATAGAATTCGATCGAGCCGCGACCGTCCTCGGTTTGATCGCGCGCAACATCGAGGCCGACGATTTCAGATCGGCGCAAGCCGGGCGAAGCCCAAAAGCAGCATGGCGTGGTCGCGCAGACCGCGCAGTGTGCCGCGGTCGAGTGTTTCCAGCATGGCAACAAGATTGTCGCGCAGGATGGCTTCCTTTTGACGGGAGGGGAGGCGTGTCTGTTGCGGATGCCGGCGAGCACGGTGGCGATATGCCGGTCCTTCCGGTCGAGCGGTTGACCGCGTCGCATATAGTTCCAGGTCAGCGACGACAGGCGGCGCTCGATGGTCGACACCCGCTTGTTGTCTCTTGGCGTTCCCGAGTCCTGTGGGCCGTGATGTAGAGGCCGACGATTTTTGGGTCTGGCGTCAGCGGATCAAGCGACTGTCGCCGGCACCAGGCGCAAAAATGCTTCCAGTCGGTGGTATGGGCGCGACGGGGGTTTGCCGAACTTGCTGCCTCGACATGATCGCGCGCACGGTCAGCTTGATCCGCGTGCGTGCTAGGGCGGTGGCAGCAGCTTGAATTGGTCGGTCCTGGACTTGAAAACTGTCGAGAACTGCCATATCTTTTGCACACGAAATATGACTCTCAATATGGTAGGATGAATTCTGTGGCCCACGCACTCAAGATCCCCGAGCAGAACGGACCTCTCATCTTGTCCTATATGGACCGGAACGGGAAGATTGCGATCGAGCAGGTCGCGGACGGTTTTGGCATGTCAAAGGGCCAGTTGGCCCAGACCGCCGGTCTTGCTCGCGAGACCCTTTATCGGTCAGAGCGCAGCGCTACGGTTAAGACACAGGGGCGTCTGCGGGAGATGCTTGAGATCATCAGCCGCGTGACGGATTGGGCGGGCGGCAAGGAGCAGGCGATGGCTTGGTACCGAGCTCAGCCGCTTCCAGCATTTGGCGGACGCACTGCTGAAGCGCTGGTGAAGGACGGCAAGGCCGCTGCGGTGCGTGATTATCTCGATCACATGGCCGTTGGCGGGTTTGCGTGAGGTTCGTCAGAACCTGCTACCGCGCACACGATCCACGTTGGGCATTCAAGCCGACTTCCGGCGAAGGGGCGGCAATCCGAGGCGCCCGATTCAATCCCAAAGGCGTGCCGGCGCTCTATCTGGCACTGACCCTCATGACAGCGATCAAGGAGGCCAACCAGGGCTTCGCGCAGCGGATCGATCCGTGCGTGCTGTGTTCCTATGAGATCGACTGTAACGACATCGCGGATCTGACAACGCAAGAGGGGAGGGGAGAGTTTTCTGTCGCTTTCGAAGACATGGCCTGCGCCTGGGCGACGGCGCTTAGCGACGGAGAGCGCCCGGCGTCCTGGTCCATCTACGACCGGCTGCGGTCTCGAAACATTGCCGGCATTGTGGTCCCAAGCTTCGCGCCAAGTGCTGAGATGGAGGATCGCAACCTGGTCCTTTGGGACTGGGGTCCGGATCTGCCGCACAAGGTAACTGTATTCGACCCGAGCGGTCGGCTGCCGAAGGACCAGCTATCCTGGCGATAACGCACTCGGGCATCCGAACGGCAGGGGAGGGGTCGTTTCGTCCTACAGGCCTGATGCTTTGGTGAGATTGACACGGAAACGATCGCGTCTGCGCTGATAGCGGCGAGTCATTTCAGCCGAGGCATGTCCGAGTTGTTTTTGCACAAAGCGTTCGTCGACCTCGGCCGAGGAAGCAAGGCCCGCGCGCAAGGAATGGCCCGAGAATTTTGTGGCGCGATCCCCTTCGGACAGGTCGCCGCGCACGCCGCCGGCCAACGCCGCGCGTTTGACCAGCCGCGCCACCTCCTGATCGTTGAGCCGCTCGGCGCCCACCGCTTTGCCTTGCCCGGTGACGCGGCGGAAGAGGGGGCCATGGGCGATCCGCGCCAGCTTCAGCCAAGTCTGCAGGGCGACGACGGGGCAGGTGGCATCGGACGAGCCGCGGCCGATTTCGACCTCGCGCCAGCCGGTTTTTCCGCGCAGCGTCACCAGCACGCCCTTGTCGGGAAAAATCTCGATCCAGCCGCGACCGTCTTCGGTCTGATCGCGGCCGACATCGAGACCGACGATTTCGGAGCGGCGCAAGCCGCCGGCGAAACCCAGGAGCAGCATGGCGCGGTCACGCAAGCCGCGTAAGCCGGCCCGGTCCAGCGTTTCCAGCATGGCAATCAGGTCTTCAGGCAGAATGGCTTCCTTTTGCCGGGGAGGGGAGGCGTGGCTGTTGCGAATGCCGGCCATGACGGTGGCGATATGCCGGTCCTTTCTGTCAAGCGGCTGGCCACGCTGAGAAAAATTCCAGGTCAGCGAAGAGAGACGGCGCTCGATCGTCGAAACGGCGTTCGGTTTTTTATCCCCTGTTACCTTTCCCGACGCACAAGCGGTGATGTAGAGCCCGACGGTTTGGGGATTTGGCGGCAACACATCGAGATGCTGGCGGCGCGCCCAGGCGCAAAAATGCTTCCAGTCGGCGGCGTAAGCGCGCCGGGTGTTGGCCGAGCTTGCTGCCTCGACGTAATCGCGAGCGCGCTCGGCGAGCCCTTCCAGGTGAGCCGGAAGGCTGACAATTGGCGGCGCCGCCGCTGCCGTGTTTTCCCCCGAAAAATCGTCCGACGGCTGTCCCATGGCGAGGACGACATCGATGATATCGGGGAGATCGTCGGCGACTGCCTCCGCCGGCGAATGATCGATGACGGCGGCCGTGCCGTGGGACGGTCCGGAGGTCGGGTCGACGTGTTTTTCGGGCTTTTGCGCGACGAAAATGGCCATTTCTCACCCTAGCGCAATTACGAACGATAATGCAACATTATCGATCGTGTTCGTAGCACGACAGGCGCTGCGCTTTTTGTCCATTTCTGTTGCCAAAAGCGCCGTCGTGATTCATCGTGCTTTCGATGATTCTGCGTCCCAAACCCTCTCCGCGCCACCACGCCACGCTTGTTGGTGCCCCCTTGATGGCAACGGTGCCGACCTGGCTACGCCGGGCCATCCCGGATGCGCAAAGTCTTGCGGGAAAAGAAGTTGACGACCTCGCGCACACCGCGGGCGCCACTATCGGCGCGAAGGAATATGCCTTGGTGAGCGCTTCGAGAACGTCGAAGTTGACTCCGCAGCCCTTGCCGTCAACGGGAGGGTCGGACACCGAACCCCTCGGTACCGGCGCTCCTGAGCATGAAGAAACTTGCACACCGGGTCTTTGGCGCCTTGCCATTGACCGAATGAAGGGCGGACACTTGCCCGAGCGCCTTGCTCACAGCACTTGCCGCCGGCCGCCGAATCCGGCCCTTGCTTTCGAAGACATGACTCTCCGTGCGGCGTATGCCGATGAAATGCGGCTGGCAGGGACGCGCCCGTCTTCGGGGTAAGCGGAGTAGTCGGTGAAGTCCATGTGCAACTCGATAGCCCACCCACATGGACGAGATATTCAATCTTCATCCTGTCTTGCGCGTACCAATGGGTGAATGCCTCGCCGAGCAGGAACGAAACACCGACCTTCTCCGACTGCTCGAGATTGCGGAAGTAAAGCGTCGTGTTTAGCGCATTGTCGAGATAGCCAGTCGCCATGGCGACCAGCATTCGTTCCCTCCACCTACCCACGACGCGCACGGCCGCCCTTCGGCTCGGATACCCCACGGTCAGCAGTGACCGGATAATGTCCGCGCGCGTTGCGGTCAGTGCGACGGTTCCGTTCAGCTTCTTGAAACGTCCCGAGAAATTCACCGACGTAATGTTCCCGGCCATCGTCAGGCACCTCCTCGAAGGGAGACACCAATAGACTGCAGAGCAGCTATCAGGTCTGGGTGCCGCACTAGATTTGTTGCTGGTGACGCGCCCAGCTTTCCCTCAATGGCTCTATCGTAAACGGCCACACACTCGGCGGATGTGAGACGGGATGCATAAAGCAGGCCGTCAATCGCGAAGGCGCCATGAATCGCCGCGCTGAGTTGTCGCCCTCGCCAATGGTTTTTGGCTCGAGCGGCGTCAGTGCTGACTCCCAACCTGAGGAGGCCCGTGGTCCGCAGATCGAGTACCGTGAGCGGAGACGTCGCCGTAATCTCCGCTACGGCCCACTCTTCGATCTCGCTTTGATCAAGGACACGCTTCATCCTGCCCTCGAACCTGTCCCGGACGATGGTCTCGGCAATTGCCGTTGCAAGGTCGTGGGCGGGTGGTGTCACATTGATTGAGGGGTAAGGAAATTGAGGTAGCAGCGCGCCCATGACCGTGAGTGCACCGACCTACAAGAACCACCGCTATCCGATCGAAATCGTGGCCCGTGCTGTTTGGCTCTACTTCCGCTTCAATCTGAGCCTGCGCGATGTCGAGGAAATGCTGCTCGAACGCGGGATCGTCGTTTCCTACGAGACCATCCGCCGATGGTGCCGAAAGCACGGCCCTGATTATGCGCGCCGCATACGCCGCAAGTCGCCGACGAAAGACGATGTCTGGCACCTGGATGAAGTCGTGGTGCGCATCAACGGTCAGAAATGCTGGTTGTGGAGAGCGGTTGATCAGGACGGATATGTGCTCGACGAGATTGTCCAGACGCGTCGCAACACCAAGGCCGCCCGGCGCCTGCTGACGCGACTTCTGAAGAAGCAGGGTCTGCCGCCAAAGCGTATGATCACCGACAAACTGCGCTCCTACGGGGCGGCCCAACGCCAGGTCATGCCGAACGTGGAACACCGCTCGCATAAAGGCTTGAACAACCGGGCGGAGAATTCTCACCTGCCGTTCCGAAAACGGGAACGAACGCGACAGGGTTTCCGGTCGGTCGGCTCATTGCAGCATTTCGTGTCGATCTTCTCCGCCGTTCGAAATCTCTTCGTCCCATCCCAGACCAACCGCTCCGCCGCACAAATTCGAACCCATCGACGCCAAGCCATGGCCGCGTGGGAAGCCGTGAGTGCACGGCCTGCCTGAAAAGCGCGGTATCGGCCTCACGCGCCCACATTGCAAACAACGTGACAACGCCCTGACGGCGCCTATGACGGAAACCCGACTTACGACGCAGTCATCGATCATAGCGCTGCCGCCGCAATCGTCATTCCGCCTCGTGCCAACGCGGTCGAACCATTCGACGATAAGACCTGCCGGCCAAAGGGAGCAGCATATCGCCGCAATCGGCAGAGACGGCCGGATGAAATGGCAGGTCTCCAACGGTTATGGCAAACGCTCGCTGGTCGAGACCGCCATAGGGCGATACAAGTCCACCATCGGGCGGCGTTTGCGGGCACGGTCGCTTCCCGTTCAGCAGACCGAAGTCGCCATCGGCTGCGCCGTCCTCAACCGCATGCTTGCCTGCGCACGCCCGAAATCCGCCCGCCGCAAGGCGGCCACGGCATAGTCTGCCGCTTCAAAGATCGACATCCGCTCAAGTCCGGACCCATGCACCAACGCCAGCTGGCATCGCTCTGCCACACAACCTCGACGAACAACTCGCCTGAGATCACCCCCAAAATGTAGTGGTAACACGCGCCGGCGCGCGCCTAACGTGCTGATATAATAACATATTCTTACAGGCGGTGTTTAAGTGGGGTATGACCGCTGTGCGCACACCTTCATGTCTGCAATCTGCATCGCAGCAACCGTCATCTTCTGGATCAATCAATGAGTCCTGAGCCTAAGTTGACGCTCAAATATTGCGCCAGAGGCCGCCGTTGAGGCGTAGATTTTCTGGACCCGTTACCAGTACATTCGTCACTTCCTCGAAGAAGGCTTGCTGCCAGCGACTGGAAAACTGTCTCAACCCCTCACCTGCCTCGGCGGTCGGCAGCCTTTTGACAACAAACCGAAATTGGTTTTCTGCCCAGAGGGGAGAGGTAAAGATCGTAGGCACTTTGGTCTTGTAAGAGAGCATCGCGCAAAACGGGGAATATGTTATGGACTTTCCCTCCCAGGTGATGCGTGGCGCATTGGGGGACATCGCGCCGTCGGCGGCGAGGGTGACGAGGCAGCCGGCACGCAGCGAATCGATGACACATCGCGCCACTTGAACTTCGTTTAAGTCTGCCGTGGAGATCAAGGTATTCGCAAAGCCGGTGGTCAAAATTCTTGGCGTTGACGATAGCCACCTGTAGGGCGTTCCAAACGAGTGGATGGCTACAGGGCCTGCAAACATTGGGCCGATATGCGCGCTGACTAGCAACACGCCTTTGCCTTCGTCACGGGCCTCGATGACGGTGTTTCTATTGGCATCGCTGACATTGAAAAAGCTGGCAATCTCTCCAGCTTGATCAATAGAGCACTCCAGCCAATCTTGGATAAGTTTGTCTAGAAGATGTCCCCATTTTGCGCGCCGATCCCAGTCCTCGCGATTGGGTGAAGGTGGGTATCCGAGCTTCTGGCTCACGATTTCCCAAGCCCAGTCGAGTCGCCTCTGCGGCAGCTTGACCTCATCCAGACGTGCATCGAGCGCAGCCAATCCTGCGGAGAAAGTCCTTGTTAACTTGTTCTTCCGTTCGCTCACCATGTCGCCATAAAGCTGCTTTGCCTCGGCTTCGCGCCCGACCTGCAACAGCAAGGCAACTGCGCTGCTCCTGTTCGTTACGGAGGGATCGAGCTTCACAGCGGTCAACATCTCGGTACACGCCTCCTCAAGCCGGTGAGCATGCTTGAGAGCACGGGCCAAAAGAAGCCGGGTATTAGTCGTGTTGGGCCTCAACGATACAATAGGGGCGAGGACATCGACAGCCTCTGCGTAACGCCCGGCAGACAGCAGAAGTTCGCCGTAGGCACGCAGGAAAATACCGTCGTTGCCGGCCGAACTTTTAGCCTTTTCAAGGATCTCCAATGCTTCTGAGACCGGTTTATCGCTGGCGAGAGCGGCGCGCGCCGCCGCTTCGGCGAGACGAGGTTCGACCTTTCCGTTGCCCTCAAGAAGAGTGCGGGCAAAGGCGTAGGCATCGCCGGCTCGATCAGAGCCAAGCAAATGTCGAATGGCCAATACGGCGACTTCAGGCGATGCCTTGCCTTTTGCGACTACGTTGTCGACCAATCGTGTCGCCGCATCGTTGCGACTACCCTTCAAAAACGCCTGCAGAGACACCTGCGCAAGCCGGGGAAAGTCCGCAGCATAAGAGATGTGGGCGAGAGCAAGGTGGATCGCTTCTTCGATATTGCCGGTCTGACCGGCGCGCAAAATGCCGACCGATGCCGCAGCGACGGCTCTCGCGTCAGGTTTTTGGGCAGCGATTTCTACACTCATGTTAGGGGGTCACCTTCGTAGTTTCCTGCGAGCAGTTGGATGGTACGAAGCACCATCGCTTCGGTTGAAAACCGCTCCTCGGCAATCAGACGAATTCTGGCCAGCGCCTGCGGATCGGCCTGGTTGAATGCAAGCACCTCGTCCACCTTGTCACAGCATTCCTCCAGATCGACATCTTCTACTGTCGACAGGACGCAGCCAGTGATACCTTCTACCACCGTGTCGGCCGCGCCGCCCGCCGGCGTGGTGACAACCGGAACGCCGCACAACTGCGCTTCAATAAGTGCATTGGGCAAGCCTTCAAACCGGGAAAGCAGCACGAACGCATCCATGTTCCTCAACCAGAAACCGACATTGTCGGATAAACCAGTGAATAGTACGCGATCGATAATGCCGAGGCGAGCGGCCTTCTCTTTTGCCTCCTTGAGCATGCGCCCACCGCCGACTAGCACAATCTTCGTCTGCGGATGGCGCTGAAGATAGGCATGAGCGAAATGTATCCAGAGAGAGGGCCGCTTATCGGTATCGAAGCGAAAAACGCTGCCGATGGTGGTCGTCGCATCAGCGTTGGACAACTGAAAGTGTTGCCACAAATCGACATCGCCATCGGCGGCAGGAAGCAGCGGAACAAGAACGCCGTTATGCACAATGCTAAAACGCAGGTTGTCGACTTTCAGCCAATCCGTATACGCCTTCACTGCCGCCTCACTGTTGGAGGAAAAGCGCACACCAGGAGTCACTGCGAGTGCGCGATACATATCTTGATAAGCAGGATGAAACAAATGTACACGCAGTGAAGGTGGTAAGCCGCGAACGGAGACGACGATTCGGGGAACACCCGCTATTAGCGCGGCCAAGGCGGCAAATAAGACTGCCCCATCCTGCCAGATGAATGCGACTTCGATCTTCTCCTCCCGAAAATAGTTCACCATCCTCTGGACGCCATAGAGCGCAGACTTGGGAAGCATTGGCAGAAGAGTTGATATCTCGTCGTCGCCCAAGGCAAGGTCTTGAATGCGTACAGTAGGAAAATCATCGATCTCACGTGTTTCCACGTCGTTTCGACGCACGGCTGGGAGGAAAAAATCGTATCCCTCCGCGCTCTTGAGCGATTTAAGCACGACATGGCACGGCTCGGTTAATACGATGCCCGCGAGGGGTCTTTTCATCCGGAAAGCATCCGTCAAGCGAATGCCGACGCGCGCTATCTGGCGTTCCGCCCCTCCCGCTGCTAAGCTTCCGGTAATAAGCGAGACTTTCCCAAGTCGGTTCGTTGCCGTCGGCTCCTCGCGTCTGGATGCGTACTTCTCGATCGCTAAAGCTAGGGCCAATCCTGAAGTGTCTCGCGACTTGACCGAATCATCGTCATAGCGTTTTGCAAGGACCGCCATGCCATCGCGCAGCTCCTTAATGAACTGCCCGGAGGCATGGGAGCCGACAGTTGCGGGATCAATGCCGTCCAAAACGGACAGGGCCACGAAACTGTTGCCCCAGTCCTTAAGGCGGCGCGCATAAGATATCCTTCCGCGCATATCCTCTGGAAATCGTTCGATAAACTGCGTGAAGTAAGTCTGAGCGCGCTCGGTTTTACGCAGTTCGCAGTACAGTTCTCCCTTTTCTAAGAGGTCGTCTGCGGCTTTCGGCACGGACGGCAGCACGGCTTCGATGAAATCGCACGCCTCGTCCACGCGCTTTTCCCGGTAGAACCACCGGACGATGTAGCGCAAAGGTTTGAGTTCTTGAGGGAACCGTTCGTGCAACTGGAGCCACAGCGAGAGCATATCATCCCTCGTGCGACACAACTCCAAGGCGAGGACATGGTTGTAATTGACATCAAATTCCAACGGACAAACGGATACCAGTTCCCGTAGGCGAGGCTCCACGCGCCGCGCGCCCGTGGCGGTTCCGGTCTCATGCATCAATTGCCGAATTTCGATAAGGTAATCGGCGCTCTGTGGAGAGGGAATTCCCTTGAGTGCCGCGTTCACGTCCAACATTGCTTGCCCCTTTAACAGTATGCGGGAGTTGATGTTATAGCAATGACAATCACAAGCCTCGCGAGGCACAGGTCAATAATGGTACAAACCTGCGCTGCGACTCGCTAGAAGTAGGCACTTGCGCATTCGGCGCTTTGAAAGCTTTCGCAGACCATTCCGATTATGTCGCGATGCGGCCTCGACTGTCCGTTTTGCAGCCTTTCGTGTCAGGTGCTTGAGCTTGGCGAAGACCTGCTCGATCGGGTTGAGGGCTCGGCTGTAGATGGAGCGGCAGGTAGAAGAGCATGGCGACCGCGGCGCGAATGGGCGCGACGAGTGGCTTGCCCCTTGGGGCTGCCAAGATTGTCCGTGACGACGATGTCACCGGGCGAGATTGTCGGCACTAGGAACTGCTCGACCCAGGTCCAAAGCTTGCGATTGATGGGATCGTCGATGATGCAGAGCGGGTCGATGCGTTCGCGGCGCAGCACGGCCAGGAAGGTCAGCGTGCGCCGTGGATCAAGCCCGCCCGGTACTTCCTCCGTTGCGCCCGGCGCGTGCAGTCACCGACCTGTCCTACTCGCTGGCGAGCAGCGTTTTTTTAAAGCTGAATTCTTTCAGCACCCGCCACACCGATATAGGGCTGCCAGGATGCGGCGCTCGGCAAGCGCCAACGCGACTGTGAGGCTACCCGCTCCAGCAACCCGCGATGTGGTTCCAAATCCCGTCCGGATTGGCGTCCCATGCGTAGCGCTGACGCGCTTCCGCTCGAGCGCTGGCGTTGCGACCACCTCACAACATCGCGACGCTCGCCTGAACACTGCTCCCGTTTCCCGACATGTCCAGCCGGTGCCAACCGCCACGCCAACGCGCTCACGAATCACAAAATCACCCGAGCGTGACTCCGAACCGATTAACATCAACGGTAACACTCTCTTGAGTTTTGGAGACATGGCCGCTTTCGTCTAAACAGCTTGCCGAGTTGGACTTCCGCCTCTGTTATGGCCGGTTCCTAGTCAGTTAAGGTAGGCCTCGAGAGTTAGCGCAAGCATGTTGTCAATTGAAAAACGTTCGGTAGCATAGTCCCGAATTTGCTCCGCCAAAAGCTTCTGCTCAGGACGAGGACGACACCAAGAAGTCAACACCTTAGCAATCTGCTCCGGGTCTACCTTATCTATGCTGGGTAGCAGTGTTCCCGTTCTTCCGTTTTCAAAAGTTGCCCCGGAACCTCCAGCGGGCGTGGCTACCACAGGCAACCCAGAGTATTGAGCCTCAATGAGGACATTGGGCAAACCCTCATGCCGAGACAGCAGCAAGAAAACATCCATTTGCGAAAGCCAAAAGCCTACATGTTGCGATCGTCCGGTGAAAAGAACCCGATCTTCAATGCCTAGCTTTCGAGCATGGTTCATCGCTGCGCTACGAAGCGGTCCGTCGCCGACCATTATGAACCGCACGTCGGGACGAGATGAGGCGAAGGTTGCCGCGATATCAATCCACTCCAATGGCCTCTTGTTGTTGTCAAATCGCATTGCTGAGCCAACAGTAAAGCAGTCGCGGGGGTTATTTTTACTGAAGGCTCGCGCCATTGCCAAAGTTGCCTCGTCGGCGGCCAAAGACAACGGCTCCAAACCGTTCGGAATGATCCGGACGGTTCCGCGCGGTAGATCGAGCCACTCCTCGTAACGCTTAGCCGCTGCGAGGGAGTTAGAGACGATCACCACACCCGGAGCGGACAATAGTAACCGATACACGATTTTATATTCAGGTTTATTTCGTTCGGCTCGGTCGACCGGCGGCAAAGTTCGTACACCCAGCACTATACGCGGTACGTTGGCGAATAGCGCGGCTAGTCCCAAGGCCAATACAGACCCGTCCTGCCAGATGTGTATGACATCCGGCGATGCCTGACGCAGAACGTCGGCCGCCTGAACCAGGCCCTCACGCATCGGAAATGGAAGGTAGGGGAGACAATGGATTACCTCCCGTAGGCATGACCATCCTGGTCGCCCGGCAAACTTGTCGAATTCCACATACTGGTGAACATTGAATCCCGCGTCCGACATCAGCGGAGCAAAGAAATCGGACCCCGAGCGGGAATTGAGCGATCGACATAGAATTTGAACCGGGCCAATCACGTCATTCCCGTCAATTGAGCGCCCCGCTTCCATAGCCGATTTGATTGCGAGAGCGGTATTGGTTAACTGGCGCTCGGCGCCACCGGAGCCAAGGCCGCCATTGACAAGAATTAGGTGCCCCAAAAATCCTTTATTGTCCGTTGGGCTGCTCGGTCGGAGGCGCTTGGCTTCATTGAAGACGTGTTCGATAAGAAAGTCTTGTGGATCAATGTCTGCGCCGCTACTGCTTTCGACAGCCTTTTCTAGCGCAGATATATTCGCGTCGACCTGTGAAGCGACGCTTATATGTTTTACGGTAAGGCCAAATCGATCCTGGCTCGCATTAACGATTTCTCGCGCTCTAAGCGGTTGGTTTATGGATAAGTATAGCTTCACCACGTCAAGAAGTATGGCCTCGGAAACATCCGCCATTTGGGTTATTTTCGATAGAGCTAGCTCTGCCTCTTCAAAGTCTTTTAGTTCTATTAGCGCACGCGCAAATACGAACATGCCTTCAGAGTGCTTGGGCTCTTCAGGGTATCGCTCAGCGTGGATATTTCGCCCGGCATCTGTCCCGCCTAACCGTATGGTCCAGCGCAAGAGGCGTACATATGCATGGCGCGAATTTAGAAATCGAGAGTCGATGCCGCGCCAAACGGCTAATGCACGCGGGTCTTGGAACCTTTCGAGTGCCTGCGCGGCCATCTGTTGAAGCCTCTCTTCGTTGGGGAACCGCGCGATTTCTCCTAGAAGATAAGAGAGAGTGTCAGGCAATTCTGCCATTTCTCGCAATGAACTAACTCGCTTTTGCGCCCTGCCAACCGCTTTCGTGTCAGCACGTGCTGCGATCTTGCTTTCTTGTAGCCCCTGAAGAACTGCAACTGTGACGGGATCGACATCATGTCGCTCAATTGATTGTACCTTGTCGATCCGATTTGGACCCCGCAACCACTTCTTGGCGGTGAATAACATGTTAGCCGATCCAGTTCGTATGACGATCAATAACAAATTTTTGTGGTTCAAAGAGCCGATCAAAAATACCTAATGTAATAGAAGATCCGGCTAAAAGCGCGTGGCGAACGCCTTATCTCTATTAGAGCCATCGCGCCAGTATCGCGCAAACAATGGGGAACGACTTTGGCGGTTGCCTATACGGCGTACTTACAATACGTCGCATCTTTACTTAGTTATTCTATGCCTGCACTAGGCGTTCGGCGGCGGCTGCGACGGTCATGTCGTGGGCTGCGTTGGTTGCTGCTTGCGAAAGTTGTTCCAGGCTGCCCGGCTGAAGGATGAAGGTCGAGACTGCGTCAACCATTGCCGCGACCATCTCCTCTCCTAAAGCCTCGATGGTTTTCAGGCTGGGTTTCACGGCGCTTGCGATCGGCCCTGCCGCGAGTACAGGGCGCCCATACGCAAGGGCTTCTGCGATCTCGAAGCGTGATCGCCCACAGCGCTGGGTCACTGGCATCGCTGGGATGACGACCAGATCAATCGCGGCAAAGGCGGCTGCGATATGTCCGTTGCGCGGGCGTCCAGGAAATAGGCATCGGTCTCCGTGGCCTAGGGCTTCCAGTTTATCGCGAATCCGGTGGAAGCGCGTGCCGACGCCAAAAATGAGCAGCCTAACTGGAAGCCCGCGCTTGACCAGTTCATCCAGGATCGCCGGGAAAGATTCGAGATCCACTTCGTCGTAAGCGTCGCCGATATATCCGATGACGAAGCCGCCTTTGAGAATCGGCGATGAGGACCAGTCGGAGGAATTCTTGTCCGCGTTGAATTGGAAAACCGATTCTCCGATGGATAGAACCTTATGTGCCGACACGCCAGCTTCGGCTAAGCGGTCAGTGAAGAAGTCGTCACGCACCAGGACCGTATCGGCCTCGGCCAAGAGAGCGTTTTCCAGCGCAATAAGGATTTCCTCGCGCTCGCTAGCCGGATTGCTCTTCGCTCGAGTCATAGTCGTACAATCGAAAATGAAGCGAGATCCGTTAAGGCGCGCCGCTATCGCCGCCGGATAGGCAAGTTCAATCGAGCTTGGTGCGACAACAGCCCCGGCATTCGCGGCAGCGATCCTCTCCGCGAGCAGTTCGCTGGCATCCCAGGAGTAGGTGTCGAGTATGCTACCGTCGACTTCGATAGCCGGCAGTCGGAAGTGGGCAATGCCCGCAACTATATCCTTGGTAAGTTCGACGCGGCCGGATTTGTCGATTGCGGGGTAGCCAGGGACGGTCACTATCTTGACTTCGTTGCCGGCCTTCTGGAAGGCACTAGCTAATGAGAGGCCGCGCAAGCTGGAAGCGGACCAGTGGCCAGGGAAAGAGTTCGGCCAGTAGAAGATGACCGAGTTGGGACTGCCGTTTTGGCTGGCGCTACGGTTCGGCAAGGAAAGCCCAGTCACTTCGAGCCTGGCAAGCGCGGATAATTCGTCGAAGCGTTTGAGTTCGCTCGGGTTGAAGTTGACACCGGCGGCGATCGCCGATCGCATCACCTCCAAAGCCTCTTTGACCACCCCAACATCCGCGAGAACGAATGCGAGATGCTTAACTCTCCACTGTTGCGGATCGGCTGCCAGGGCGGCCTTGGCCAACGAGACGGCGACGGGAATATCGCTAAAGCGCGCGCGCCGCGATAGTTCCAAAAGCACCCGCGATAAGACGCCCGCGGGCAGCCTCTGATCGCGAACCCATTGCTCGGCAGAATGCCAGCCATCATGCCCGGCGATGGCCAGAGCGCGTTCGGCATGCTGTAGGGCTTCGGCCGTTGCCAGATCGAGGCCCAGCTCGACCGGCAAAGCGGCCTTGTCCTTCATCGCCTGTTCTTGAGCGGCACGGTATTTGGCTGGTAGCGAAAACGCGCGTTTCCAGTCTCCCTTGATTGCCAAGATATCTTCACCCAAACTGAAGATCGGGCTACTACGCAGCGTCTCGAGCTTATTATTTATAGTTTTGACCTGGGCCAGGAGGTCGAGGTTGAGAACATCAACATTCTTTTTCGCTTGCTTATAAGATTCCAGCTCCTTCTCGATCTGGTTCACTCGTAACGAAATGTCGCCTCTCGATCTTTCGATGGTGAGCGCATGAATATTGGCTTCGAGCTCACGGATACGCTCCCGGTCCCGGGCCTCCTTTTGGCTGGCCAGGTCGATCTGCACTTCATAAGCTTTTCGCTCCGCAACTGACAGCGCATCTATCTGCGCTGTCTTGAGAGGTTCCCCATTCTTGGCACCTTTGGGGAGCGGCGGGAGATTTTCGTCGATCAATCGCGAAACCGACTTCGTCCCGAGACCTTCCCCAAATAGACTATTGAGCAGATGACCGCTTTGATGATCTTTAGCCCCTGCCATTGGTCTGCCCCCTGAAAAGTGGTCCTCCCTGATGTATGGCTTTCGAGCCGATGGAGGACTTAAGAATGCCGAGAAAGAGACACGCTGCAGAAGAGATCGTCACGAAGCTTCGGCAGGTTGACGTGCTGAGTTCGCAGGGCAAATCGATGGCCGAAG
The DNA here is from genome assembly GCA_014189435.1 of Mesorhizobium loti. NCBI lineage: Bacteria > Pseudomonadati > Pseudomonadota > Alphaproteobacteria > Hyphomicrobiales > Phyllobacteriaceae > Mesorhizobium > Mesorhizobium loti. The sequence goes on from CP050294.1 coordinate 145,401, forward strand.
CGATCCGATCGATAGGCGTGACGGAAGTAACATATTACCGTTGGCGGTCCGAATACGGCGGTCTGAAGGGCGACCAGGTTAAGCGTCTGAAGGAACTTAAGACGGAGAACTCGCGGCTTCGGCGGGCCGTCTCCGACCTGACGCTGGACAAGATGATCCTGGCGGAAGCTGCGCGGGGAAACTTCTAAGCCCCGCGCGTCGCCGTGCTTGCGTGGATCGTGTTGTTGCTGAACTTGGCGTTCCCGAACGACGGGCGTGCCGGGTTCTCGGTCAGCACCGCTCCACGCAGCGCAAGGTTCCGACGACACCTGATGATGAAGTGGCCTTGACCGCCGACATCATCGCGCTTGCCCTCCAATACGGCCGCTACGGCTATCGTCGCATCACGGCGATGCTGCATCGTGCGGACTGGGTGAACGTCAAACCCGACTTGAACAGTTGGAGGTGAACGGATGGCGAACGCTGTCCGTTAAGCTATTGAATTCACTCGCCTTGAGTTTTCGGCGCGAAAATGTGTGGTAACAACAGTTGATCTGCTCGCCGTATGTTGTATGGATTTTATGGCATTTATTCGCTAACAACGCTGGCATGTTTGTCGTTGAGAGAGTCGCGCGCGGCCACCGCTATCTTTACCTCGTGGAAAGTGTCCGCGACGGCAAAACCGTTCGCCAGCGCACGATAAAGGCGCTGGGCCGCAAGGATGCGCTGGTTGCCAGCGGCGAACTTGACAGATTGGCGGCCTCGATTGCGCGCCATGGCGAACGCAGCCTCATCCTGTCCGACATTGACGCGGGGCGAATTGCCTCTCGCCGCATCGGCGGTCCGCTGTTGTTCGGGCGGCTGTGGGAGCGGCTCGGGATCGGCGAGGTGCTGGAAGAGGTGCTGGAAGGGCGCCAGTTCGGCTTTGCGGTGGAACGGGCGGTGTTCGTTGGCACGCTGCATCGGCTGTTCGTCTCGGGCTCGGACCGCGACTGCGCGAACTGGATGGCCGATTATGGTATCGAGGGCGCCGAGGGTCTGGCGCTCCATCACTTTTACCGGGCAATGGCGTGGCTGGGCGAGGAACTCGGCGAAAAGGCGCAAGGCGCGCTGGTGGCGCGCTGCGTGAAAGACGCGATCGAGGAAAAGCTCTTCGCGCGCCGGCAGGACCTGTTCACCGACCTCAGCCTTGTGTTCATGGACACCACCTCGTTGTCCTTCTACGGCGCGGGCGGCGAGACGCTGGGCAAGCGCGGGCATTCCAAGGACTTCCGCCCCGATCTGGCGCAAATGATCCTGGCGCTGGTCGTTGATGCCGAGGGCCGGCCGATCTGCACCGAGATGGTGCCCGGCAACACCGCTGACGTGACCGTCCTGTTGCCGGTGGTCGATCGGCTGCGAACGCGCTTCGGCGTCACACGCGCCTGCGTTGTCGCCGATCGCGGCATGATCAGCGCCGATACCATCGCCGCGCTCGAAAAGCTGGGCATGGAATACATTCTGGGGGCCCGCGAACGCTCGAGCAGCGTGATCCACAACGTCGTGCTCAATGACGCGGCACCGATGGTTCCGCTCGTTCTCGAGCGCCAGCGCGGTGAAACTCAGTTGTGGGTCAAAGAGGTCAAGGTCGGTAAAGACCGCTATATTGTCAGCCGCAATGACGCCGAGGCCGAGAAGGACAAGGCCGACCGCCAGGCGATCCTCGCCGGCCTCGAGGCACAGCTCAAGAAGGGCGACAAGGCACTGGTCGGCAACTCGGCCTACCGGCGTTACCTCAAGGCCAGCGGCAAGAACTTCAAGATCGATGTCGGCAAGCTTGCCGAGGAAGCCCGGTACGACGGCATCACCGTGGTGCGGACCAACGCGAAGGTGACCCCGCTCCAGGCCGTGCTGCGGTATCGCGATTTGCTCGAGGTCGAGAGCCTGTTCCGCGCCGCCAAGGCAACCTTCAATACCCGGCCGATCTTCCACCAATCCGATGCCGCCATCCGCGGGCATGTGTTCTGCTCGTTCCTGGGGCTCGTACTCAGCAAGGAACTGCGCCGCCTCTGCCGGGCCAAAGGCCTGACGCCCGAATGGCAGCCGCTCCTACGCGATCTCGATCGCCTCCAGGAAGCCACCATCGAAAAGGATGGTCGCATCGTCACCACCAGAACCCACGTTACGGGCCAAGTGGGCAACGTCTTCAAGGCAGCTGGCATCGCTCTGCCACACAACCTCGACGAACAACTCGCCTGAGATCATCCCCAAAATGTAGTGGTAACACGCGCCGGCGCGCGCCTAACGTGCTGATATAATAACATATTCTTACAGGCGGTGTTTAAGTGGGGTCAAACGGGTCGAACGGATCTGGCGGCGTGAGGGGCTGAAGGTTCCGCAGAAGCAGCCCAAACGTGGCCGTCTCTGGCTGAATGATGGTTCGTGCATCCGGCTGCGGCCGGAATATCCCAACCATGTCTGGTCCTACGACTTTGTTGAAGATCGCACCCACAATGGAAGGAAATTCCGCATGCTCAACGTGATCGATGAGTTCACAAGGGAATGCATCTCTATCAGGGTAAGCCGGAAGCTAAAGGCCGTCGACGTGATCGATGTTCTGGCCGACCTTTTTATCCTGCGCGGCATCCCAGGCCACATCCGGTCCGACTACGGCCCAGAGTTCATCGCCAAGGCTTTGCGCGAATGGATTGCGGCTGTCGGTGCCAAGACGGCTTACATCATGCCCGGCAGCCCTTGGGAGAATGGCTATTGCGAGAGCTTCAACTCAAAGCTCCGTGACGAGCTGCTCGACGGCGAAATCTTCTACACGCTGAAGGAAGCCCAGATCGTCATCGAAGGATGGCGACAACACTACAATCCTGTTTCATAACACCCATCTGTCTATGTTGTTGAAGCGAATAGGTTTTGCTGGTCAGGGTGCGATCCTGTGGGGTGTCTTGGGTTCTGCCTCGCACGCCAGACAATGCTCTGAGCCCCCGGTTCGCCGAGCGTTGATCGGCTGTAGATCCACGGACCATCCGGTAGGGGATGAACACCTTCGATCTCGCCTGCTTCTGCGGCGAGCCTGAGCGTCTTCGGTGCAATGCCGAGCAAACGCGCCGCCTTGTTCAGATTAAGCCATGGCTCATTCCCGTCTGGCGCCGGCCGGAATACTGGAATCTTGTGATGCGACCTGAGCGCAGTGACCCGCTCCCGTGTCCAGCGATTGCCGTGGCCGGTCACCAGGCCGTTCCGGTTGAGGATGCCGGCAATCAGGTCATCATTGGCGATGAGAACCAGTTGCCGGACGGCGGCCAGGATGTCGGCCGAAGTGCTGTTGCGCTGTCCGCGCCGCCTCCTCGGCAGGCGCAGTTCGGTGTGGACGCCGCCAATCCAATGGATCAGGAGAACGATCTCTGACGCTTCTTCATCGATATCGGCGACCACCTCGTGGATGACGGTGCGCACGATGCGCTTCTTGAGCCTCGCGTCGGTCGTCGGCGCCGACCAGACAGTCTTGAGATCGGCGGCGAGCGCGGCGGCGTGTATTGGCGACAGAAGTGATGGTTCCAATGTCGAGCCATCATGCGCGGCAATCCTGCTCTCTATCTCGCCGACACGCGTGAGCGCCCGGTTCCATCGCAACTCCAGTTCCGCCGCGACCAGCCGGTTCTGCGGATCGATGGCGTCGTACTGCCGGAATGCCCGATCAGCGCTGTAGCGTGCCGCCTCGAGATCGCGCACCAGCGCATCACGAACCTGATCGCGGCGACTGGCCGCTTGTGCTTCGGCCTCGACGGCCGCGGTAATCGCTCCCGGCTCGACAACCCGCAGAAGAGCTTCCTCGATGGCGTCGTCGACGCGCAATCCTCCGAATGCGATGCAGCGCGGCTCGCCATTGTCAAGCAAGCCCCGCCAACACGAATAGCGCGGAATGTTATGTCTGGTCCCTGTGTAGCGGACCGTCAGCTTGCGTCCACAGCGCCGGCAGCGGACAAGGCCGGCGAGCAGAGCGTCGCCATGCTTGGGCGCTCCGTGATGCCGGCCGGTGGGCACGTTGTCGCTCACCATCTTGCGGATCGCCTCCGCCCGTTCCCAACTGACATAACCCTCATGGACATCCGGGATCAGAGCCAGCCACTCGGCTCTCGCCTTACGGCGGCTCCTGGGTCGGATCACTCCCGTTGCATCATATCCTGTCGCGACACGACTCTTACCATAGGCGTAGGCGCCGCCGTAGATCGGGTTCTCGATCATCCGGTGGATGGTCGCATAATTTGGCCGACGCCAGACCACGTCACCGTTGTTGCGGCTTGGCTGGCAAATCCAGCCCATGCTCGAGGAACCAGAGCAGGGCCTGCCGGGCGCTGCCGAGTTCGGCCACCTTGTCGAAGACGAGAATGATGGCGTCCTGGACACGGCGATCGGGATCCTTCTCAAGCCTGTCGCCGACCTTCACGAAGCCGACCGGGGCCGTGACAATGAGCTCGCCGCGCCGGGCCTTCTCGTAGCGTGCCGACAGGGAGCGCTGACGCAGAAGATCGAGTTCGTACTCGTTGAGGCTGCCCTTCAATCCCAGCAGCAGCCGGTCATTGCCCTGACGCGGCGCATAGACCGTCTCTTGGTCGACCAGTACGGTGTCGACCACGCGACACATCTCGATGAGTTGCTGCCAGTCGCGGCTGTTGCGGGCAAACCGGGACACCTCTCGCGCCGCCACTGCGCCGACCTTGCCGAGACAGACCTCGGCAACCATACGGTCGAAACCGGCGCGTGCGACGCCGCCGGCGGCAGAGCGGCCGAGATCGTCATCAATCGTCTCAATGCGAGACCAGCCGAGCGCTGTTAGGCGGTCGCGCATGGCATATTGAAGCGTGCTGTCCCAGTAGAGCGCGGAAAACCAGCGCCGAACATGCCGGGTTCAGTGACCTACGCCCATTCTTGCGCCTCTTTGCCTCAGAAACGGCGGTAAATCGAGGTGTCCAATGGGGTGCCCGAAGCGGGTGTTACATCCTGCAGCAGCGTCGCCAAGGCGCGTAGCGCAGCAATATCGACATGGGGAGCGGCGCCAACCTGCAAGGCGGCATTAGCCGCCCGATCAAACATCCATGCTGGAATCTCCAGCCACCGATCGGATCCCCGACCAGAGAGGCTGCAACGGAAAACCTCTCTACCAGCCTTCTCGACCACCTCATGAATATGGACCAGGCTCCCGGCCCAAGGATGCCACGGGTAAAAAAGCTCGTGCTCCGCGATCCCGTGGGCGTTCTGTCGTCGTGTTGTACAACACGGTGCGCCCGCATTCATCTTTAGGCTACAGACCCCCGGCGCCAGAAGCAATCCTGTGGCCGGCTGCGCAACCCGGACCAGCTTCGCCGGCCACCCCGGCTGTAGCGCCGAGACCAAGCATGCACTAACATTCAACATGGATCACCCGATGGGGGCCGGCCACCATGTCGAAATCCTTATGATCCGATTTTCCGCGACGCCATGTGCAAGAAGATGAGCGCAGGGCATCGCGCCCTTAAGCTACTGGCGCAAAAGCGGTGACAATTTGCTCTGCAATTTGATTTCCAGGCTCAATGGAAAGGCATCTCCTTGCGGCTTCAACAGCTGCGGGAAGATCGCCAAGCTTTTTGCGGCTGCGGGCCAGTCCGATCCAAGCCTTCACATTCGACCCGTCTACGGATGCCAACCGCTCATAGTAGGATACTGCCTGTTCGAAATTTGTGACCTTGAAGGAGTATTGGGCGAGGTTCGCCAACGCAAATTGATTGTTGCTGTCGATATCCAGCACCAATTCTGCCAACTGGGTAGATTCCTTAACGCTCCCATCCTTCATTAAGCGTTTGTACTCACGGACGGTGCCGCGGAAGACGCGCTCCTCGATGTTGTCGTATCTGGACAAGTCCAAAGAGGATTTCTTAAGGACGGAGAAACGATGGGCAGCCAAGAGATAATTGTGGGTGCGCAGGAATTCCCTAAGCTGAAGGAAGACAGCGCGTCGGGTTGCTTCGCCGATCTTATCATCGGGCACGGCAGCACCTACGCTCGCCAAAAGGACAAGAGCGTCCAGTTCCTGGTTAGTCAAAAGCGCCAGCCGCAAAACGCGACGCACCACCGATGGATTTTCAGGTGTCAGGCGCACCAGACGCGCCCATAACTCCAGAGAGGCTTCGTTATGTCCGCCTTTTTCATACGCGGTCGCCAATCTTTTCAAAGCGGTACTGTGATCGGGACTGAGCGCCAGGACACCGTGCCAGGTTCGAATATAGGTATTTGCGTCCGTTTCAAAATTGGCCTCGATCGCCTTTACGGCGGCGGCATGAATGAGTTGGCGCAACCTGCGCTTCATCTTGGCGTCTCCGGGACTGAGGCTCAGTCCCAATTGCCAAAGCCTGGCAGCCTTCTCTTCGTCGCCTTCGTTTTTCGCCTGGAGTCCGGCGGCCGCCAATTGGGCGGCGATGCGCCGTGACAAGGTTTCGCGCTGTTCCGTTTTCTCCGCGTTTTCCGGTAGAGCTAGCAGTAACGTGGCTGCATCCTCCCACCTTCGTTTCGCGGCGAGCTGGTGAGCCGCACTTTGCACGTCGGGCGCGGCAATGGCCGCTGCGGCGCGAGCAGTTGCGACGAGGTCTGTGTCGTCCCCTCTGCGAATGGCGGCTTTCAGTTGGAGTTTAAGCGCATTCTGGTTGTCGGGGATCAGTGCCAACAGCGTTGCCGCGGCGTCTCCGACGCGGACATAGTCTCTCTGCTTCCAGGAGACTTTCAACTCCCTGTGTGCGCTGACGACGCTTTCAAAAAATCCGAGATCAGGTGATATACTGGCGGTGGCGGACACGTTTTCGGGGTTCCTCATTTGCGTTTTAGGTTGGTACTTTCGAGACTTGGCTTTCATGCTACCTAATCCTATTTTCGCGTATACTGGCTATTGGTAGGGCAACTCGACGGTCTCTGAGCAGGCCCAATCATACATTTCCGTATTGTCGTGCGGATCTACATAGTACCGAACTTTCGTACGAATGCCGCTTCGCGCTCCTTCATGTCGCCCGCAATTAGTCCCAGTTATGCGTGCAGCTATGAAAAGCTTGGCGCCAGATCGGCTTATTGGGTTCGAAAAATGTATTTCGAGGAGTTTGTCGTCGCGAGCGGATATGGCGAGGGAAGTTATTGTCGGGCCAGCCGCTCCCATCCCTACTGCATCAATACCTAACCCAGCCCCCAGATTTGATACATTTATGCGGTCATCGTTTTGCTCGAGCGTGATTGTTCTGGAATATTCAAGACCGATCACATTTGGTCGCAGCAACCGGACATGACTGACGCGTAGCGGTTCCAATCCAGGCCCGAAAAGGTCATCAAGTATAAAATGGCCGAATTGGAAGCCAATGCGGCGGTAGCCGATTGCTTTCAGATGAGCCGACCGACCATCGGAACGCATTTCGGGCTCGTGATGGTAAACAGGCCCAACACATCGTATATGCGGGTCAGCTTTTGCCACCCGAAGCTGTGACCAGACGCTTTCTGCTATTATTCCTGGTCGCGATGCTCCGCGATTGGCTTGATATGTGAGCATAGGTACAGAAGCCACTTGGCCAGTTAGGTGCCGGATATCCGCGTCATATTGCTGCCGGAGCAGGATCAGGCCTCGCTGATAAGAATCGGCAGGCGTTCCCCGTCCGGCGTCGGACTCGCCGTGTGCGAGACAAATCGCCAGGACTCGGACACGTTTGCCTTCGGCACGGGCAAATTCCGCTGCCTTCGCCACCAAACGCATGACCTCCAGATGCTGTGCTGATCCTCGAAGTAACCCGTCAGCGCTCCCCTGATTAAGCCCGCTCAGGGTTGTGCCCCCGCGTCCGACAGAGGCAAACACCACGGTGGGCTTCTTTCCGAATCGACTTTCGCAGGTACGCATCAAGTAATCGGCCAAACCTCCGCAGGGTGTTTCCTTGGTCGAGCCGGTGGCCCGCTCAAACAGGTCAACCAGTTTTGACACGCGCCTGCCTCGAGGAGCAGATCCGGCATCGAACATCAGCGCGCGCCCAGGATGTTCTGGCACGGCGGTAAGAGGCGCGTCCCCTGCCTCATCGTTATTGCCCCCAAGTGCCCAAGACTGGCCGACGACAAGAATCATGTTGAGCACATTCGCGTCGAAATCGAAATGAGACGCCGTTTCCGGGTGATAAACGAGATCGTCTGCGCTCAACGTCCCACAGTCTGTGCCCGGTTGTAACTCTCCAGCATCTCTCGGGGGAATCTCACGCCCAACCGTTGAGTTGTCCTTCTCGCTCTCGTCGACGCTAGTGGTTTCGCTCGGACGCTTGTCTGGACTCTGGCTCTTATTTGGGATCTGTGGTGGTTCGTCGTTTTCGAGCTCGGTTGGAACGAACGTCCTCTCAATGAGATCCTCCGGCGTCCCTCGCCCGGCGACTCTGCTTATGAATTTATATAGATGGTTGGCGATCTCGGGAAAAAACTCGGGGTTCCAATGACGGCAATCATCGGCGAGGACACGTTTCACGCCGTGGCGTGCTACGAAAGGGGCAAAGTCCATCTCGTAGGCTTTGAGCCGATGTGCGACCTCGATCGATTGGTCCTTAAGTTCAGTGGGCCAGGAGATAGGTCGCCCGTCGGGCATGTATCTAAAATTGTGATGAACCATCGCTAGCGGGACATCCAGCGTTTCTTTGATGCGCCCGATGTAATTGGTCATATCGTCAACGTTCAATTGACGCGTAGTCGTTCGTCCGACTAGATCGTGAAGCCACTCGAACTTCTCCGTAAGAGGAACCAATTCGAGGAGATGTTGTGCATACTTGGCGCGTTCGGATTCGTTCTGTTTAACAAGAGACGACCTCCATTTGGCCACTATGCGTGGCGGCACATTTAGATGTTCTAGCTCTGGCAGGATGATTTCTTGAAACCGATTCGTGTTAACAACGAAGTCATCGTACAAGATATCGATAGAGGTGCTCATTTCGACAATTATTATGTCAGCCGTATATGGGATGCCCATCTGCTCTCTGTTAGGCTCTCGGCTGCTATCGAGATAACAGAACCGCCGCACGTGCGGCGGGGATTGTTTTGCCGCCCGTTATAAAGCCCAGGAGCTGGACAGCACTCGCGGCAGAAATAGAGAACGGCGTCCTGAGAAATCCCATCTCCTTGTATATTCCGCCCAGCTTATTATTCTGATGCAGAGCCGAAATTAAATTATTGAGCAAGCAACCGCCGAATGATATCGGGCGAATATTATCCAATGCGATAACTCCTTTCATCGGCCACAACGACTCTGCTCACAGCGTTTTTAACGCCAATCCATCACCAATAACGGACGCGATTTGGCTCGCACATCGGTGCGCTATGGATCTTCGCCCTTCCTCAAGGTGAATGACTAGAGCATGTCCTGTTTAATCGGGTTCATATCCTGCGGCTTTGAAGTAGTTGGCACATTCGGCTGGGGTGAAGAGGTCGACGACCGCGCCGACCGCGTCCCACAGAGCCTTGATGGTTCTCTCGGCCTTTGCTCGCAGCAGCGCCTTGAGTTTGGCGAAGGCGTTCTCAATCGGATTGAAGTCGGGACTGTAGGGCGGCAGGTAGAGCAGGCTCGCGCCTGCGGCCTCAATCGCGTCGCGCACGCCGGCGGCCTTGTGGGCGGGCAGGTTGTCCATGACGACTACGTCGCCCTCCGACAATGTCGGGACCAGCACCTGCTCGACATAGGCCAGGAACACGTTGCCGTTCATGGCGCCGTCGTAGACGAAGGGCGCAGTCATGCCCGTCAGCCGCAGCGCTCCGGTGAAGGTCGTGGTCTTCCAGTGATGGGATGGACGCCCCCCTGACGGCATCGATGTGCCAGAGTGGTGGCGTTGAGAACCACCGAAGGGAGACGTCCATGACACAAGTTAGCACCATTGGCCTGGATCTGGTATAGCGCGACATATGTGGAACGGCCCGCGTTGCAAGGGCTTTTTTAGTCGATTTCATCACGCGGGAACGGTGCAGTCATATGTCCGGCCTTTCAGCGCGGCCCATGACCGCTGGCCTCGATGAAGTCCGCGAAGCGGGTGGCTGATCAATCTGACGTGCTCGAAGCACATTGTCGCGCAAGCCTCTCCCGCGTCGGGATTTCGTCCCGTGGAATCATCGTCTGCTCAATGCACCTCGCCTCTTCCTGGCTCTTCTCCGGTAGCTCGTGTCGGTACTCTGCCCTCAGGCGTTTGCCGCACGAACCGCCATCCCACCAGGTTTCCGATAGGTCCCGCCCTTCGTTAGCAGGGCCCAGATGATCCTCGCGATCTTGTTGGCAAGCGCGATGGCGACGACCTTGAAGGGCCGACGCGCTAGCAACGCGGTCAACCAGGGCAGTGCCCTGTCGTTGTTTCTGGCATGGCGCAGGACAGAGGTAGCGCCATTTACAAGGAGAGATCGAAGCTCCGTGTTGCCCATCTTCGAGATGCCGCCCAACAGCTCCTTGCCGCCGCTCGAATGCGACCTCGGCGTGAGCCCAAGCCAAGCGGCAAGGTGACGGCCCGACCTGAACCCGTCCGGATCGGGAACCAGCGCCTTGACGGTCGCCGCTGTGATCGCGCCGACGCCCGGGATCGTGGTCAGACGGCGCATGTCTTCGTCATGCTTTGCCTCGGTGACGATCTCGCGCTCAAGTCGTTCGACCTGTTCGCTCAGAGTGTCTAATTGGTCGACAAGGGCCGTCAGGGCGAAGCGCGCCGCCGCAGGCAGGCGAGCATCTGTCGGGTCACGCACGATCGCGGCTAATGCCGCCACCTTCGCCGGGCCGGCAGCCGCAATGATGCCCAATTCGGACATATGAGCGCGCAAGGCGTTGATCACTTGTGTTCTTTGGCGCAGCAGCAGAGCTCGCGTCCTCAGCACCATCGCCGCCGCCTGTTGCTCGGCCGACTTGATCGGCACAAAGCGCATGGTCTTGCGGGTTACCGCCTCGCTGATCGCCTCGGCGTCGGCAGCATCGGTCTTGCCGCGCTTGACAAAGGGCTTGACGTAGGCCGGCGGGATCAACCGGACGTCATGGCCGAGTGCTGCGATCTCACGCGCCCAGTAATGTGCCCCGCCGCAGGCCTCGAGGCCGACGAGACAGGTTGGCTGCTTCTCGAAGAAGCGCAGCACTTCGGCCCGGCGCAACCGCCTGTTGAACAGCGGCGCGCCTTCGGCGTCTGCGCCGTGAACTTGGAAAACCTGCTTGGCCAAATCTAGCCCGATGGTGTTAATCTGCGTCACGGAACGGTCCCTCCTTGGTGGCGTTGAAACAACGGCCACGTTAGCACTTGATGCTGTCGGAGCGGGCCGTTCCACCTCATCAATCTGGAAGAGAGGTGCGCGACATATGTGGAACGGCCCGCGTTGCAAGGGCTTTTTTAGTCGATTTCATCACGCGGGAACGGTGCAGTCATATGTCCGGCCTTTCAGCGCGGCCCATGACCGCTGGCCTCGATGAAGTCCGCGAAGCGGGTGGCTGATCAATCTGACGTGCTCGAAGCACATTGTCGCGCAAGCCTCTCCCGCGTCGGGATTTCGTCCCGTGGAATCATCGTCTGCTCAATGCACCTCGCCTCTTCCTGGCTCTTCTCCGGTAGCTCGTGTCGGTACTCTGCCCTCAGGCGTTTGCCGCACGAACCGCCATCCCACCAGGTTTCCGATAGGTCCCGCCCTTCGTTAGCAGGGCCCAGATGATCCTCGCGATCTTGTTGGCAAGCGCGATGGCGACGACCTTGAAGGGCCGACGCGCTAGCAACGCGGTCAACCAGGGCAGTGCCCTGTCGTTGTTTCTGGCATGGCGCAGGACAGAGGTAGCGCCATTTACAAGGAGAGATCGAAGCTCCGTGTTGCCCATCTTCGAGATGCCGCCCAACAGCTCCTTGCCGCCGCTCGAATGCGACCTCGGCGTGAGCCCAAGCCAAGCGGCAAGGTGACGGCCCGACCTGAACCCGTCCGGATCGGGAACCAGCGCCTTGACGGTCGCCGCTGTGATCGCGCCGACGCCCGGGATCGTGGTCAGACGGCGCATGTCTTCGTCATGCTTTGCCTCGGTGACGATCTCGCGCTCAAGTCGTTCGACCTGTTCGCTCAGAGTGTCTAATTGGTCGACAAGGGCCGTCAGGGCGAAGCGCGCCGCCGCAGGCAGGCGAGCATCTGTCGGGTCACGCACGATCGCGGCTAATGCCGCCACCTTCGCCGGGCCGGCAGCCGCAATGATGCCCAATTCGGACATATGAGCGCGCAAGGCGTTGATCACTTGTGTTCTTTGGCGCAGCAGCAGAGCTCGCGTCCTCAGCACCATCGCCGCCGCCTGTTGCTCGGCCGACTTGATCGGCACAAAGCGCATGGTCTTGCGGGTTACCGCCTCGCTGATCGCCTCGGCGTCGGCAGCATCGGTCTTGCCGCGCTTGACAAAGGGCTTGACGTAGGCCGGCGGGATCAACCGGACGTCATGGCCGAGTGCTGCGATCTCACGCGCCCAGTAATGTGCCCCGCCGCAGGCCTCGAGGCCGACGAGACAGGTTGGCTGCTTCTCGAAGAAGCGCAGCACTTCGGCCCGGCGCAACCGCCTGTTGAACAGCGGCGCGCCTTCGGCGTCTGCGCCGTGAACTTGGAAAACCTGCTTGGCCAAATCTAGCCCGATGGTGTTAATCTGCGTCACGGAACGGTCCCTCCTTGGTGGCGTTGAAACAACGGCCACGTTAGCACTTGATGCTGTCGGAGCGGGCCGTTCCACCTCATCAATCTGGATGAGAATCTGGTGTCGCGGTGATGCTGATGATCGCGGCATTGATTGTCGCGCGCAAGAGGTTTTATCGGTTTGATTGTCGCGGCGCGTCAATCAGGATTGACGTTTGCGGGCGTCGCATATGAGGCCGGCCGGCCTGGCCCTCGCTTTCGCTCGATGGCCTCGCGCCGCCGATAGCTCTCGACATTCAGCTCGAAGATTGTCGCGTGGTGGACAAGGCGGTCGACCGCGGCGAGCGTCATAGCGGGATCTGGGAAGACCTTCCCCCATTCGCCGAAGGGCTGGTTGGCGGTGATGAGCATGGAGCGCCGCTCGTAGCGGGCGCTGATGAGCTCGAACAGCACGCTCGTTTCGGCCTGGTCCTTGGTGACATATGCGAGGTCGTCGAGGATGATCAGGTGGAAGCGATCGAGGCGATTTATGGCGGCCTCGAGGCCGAGTTCGCGGCGCGCGACCTGAAGCTTCTGGACGAGATCAGTGGTGCGGGTGAACATGACCCGCCATCCGGTCTCGATAAGGGCAAGTCCGATGGCCGAGGCGAGATGGCTCTTTCCGCCGCCTGGAGGGCCAAACAGAAGCAGGTTAGCTCCCTTCTCGAGCCAGCTGTCGCCGGCGGTAATGGCCATCACCTGAGCCTTGGAGATCATCGGCACGGCTTCGAACTCGAATGTGTCGAGGGTCTTGCCCGGCAGGAGGCGCGCCTCGGCGAGATGGCGTTCGATACGTCGCCGGTCGCGCTCAGCCAGTTCATGTTCAATGATCGCAGCCAGGAAGCGAGCGGCCGGCCAGCCTTCCTTGTCGGCCTGTTCGGCAAACTGCGGCCACATAACCTTGATGGCCGGCAGGCGCAGTTCGTTGAGGAGCAAGCTCACCCTGGCGGAATCGACAGCGGGGTTCGTCTTCATGCCGCATCTCCTGTCAGGTTGGCGCCAAGCAGGGCTTCATAGGCGTTGAGCGGAGCAAGACGCACGACGACACTCGGCAGCCGGGCGGGATCCGGCGCGAACCGTTCGCGCAAAGCAGCCATGTCGGGCAATCGCCGTGCCTCTAGCGAGGCGGTCAGTAGATCAGCCAGTTCGCTCTCGCAGCCGCGCTCGTGCGCCATGGCCAGAAGCTCGACCATGGTGCGGCAGGCCTGCCGCTCAGGCAGTCGCTTTATGAGCACGTCGAAGGTTCGCCGGTAGGCCTCGCGGGGGAAGAGCTGGTCACGATAGACGAGGTTGAGCAGCGCCATCGGCTTGCGGCGCAGCGAATGGATGACATGCCGATAATTGACGACCTGGTCGTGCTTGCCGGTTGAAGAGGCGCGCCCGCGCGGCAGCGTCATGAGATGCGTGCCGCCGATGAAGATATCCAGCCGATCATCGAAGAGCCGCACTCTGAGGCGGTGGCCGATCAGGCGTGAGGGCACGGTGTAGAACACCTTACGCAGCGTGAACCCGCCCGATGACGTGATGCGCACGGTGACCTCCTCGTAGTCGGAAGTGCGCCGGGCGGGCAGTTCCTGGAGTTCGGCCCGCTCGATGTCGATGCGCTTGGAGTTGCGAGCATTCACGCGGCTGACGATCTCGTCGACAAAGCGACGGTAGGCTGCCAGGTCGTCGAAATCGCTCGATCCCCGCATCAGCAGCGCGTCATTGATCGCCCGCTTGAGATGGCCGTGCGGGCCTTCGACGGAGCCGTTCTCATGCGCAATGCCGCGATTGTTGCGGGAAGGGATCATGCCGTAGTGGCCGCACAGTTCGTCGTAGCGGCGCGTCAGGTCCTCCCGGGCGTCCTTGTCCAGGTTGCGGAATGCCGCCGAGAGGCTGTCGCTGCGATGCTCGCGGGGAGCCCCGCCGAGCGACCACAGCGCGTTCTGCAGGCCTTCCGCCAGAGCGACGAAACTCTCGCCACCGAGCACGACATGCGCATGCTCGAAGCCGGAATAGGCGAGCCGGAAATGATAGAGCCGGTGATCGAGTGGCTGGCCGGCGATCGTGACGCCGGCGGCGGCCATGTCAGTGAAATCCGACAATCCCATGCGCCCGGGTACGTGAAGCTGCCGGAAGATGACCTCCTGTTCCTCGCCATGGACGGCGCGCCAGGCTCGGACCCGGCGCTCGATCGTGCGGCGAATGCCGGCTCCAAGCTCGGGATGACGCCGGATCATCTCGTCGAAGATGGCGATCGCCCGAATACCCGGAGCTGCCCTCAGCATGGGCACGACCTCGGCTTCGAAAATATCGGCGAGAGGGTCGGCACGGCGCCGTTGCCGCGGCGCCTTCTTTTGTGACGGCAGTCTTGAATCCTTCTCGATGCGATAGGCCGTGGCGATACTGATCGACGCCTTCGCCGCCGCGACGGCCGTCGTATTGGTCTGCCGGAACTTCATGAAAAGCCTCATCTGGTGATCGGTTACGTGGCGGCCGGGCACAAAGTGATTCCTCCCCAACAGGAAAAACCACCGGCATACCCGGCCGACCGTGATCACCAGACGAACGCCCCCGAAAAAGGAACGCGCCGCCGGCGTTCTCATCCTGATTGACGCTGCGCTCTCACATTGATTGCCGCGCCGCAATCTGGCCAAGAACATCTTCCAAGCCCATGGCGCAGATGCCGCCGGCACCGTTGTGTTCCGCAGGAAGCTGCAGCGCGAACAGGTGCTGGCCTTCTTCGCTGCCAGCCGCCATGCCTTGTGGCGATGGAGGCATGCCCAGGCGCTCATTATTGGGGTCGTGAGATCGGCACGCTCGGCCATACCGTCAGGCTGATCGCACCGGCTTACGTGAAGCCTTTCGTCAAGCGTCAGAAGAACGATGCCGCCGATGCCGAAGCGATCTGCGAGGCCGCGCAACGGCCGACGATGCGCTTCGTGGCGGTGAAGAGCCAGGAGAAGCAGGCCTCGGCTGTGATCTTCCGAACCCGCGACGTGCTCGTCGGCCAGCGCACTCAGCTCATCAACGCGATCCGCGGGCATATGTCCGAGTTCGGCCTGATTGCGCCGCAAGGCCCCTCGCATGTCGAGCGGCTCATCACGCAGGTTGAGGATCCTACCTCGGGCGTGCCGGAGGCCGCTCGCTGTTGCCTTGCCATGCTCGTCGAAGCGCTACGCCGCTTGCAGGATCAGGTTAGGTCGCTGGACGCGGAGATTGCGAAGCGGGCCAAAGCTGACGAAACGGCCCATCGGCTAATGAGCGTGCCTGGCATTGGGCCGCTGATCGTAACCGCGCTTGAGGCGATGGCTCCACCAGCAGAGACGTTCCGCTCTGGGCGCGATTTCGCAGCCTGGATCGGGCTGACGCCGATCCAGCGTTCGACCGGCGGCAAGGAGCGCCTCGGACGAACGTCGCGGATGGGAGAGCGAACGCTGCGACGCCTGCTCATCATCGCATCCAGCGCGGTAGTGCGCTGGGCCAAGCGCAAAGGCGTGCCATCCGGCTCGTGGCTCCATCGAATGCTGGCGCGCAAGCCGCCAATGCTGGTGATCGTGGCACTGGCCAACAAGACCGCGCGCATCGCATGGGCATTGATGACGAAAGGTGGAACCTACCGAGCTCCGACCGCCGCCGCATGAGTGCAGTGCAGTGAGCGAACGCGAGGCTGCCAGGAGGACGTGAGAAGGTCGAAGGACAGGTATGGCGCAACGTCGGCGAGGCGGGATCAGGAGAACCAGACGCATGGGGAGCGCTTCGAGCGCGTTCCAGTGATGTGGACCTGATCCTCGAACTCCCATACGGGCCCGCGGCCATGACGAAGCCGCAAAGAGAGGCCGAACACATGGCAGCACCCGATCACGCGCAGCAGCCTGAACCGAAGATTCTTCTTGCATCCGGCGGGGCGTCCACACATGGCCATGGGGCACGCCGGCCCGGCAGCGCTCGCCGCGCGGCGCTCTTCCACGCAGGCGGGCCATCTTTGTGGAGAGGCCGGTCTCATCGATGAACACGAGCTTCGCCGGATCGAGATCGAGCTGGCCGTCGAACCAGTCCCGGCGCCGCTTCAGGACGTCGGGGCGATCCTGCTCCAGTGCGTGCGCGGACTTTTTTTGAATGTCCAGCCGTGGCCGCGAAGCCAGGCGCTCAAGGCGCTGCGGCTGATCCGCACCGACTGCTCGGCGACGAGCCGCTCCACCATCTCGTTCAGCGTGATGTCCTTGCGCTCCTCGATCAGCCCGACGATGAAGGCTTCTTGCGCATCGAGGCTGGAGGCGCGGCGGCGGCCCTGCGGGCGTGGCGCCAGTTCGCCGATCTTCGCCCGCGCAATCCAGCGGATCGCGCTGGACACTCCCACGCCGAACCGCGCCGCCGCTTGCCGCGCCGACATGCCCTCGTTCGAAGCCTTCAAGACCCGCGACCGAAGATCCCCGCTCAATGCTCTTCCCATCGTCAACCTCCATCGAGGTGGATGTTGAATCAGCACAAAACGCAGCCGTCACATCACAATCGATTCATCGATCACAGGACGTGCTCTAGTTCTCGATCCGACCTATTGTGGATTACGGACCAGAACGCGAATCGGAAAGTCAGATTCAGATTGACACTGAAATCCTAGCGATTTGTGCAGTTTTATGACGATCGCGTTTGTGTTCGCAGCGTGTAGGTATATTGGAGTATTAGGATAGCGATCAAGCACATGATGCATCAACCGCCGCGCAACTCCTTTTCCCCGAGCCGCCTCGGCCACGGCCATACGCGGGAGATATTTTCCCTCCCCTGATGCAAGGGTTTCAACATTCGAGCCATGGCCTTCGAGGGCTCTCTTGAAATTCATCCTAGCGTCCCGATCCAGGTGCCGCACGATGTCCAACATTCCCATCCGCTGGGATGCATCCAGTTCGCCTGCGTCGACAACTGATAGAAGCCCCAAAATTGCACCCTCTTCCCACAGGGTCCAAGTTTCTGAGAGCTCGGTCGACGGTGAATCAATTTGATCGGCTAAAATGAGGTTGAGCTTCGGACGGTCGATCGGAACCTTGTCATACAACTCCGGCAACGCTTGATATACGAGGTCACCCAAAAACGCCTTTCCCTCTTCTGAAAAGTCGTTCTCAATCTCTCCCTTCACCAATCGCCTGATATTCTGGTCCAAGGTATCCACCTCTTGTAATATAAGAATAATGCACGCTGAATATAAAGAAGCTTATTTCTTACTTCCTCGATATCTTCTCTTTAAGAACATCGAAAAGGCCGCCGACATTATCGAAAGTGACGATCTCCGCACCGATGAAACGAACGCTGAATGCCTCTTCAATCATTGCGATGAGACTAACATGCGCCATGCTGTCCCAACCAATGACATCTTCCGCAACGGTCTCCCGTGCAATTTCGGTGTCATTCTCAGGAAACTCGCCGTTTATGATTTCGACGACTTTCTGAAACAATTTGCTGTCCTCTATCATGTCCGCTCCTTCTTCATAATAAGATTGTCCTCGAACCAGACTGCTGCTGCTGTGCGATCCAGTTTGTCATTCTCGCTGCGCGGTGCTCTCTGAATCTCAAGGATCCATGTCGGTATGGCATGGGCTTCGACGATTTCTGACAACGCTGCTTTCAACTCGCGCTCATTGAGCGGTCCCAGCCCGTTAGATTCCACGACAGCCGCGAGTCCATCGCCTCGTTTAAAGACGACAGCCACAGGCCACCCGCACTGCCGAATGGCGGAAACGATCTCATCGAGCTCGATCCGGTATCCCTTTACCTTAACCTGAAAATCAATCCGCTCCTTGAAGAACAAGCGATCGTCACGGATTTCCGCCCAGTCACCGGTCAGATACCCACGCTCCCCCGACAACTCATCCAATACGCGGAACTGCTGCTCGGTCTTTTCCGGATCGTTCCAATAGCCCTCGGCAAGTTGGGGACCGCTAATCACAATCTGACCCTCGGTGGGAGAACGCCCGCCAATAAGCGAGATCTTCATGCCTGGTATGGTCTGACCCAGGGCGGCAGACGTATGGCAGTAAGATCCGTAGTTGTCGGAGGTCAGAACTTGCTCAGTTACAGAGATCGTAGCTTCGGTGGGGCCATAGGTATTTTGGGCGAGCGTGTCTGGCAATGCGGAAAAAATGGCGTCCAGTTGCTGTCTGACGAGCGGTTCCCCGCAGAAATTAAACAGCCGAACACTCCCTAGGTCTTTCCTTGTTACTTGCCGCGCCCGCATCATCAAGCTAACGGCGCTAGGCGTGGAATTCCAGATCGTAATAGCTTGCCTCGCGATAAATTCGGCGGGCGACATTCTGTCGCCCTCATCCAGCAAGGGGTGAAGCGAAGCGCCATGGCATAGTGCCCCAAATATATCTGTCATGCTGATATCGAATGCTAGATTTGGCTGTTGCGAGAGACGATCATCCGGGGTGATATGAAGGCTCTCCAGCCAGGACACGTAGTTTGCCAATGCTTTGCGTGAAACCATTACGCCCTTTGGCTCGCCAGTCGATCCTGACGTGAACATGACATAGGCTAGTTCGTGGCGCGTTCCATTACCCAAGAAACAGCGATCTGTATTGATCATATCTGGATCCAAGACCTTCAAGTTAGGAACTGCAGTGACAATTTCAGCCGCCAACTGTGGCTTGGCCACGAGAAGATCAGGTTGCAACCGATGCAGGATTCGCCGAAGCTTTTGTATCGGCGCAACCGTGTTCAGGGGCGTATGGAAGCCCCCGGCTAATCCGGACGCCAGGATGCACGCATAAGCATCGGCCTCTTGAGGGAGCGCGATCGCAATTCGCGGCTGCTCGAATGACGAATAAATCTGTGCGTAGATTCGGACTCGCTCCTCAAGCCAAGCATAAGAATATTGACGCGCGCCAACGTCTATGGCCAAGCGCCCAGGATGGCGAGAAGCTACCGAGAGAAACCTGTCAACTACATCCACCATCATTTCATCTATCTCCGCGTAACGATAAGAATATTAGCCGTTGGCTTCCGGAACGGAGTGTCCACTTGACCTTGCACCCGCGCCTGTCAACTGCAAATGGTGACGCGATGCATGACATATCCGAACCGAATGACCGGCAACGTCATACAGGATCCTTAAGTGTGTAGACGACCATAGGCGTGTGAGAAACCGTAGGGCCTTGTTGTGAGTATCTCGTGCTTGTCGCAGGCAAATTGTTCACACGAGCACGACGGCTGGCGGGGGCAAATTCAATTGGCGAAAGCGACACCTCGCAACGAGCCTGCTGTTGAGGTAATCCCTCTGACCATCGTTACAAATTTGTTGAACTGAACCACCGGCGAGTTGGCGACGTATATGATGTCCCTATCACGAATGGCGAGCTGCTGTGCATAGAAGTAGTTATCCGCCTTATTGAGTCGCAGACGATAGATAACTGGAACTGGGTCAGACCCCATAAGATGAGTTGAATTGGGCTTCAATGCGCGTACTAAGCTTGCCTCTTCGCGCCGAAAAAGAAATATCGCACTACTGTCGGCTTGCGCATCGTGAAGCCCGCCCGCTTTGGCGATGGCTTGAAGGAGAGACATGGGTTCTTTGTCTATGGGGTAGTCTTTTTGGGCGGTAACGGCACCAAGCGCCACAAAAATCGGAGGGTCGCGATACACATAGATATTGTCCCCCGGATATACGAAGACATTTTGACTGGGATCTTTTAGGATCGTGTCGAGAAGAGTCACCTCGCTCAGGGCGCCGCGTGTTAGGCGAACCTTGGTCTCCTGCGGCATTGTCCTTATGCCTCCAGATTGAGCAATAACCTCCAGTAGACGATCACCTTTCAAAGAAAGCGCCACGCGCGCCGAGCCGGTCGCGTCGCCTGAAACCGTCGCGGTAGCCGCGCTGCCCTGCGTCGAAACGATGACCTGTGGCTCAACGGCTTTATTTGCCAATCGCGCCTCTATCGCCTTTGCCAGGGAGCCTGGCGTGCGGCCGGCTGCAGTGATACGGCCTGCGTAGGGCACGCTGATTGATCCATCACGGTCGACGGTTTGCTGTGGAAGTGAAATGCTGTGCGAGCTTCCCATGGGCGCACCTGGCGTCGATGATCCGGAGAAAAGTCCGCCGGAAGCCGCTTCGAAAATCGTCACGACAATCTGGTCTCCGATCGTGAGTGCCTGCGAAGGCGCTGGCGGATGGCGTGAGAATTGACTGGCAAGATCACCGGATGGGCGGTTACGTAGCACAGCCAGGGTAGCATCAGTGATATCGACTACCTCATAGAGTGCGGAATCGGCACCTTTACCCTGCGCATTAACCACTGCACTGGCCGTGGGCCCCGAGGCCGGCAAGTTAACGCAGCCCATCAACAGCGCGGGCAAAAGTAATAATAAGTGACTTGTTTTTTTCATCAGCTTGATAATGTCCCCTAGCGGTAGCAGCTATTGGTACGGAATCGTCGTAGAGCAAGCGGAAGGAGACCTGCACTGGACTTCGGACCGACACTCGCCATCGGCCGCGGCGGCGACGATCGTAATGGCGAACTGCATAGCTATGTTGACCTTGAGGCGCGCAGGCGCGGCGCCGTCGTCATCGACCCTGTTGCGCTGGCCAAAGCCTGCCGGACGTCACGCGGCGAATTGTGATCGAACGATGCTTACTATCAGAGAGCCGAAAAAGGCGAGACCGACACCGATGATCGATGCCGCCAGTAGGCTTGTGATCGGGTCCGGATAAGACGGTCTTCCATCCGCCCTGGGCTCGGCGATCACAATCACATATTTTTGCTGTCGGATGGCGGCTTGCCGAGCGTAATCGAGCGCCTGCCGGGCCGATGTCAAATTGGTCTCGGAATATTCCAGGGCAGCGTTCAGAGCCTCATAGCGGGAGATCTGGTCAGTTGCTGATCCACTGGGGCCGACTAATCGCTTGCGCGTCTCCGCGATCCGATCCGTCAATGTCTTGATGTCGAGGAGGAGCGGTCGACGCCGAGGATGATCGCTCGCACCGGACGCGTCGATCGTGGCGAGCTCGTTTTGATCAGCTGTCCGCTGTGTTTCCAATTGATTGATCAATCCGTTTAGCATTGTCACGTCAGCCGTCGGATCGACGATGCCGGTCTCGCTCCGCCAATTAGCCATTTGCTGCCTGGCTTCTGTGGCACGCCTCTCTGCGCGGGCCAATTCTTGCTCGCTGAATCGCAAAGCATCTTCACGAGCGCGTTGGTTCATTTGATCTGCGAATTCCTCGGTCATCCGAACGAGAGAGGACGCGATGAGCACCGAGTCCTCTGGCTTAAAAGAGCTGACGTCCATCACGACGATCTGTTCCAGCATATTGAAGCGCGCTGTCACGCGCGCCCTATAAGCGTCGAAGAGCTGATCGTCATCCGCATTCTGCGGTAACCGCACCAAGGGATCGGAATTCGTTCTGATAAATAGCTTCCGGATATCGATCCGGTGTCCTAGCCTCGCCAAAGCCTCCCGCGAAACCAGAAAGTCCCGGGCCGCATATCCATCAACATAGCCATCCATCGGTCCACTACCTGACGAGAATAACGAGCTGACAGGTGACGTCGCTTGCATGGTGTCGGATCCTCCGCGGATGGCGAACCTCACCTCCGTCGTATACATCGGGGTGGCGATGAAGAAAACGAACAGCGACGTCGTCAAAATCGGCAGCGTTACACAGAGAGCCGCCGCCCAGGTACCCCATTTTGATCGCCTGCGCGTTACGCGACGTAGTTGGATAAATCGGGCTTGGTCGTCCACCCCTCCAGGTGAGACTGGGAAGGTTGGAGCCTCTGCAGGTGAGACCGGGAAGTTTGGGGTTTCTGCATCAGAGAGGGTCGTCGGCAAGGTCGTCTTCGAACTCTTTCTGAGCATCGTAAGAGGCAACACGAGGCGGATACCGATCAAGGGCCTTTTTGAGATCATTCGCAATTGTCACTCGTCCCCTATTAACGACAATAGCCCTGTCGCAGTATTTGCTGAGATCGGCAACCCGATTGCTCCCTGCTATGAGCATCTTGCCAGCCGATCGCTTTTCGAAGAGTGTCTTCCACAGGTAGCTGAAGCGGTCTTTAAGGAACGGGAATACCGCTTCAACTATATAAATATCGAAAGGCGGCAGAAGCGCGGCGGCAAGGCCGTATTCATACCGAAATTCCGCCGGCCAATGTTCTACTTTCCCATTTATATGCCTAGGGTCCGTAACCATCGTCTCTAGCATCGCATTTGATACATGCATATCCAAGCCGTAAAGCCTGCATATCAAGGCAATCACGTGTCGGCCAGTCACATTGCCACGCAAAAAAGCCGGCCGGCCAATCGGCCACGACGTCAAGCCAATGAAACTTATCCTCCCCACCTGCGGAGGCCTGAGCCCGGCCAGAAGATCAACCGCGGGCTTTTTCGCAAGCGGATCACTTGTAAGCAGTGCATATCGTCCCGTTGGGATATCGAGGTCTACAGACGAAGCGATTTGTCGACGAATGCCAGCGATCTCAGGCTCGTCTGATGTTCGTTGAAAGGAAATCATCAAACTTAGCACATCGCTGGCGATGCAGTTGCTTTCCAGCGATTTATTTCTGCTACCAGTCTTGTTATATCCGTGCTGCCACGCGCCGCGGAAGCCGGCGGCCATCTCATCCACGTTTGCGCCAAAACTGCTGGCATTAGGAGTTGGGAGCTCCAGCAATTCATGTCAGTCTCACCCATGTTGTCGAAGGCCGCCAAGCGTTTCTAGAGACCAGTTAGACCGGCTGCACGTGTCGCCGGAACCATCCCTCCAAAATAAGGGCAGAGCAAGCCAAGGAAATAACCGCAAGCCAAAAATATGAAGGCTTTGCGTCAGTGCATGGATATGAATGGAAATACGCGCCACGTAAAAGTTGCATCCCATGACTCAAGGGGTTCCAAAGAACATAGTTTCTATATACTTCTGGGAATTGCTCCGTAACGTAAAACACCGAAGAAACAATCTGCAACGAACGCTCGGCGGCGCCGGTCAATCGCGCAAAAAACGGCCACACCCCGATAATAACACCAAAAATGAAACCTATACTTACGCCACACAGCCACATACCAACGAAGTAAAAAAACGCGGTAAGAATATCGTCCGGCAATGATATCACACCAAGATAGCGGCCGATACCGAAGAGAAGCGCAATAGAAACCATGTAAACGATCAAGTACAGTATTGCTGTGGTTATGCCCTGGTGGAAAGGGGAAACCATTGGCAGGTTTAACATTACGCGGTTGTGAGCTATTTGCCCACTCACGCGAAAAATCGTCATGCGGCAGGCTACCCACGTTCCTGATCCAAGCAGGGCAAATGTAGGAACGTCCATGTTGAGAATGTAGTGAGTTCCGACCAATAAATAGACCGAGCTAATAATTCCCAACATAATCATCGGTTGAATCAATAGCCATATAAAAGCAAATGGGCCGTCTCCGTTTATAGCGTGGAAATTATGGATAAATAGCGCCCATATTATTTTTATCGACCTCAAGGTATGTTTGTGAGCGTCGTTTGCGTTACCAGCTAGGCTGGTATTGAAGTTCGTAATGGCGTCCATGTATTCTAATGTTTCGTCGTGGCTTTGTATTAGCGCGGCGTAGTCGCCGTCCTTCTTTGCTCTAAGTGTCTCTCGCTCTGCACGTATCACCATTAAATCGCGACGTGCCTGGATGTTAATTTTAGCCTGTTCGTTCTTTTGAATGAGCGCGTCCAATTCCGCGGGTTGGTATCCCGCGCGCCAAACATCTACGCCGGCTCGAATGTCTTGCTCCAAGAGACGGATCGTCTGTCTTAGTATCCTAAGTTCGATATCCTGCAGCTCACTGTCGAGCGGAGCGCGCATATTTCCCATGGAGATCTTAAGTTGCTCTTGAGCTTTATCATAGATTTCGCGCCGCTCGCCCATCTTTATATTCGGGTTACGTGCCAGAATTCGAAGGATTATCCTCAAATATGGGACTCTTCTTGATGATGTGCCGCCGACCGTAGATTCCATTCCTCATCCTCAAGCAGCCAGGTGGTCGCCAACTGAGCCTTGTTCGTCTGAGCCGGCGTTTCACGAGCGCCGCAGCTAGTACGACCTCGTGTCGGAGCCTCGACGCCGGCCTATGTGGAACGCCGACTGAAGTGGATCGGTGGCAATCGCCTTTTCGGACCGGCGACGACGAACGACACGATCGCCCCGATCGAAGCCAATTCGGCCGATGCGTCAGCGGGCATCAATGTCGGGAGAGGCCCAAGTTGACGTCGACGCCGGAGCGAGATGAAAGTCTTTCAAAATTGCTGAAAGCATGGAGCGTTCATCATCGGAATGCGCTGCCGCCGAAATACGCCTGATACCAGTCCACAAACCGGCCGACGCCCTCGGGCACGGACGTGCCCGGGCGGTAGCCGACGGCCTGCTCCAGCGCCGAGGTGTCGGCGAAGGTATCGGGCACGTCGCCAGCCTGCAGTGGCAACAGTTCGACAATCGCCCTTCTGCCCAGCGCAGCTTCCAGCGCCATGACATAGTCGGTCAGCTTAACCGGATTGTTATTGCCGATGTTGAAAACGCGCCAAGGTGCATTGCTGGTGGACGAGTCCGGATTGGAGGAGTCCCACGCATCATTGGGTGTGGCTGGCTGGTCGCTCGCGCGCACCACGCCTTCAGCGATATCCTCGACAAAGGTGAAGTCACGCGTGTGGTTGCCATTGTTGAACAGCTTAATCGGGAGTCCAGCAAGGATGTTCCTGGTGAACAGGAACAGCGCCATATCGGGTCGACCCCAAGGACCATAGACCGTGAAAAAGCGCAGGCCTGTGGTCGGCAACCGGAACAGATGGCTGTAGCTGTGCGCCATCAGCTCGTTGGCACGCTTGGTGGCCGCGTAGAACTGCAAGGGGTGATCAGCTGGCCTGTGCTCGGAAAACGGCATGTTTGTGTTGGCACCATAAACGCTGGACGTGCTGGCATAGGTCAAATGCGCTACGCTAGCATGGCGGCACGCCTCGATGATGTTGGTGAAAGCAATGATGTTGCTCTCAACATAGGCATGCGGATTCTCTAAACTAAAGCGCACGCCTGCCTGCGCGGCAAGATGGATGACGCGGTCGAAGTTGTGCTCGGCAAAGCAGGATTTGACGGCGGCGCGATCGGCCAGGTTGGCGCGGATGAAATGGAAGCCGGAATTGTTCGTCTTGTTGAATTCCTGAAGGAGTTTCAGGCGCCCTTCCTTGATGCCTGGGTCGTAATAGGCGTTGACGCTATCAATGCCAACGACCTCGTCGCCGCGCTCCAGCAATCGCCTAGCGACATGATAGCCGATGAAGCCGGCCGCGCCGGTGACCAGAACCTTCATCAGAAACGCCCATCCGTATGTTCCTTAGGGAAGATGCCTTTTATATCGTAGATAACTCCGGGATTCTTGCGCAGCTCCTTCAGGCCGACAATGCCATTCGTCTGGAACTCTCTGTGCCCGACCGCCACGACGATTCCGTCATAGCGGCCTTCGGGCTTGCTCCTCGTGCTGGGAAGGCCGACTTCATAGGCGCATTCTGCTGGCGAAACCCAAGGGTCCCAGATATCTATTACGGCATTGTATTCTTGAAGCCGACTGACGATGTCGGCGACTTTGGAATTGCGCAGATCCGGGCAGTTTTCCTTGAAGGCCGCGCCCATAACCAAGATCCTGCTGCCGACGACCGATATGCCCTTGCGCATCATCAGGCGCGCCGCTTGGTCCGCAGCATGCTGCCCCATGCCGTCATTGATACGGCGGCCGGCCAGGATCACCTCGGGGTGGTAGCCAAGCTCCTGCGCCTTGTGCGTGAGATAGTAGGGGTCGACGCCTATGCAATGGCCGCCAACCAGGCCGGGCGTGAAACGCAGGAAATTCCATTTGGTACCGGCGGCGGCCAGCACCTCGGATGTGTCGATTCCCAGCCTGCCGAAGATCAGCGAAAGCTCATTCATTAGCGCGATGTTGAGATCGCGCTGCGTGTTCTCGATGACCTTGGCGGCTTCCGCCACGGCGATACTGCCGACCAGATGTGTCCCCGCAGACACTATGGAAGCATAGAGCGCATCTATGGCGTTGGCTGCTTCCGGGGTCGAGCCGCTGGTCACCTTCACGATCGTTTGCAGGCGGTGTTCGCGATCGCCTGGATTGACGCGTTCGGGGCTGTATCCCAAAAAGAAATCCTTGTTGAAACGCAGGCCTGAGGTTTTCTCTATCCACGGCGCGCAGACTTCCTCGGTACAGCCGGGATAGACTGTCGACTCAAAGACAACGACAGCGCCCGGAGAGATCGCTTCGCCCACTGTCTTTGATGCGGCAACAAGCGGTGCCAGATCGGGGCGATTGGCCTTGTCTATGGGGGTCGGCACGGTGACGATGAAGATCCCGCAGGCTTTGAGTTTCGTCCTGTCGGTCGTGAAAACCAGGCCTGTAGCAGCAGATATCTCGGCTCCGTCGGTCTCGAGCGTGGAATCCTCGCCGCGCCTTAGGGCGGCAATGCGCGCCTCGCTTATGTCGAAGCCTATAACGGGCCGCCTCACGCCAAAGGCGACGGCGAGTGGAAGCCCGACGTAGCCGAGCCCGATAATCGCTATCTTCTTATCATCCAGATTCACCTGTCCCGGCTCCGTATCTTTACCTGTTCATGCTCAGGATTATCGGACGTAGCCAAACCACAGCTACCGCACTTCCGGGTGAAACCGGAAGTTTTCACATGCAGTCGTGAAATTGCGAAACGAGAACGAACGCCCTCTGATCACGCAATTCCGACAAGACCCCTGGACTCCAGATCGACAGGGATTTCGCCATTCATGAAAGAGATCAGGACCCGGGCGCGCCCTGTAGGATCAAGCCTATCAAGGCGACCTATCAACTCCGCAAAAGGACCTGATACAATTCGAACCGAAGATCCCGGCAAAAGGCCACCGCTGAAATCAAGCAGGCCGTCTTTGCCGGTCAATGCAATGAACCGCTCGACTAAGCCAAAAGGGACCGGAAGCGGCCTATCCCCTTGCGTGATCAAAGAGCGGATACCGATAGTCCCGTTGACAGAGCGCCAGCGTTGCTGAGTGACGTCGAAGGCTACAAACATGTACCCGGGAAAATACGCTGATATTCGTTTTGAGAGCCGCCGGGCGTGACGAACTGTTCTCTCCCCACGTGGCACGAAAGAAGCAAAACCCTGCAGGCGAAGATGTTGTTCAGCTATGGACTCCTTACCCTGAAGTACGCCAGCCACATGCCAACGGACTCCAAGGTCGGCGCGTGCCTTCTCATGCTCGCCGTTGACGCCGGCTGCCGTCATCGGCACTTCAGACACGGCCATGGTCTCAGCCCGATTCCCTGTTCTATTCATGTTGGTGGGCCATGCTCACCCGTTGACCAATATACGCCGTCGCAAGCGTGAGCCTCTCAAAAGGGTCTCGCTTGCGTTGATCATAAATCTTGGCAAGCGGCAAAATATCCAGCAACTGGTCGGCTTTGGCAGGGTCTAATGCCGGGAAGTGGACTGTTTCGACGTCTTGATCTTCGGTCTTGGCCATTTCGTTATCCTTCTGGTCGACGATCTCACTGATGTGCGCATGCTCTTTTTGCATTGCACGAGGGCTCCTTTCGCGCTGGGCAAGCCAAGCGCCGAGTTTTCGTTCGCCGGTCGTTATCTTCTCTACCGTTTCTCACTAGTCGAGGATGGCGATGTCACACGCGGCTTACCGAGTGCAAAATGACATGTACACGTTAGCACAGTATATAACTGTCCAAATAATTTTAGTTGTTAAGCTTATGCTACATTGTGGCGCGCGCCCTTTACAATTTTGACGCGGTTATGATTTTGTCATTGCGGAAGATCTGAGCGTGCCGTTTCAGCCATACTCAAGTAATTACTCACGCCCTTGTCAGGGGCAAGAATCCCTGAACCTATGGGGATTATGGATCGCACTGGCACCGTAACGTTAACCGGGCATCGATCAAAATGTGGGATCTGGCGGCATGACCAGATTTTCCCGTGATCCTCTTTATCGTCGCCACCGATTTCCGGCGCAGGTGATTGCCCATGCCGTTTGGCTCTATTTCCGGTTTCCGCTCAGCCTGCGGATGGTCGAGGATATGCTGGCAGCTCGTGGCGTCATCGTCTTCTCACCAGACCGTGCGACTTTGGGCTGAGAAATTTGGCAGACACTTTGGGCGTTGGTGCGCGGATATGAAATCGAACGCATTTCGATCTTTAATGTAGTTGGTTATGCCTGCGTGACTTGACGCCGGATAGACTCCGGGCGTGCCCATGCCAGCATGCGGTTGAGAACGATGCAACCGATGGCAACCTCGGTCTGTTGAGCCGGAAGAGAGCGTGCTCGCAGGCCCCGTCCGATCAGCCCCTTGTATCGTCCGATGGCTGTTTCGCTCAGCGCCCGCTTGCCGTAGCCGGTGGCTGCCTGCCATTTCAGCCGACCGTCGCTGCGATTGCGGCAATGTGCTTGTCCCTTTTACCAGGCGGTCCGGTATCACGGCTTTCCACCGCCGTGGAACGCGGTGGAATGACGATGTTCGCGGTTGCGCTGTGCTGCAGGATAGACCGATAGGTTGGCTTGCCGTCATAGGCTCCGTCGGCTGTGAACTGGTCGATCTCGCCGTCGATCTGATCGAGCAGCGGTGCCACCTGGGAAGGATCATCCGTGTCCTGATCTGTCAGCCTTTGGGCAATGATCGCGCCACTTTTGGCATCCACTGCCAGATGCAGCTTGCGCCAGTTGCGACGTGATCTGGCGCCATGTTTCTGCTCCAGCCATTGCCCGGCGCCGTAGACTTTCAATCCCGTGCTATCGACAAGCACATGCAGCGGGCCGTCCGGCAGCGGCGGGTTTCGTCGGGCTGATGGCTCCCACTTCTGTGCCCGACGGCTCAGCGTCGTATGATCTGGAACTGGGACTTTCAGCCCCATGAGATCCAGCAGCGAGTGGAGCAATCCCTCGGTCTGGCGCAGCCGCATTGCGAAGACGCAACCCAGCGTCAGCGCTGTCTCAATGGCGAGATCGGAATACCGGGCTTGGCCGCCGCGGGTCTTGCGTCGCGGAGCGCGCCATCCCGCCAGTGCCTCCGGCGTTACCCATAAGGTCAGGCTACCACGCCGGCGCAGACCTGCTTCGTAGTCACGCCAATTCGTCACCCTGAATGTCATCTTTCCGACGTGATGACGACGATCTGCGTTGTGTTTGTACGGCATGGCACTCAAATCAAGCTGATTTCGATCCTGCCTGCCTATCGCCAAACCGTTGACAAAAGATCCATGCACCAACGCTACGCCGAACGCTTGCGCGACCTCGGTCACCGACGACCCCGCCGCGCTCGCTAGGTCGACCAACGCGCGCTTCTCGGTGCAACTCCACAGCCTTCGTTGCCGCACGCGCCCGGGCACCGTTGTAAGATCTTCGGCCGCCGCGGCGCCGCTTAACTCGGCGACCATATCGCCCCTTGCATGTTCCAATGTCATGGCCCGAAACCTCCATGTTCATCGGCCTCTTGCAAGGTGCCTTGGCGCACCGCTTACGATCTTGTCTTCACAGCGTTAAGTTTACGGTGCCCGTTTCAGCCATGACGCGACCGTGTTGGCATTTCGGTCGGGCAACAGATCGAGGACGCGGTTGCGCTCCAGATCGCAGATGATCGTTCCGTAGCGCTGCCCCTTGCGCCAGGCCCAGTCGTCGATGCCGACCACCCGCGGCGCGGCCGGCGGCTCGAACCCGGCTGCGCGGATCATCCGCAACGTAAGCGATGCGCCAAGGCACCTTTCCCGAAATAGTGCTCTATAGTAGATAGTAGGAAGCCGTTGGTCCGCGTCGCCGCCGATCACTGCGGATCGTCATAACGGGTGACGTAGTGGAGTTCGCGCAGGGCGGGGATGACGAGGGCGATGTCTTTGTAGGCCTCATGCTCGATGAAGCGCGCGGTCTCTGGCCCTGGCCTGGGCTTGCCGAGGACGGGCCGCCCCTTTTGTCGACGCAGTAGATCAGGATCGGCAGCAGCAGGCCGTGGTTGGGGTTGTCGAGGTCGAGTAGCCGTTTCCATTTTTTGATGTTGAGATTGATGGCCGCGTAGAACCCCTGGCACCACGGCCGCGGGTCGATGCCGCCGCTGGGCTTGGTGGCGAAACGGGGCGCATAATCCTGCGGTCTGTCGAAGAGCGTCTCGTTGATCCGGTTGTGGATCCTGGCGACGCTGGCAAACACGGCGTGATCGGTTGCAGATCCTTTGGCCAAGACGTCGCGCGGCAACCCCATGAGCGGGCACATCCAGTATTGCGGGTCCGGGAACCGCGGCCCGGTGACCGCCGCCGTTACGAAGCCATCCAGCGCCGACATCGTCCGCACCAGCGGGCGGGGGGCGGGTTTGATGGCCATCCAGGCCTCGAGCGCCTCGTCCGACAGCGCCATGTCATCGATTGCGCTCATGCCGCCAAGGAGAGCGGCATCGCTTGGCGGCGCACCCAATTCCATATGTGGACGGCTCCCACTTGCAAGTGTTTTTTGCGGATATTTTTGATCGGATCGCTTGCATCCATATGTGCGGCCTTTGTGTGTGGTCGCACATGACCACTGGCCAAGATGGTTTCCGCAACGCGTGTTCCTAACACGGCAACGACCTCGAAAGGCCACTGGAATTGGCGGAGTGTCACGCGTCTTGGATCGATCGATCGCACCATCTGCTTTTCTCTTGCAAGTTCACAGCATCAGCTCAACACGGTAGCATTTTTATCGTGCTCGCCGTGGTGGCCAATTTCCTAAATTGCCTGTGTTTGTTCTTCCGGTCGCCGGTACGTTTCGCCGCTCACCATAAGCTTCCAGGCAATTCGGGCGATCTTATTCGCGAGCGCCACCGCCACAAGCTTCGGTTTCTTCCGTTGCAGGAGTTCGATCAGCCATCGGGAAGCATGTCTGCTTCGACCTGTTCTGACATGCTGAAGAAGGGCAGTTGCGCCAACCACCAATATGCTCCTCAGCATTTCGTCGCCAGCTCGGGTGATCACCCCGAGCCTGATCTTGCCTGCGGTGGAATGGTCTTTGGGCGTGAGTCCTATCCAAGCGGCAAAATCGCGACCTGACTTGAACGTTCGGGGATCTGGGGTCTTCATCATCAAAAGCGACGCGCCGACCGGTCCGACACCCGGAATTTCGGCCAGGCGCCTGCTGCATTCATCGGAGCGATGCAACGCGGTTAATTTCTCCTCGACGACTTTCGTTTCGGCAAGCAAGTCTCGATACTCAACGCCATGCATGGCAAAGAGCTCGCGGGCCAATTCAGGCAGGGCTTGATCGGCCGCAATGCGCTCCAATAGCGGTTCGATCCGGCACATGCCGGTGGCCGCGACGATGCCGAACTCCATGGCAAAACCGCGAATAGCGTTGGCAAGCTGTGTCCGATTGCGGATGAGTCTCTCTCGCACACCGACCAGCATTAACGAAGCCTGCTGTTCCGCGCTCTTTACCGGCACGAAGCGCATGGTGGGTCGGCTCATCGCCTCACACAAGGCTTCCGCATCCGCCGCGTCGTTCTTGCCGCGCTTGACATAAGGCTTGGCCAATTGCGGCGCGATCAATTTTACGTCGTGGCCAAAGGAACCTAACAACCTCGCCCAATGATGAGAGCCACCGCAAGCTTCGAGTGCGACGGTGGTCGGTGGTGCTTTCTCGAAGAATTTCACCATCTCCCTACGCGAAAGCTTCTTGCGCAGGATTGGTTGCTCGGCTGCGTTCACGCCATGCAATTGGAAAACGCTCTTTGACGTATCGACACCAATTCGGATAATCTCTTCCACGGACGGTCTCCCTCGATTGAGCTTTCAACGAACTCATTCTGGCACATCGCGATGCCGTTGGGAGCCGTCCACCCCAACACGGCATCAGCTCATCCCATCGCGAGGCTGGCCAGTCGTTCTGGATGCGCTCGGTGACATCGGCCATGTAGGCTTCGGCATCGACGCCGCAGAGCTTGCAGGTCTCGATGATGCTGAGCATGACCGCTGACCGCTCCGCCGCGGCGAAGTTGCCCGAGAAAAGCCAGTTGCGTCGGCCGACTGTAAATCCACGAATGGCCCGCTCCGCGATCAGGTTGTCGGGCTCGAGCTGGCCATCGTAGAGGAAGCGATTGAACGCGCGCCATCGTCTGGTGCCATAGGCGAAGGCCTTCGCAATATCCGCATGGCGCGACAAACCGTTGCCCTGGCGCGTGAGCTGTCGTCGCAGCGCCCGGACCAGTGGTCGGGTCCGACTTCGTCGTGCGGCCAATCTCTCGGCGGGCGGGAGTCCCCGTATCTCTTCCTCGATCCGGTAGACCGCCTGGATACCGGCCATCGCCGTCGTGCTGAGCTCGGTCGGCTGGCTGTCGTGAACGTCGAATATCTTGCGACGCAGATGGGCCAGGCAGGCTGCTTCTCGAATGGCGCCGCCCTTGTAGAGCTGGTTATAGCCGCTGAATCCGTCGGCTTGGAGCGTGCCGGCAAATCCGGCGAGTTCGCTCATCACGCTCTCGCCGGCGCGGCCCATGGTGGCGCGATACCAGGCGATCGGCGGCTCCTTCGAACCCGAGTTGCGGTCGTCGGCGACATAAACCCAGAGCGCGCCCTTGTGTGTCTTGCCGGTGCCGGGCGCCAG
The DNA here is from genome assembly GCA_014189435.1 of Mesorhizobium loti. Classification (NCBI taxonomy): domain Bacteria; kingdom Pseudomonadati; phylum Pseudomonadota; class Alphaproteobacteria; order Hyphomicrobiales; family Phyllobacteriaceae; genus Mesorhizobium; species Mesorhizobium loti. Next base: position 178,658 of record CP050294.1, read on the forward strand.
GATCGGAAGCCGCGTGTCGTCGGTGTGAATCTTGCTGCGGGTACGGCCGATCTCACGGATGCGGTTGTAGATGGGATCGAGCAAAGCGGCGGCGTAGCCGGCGCTGCGCGCAAGCGTGGAACGCTCGATATCGACGCCCTTGGCGGCCATCATCTGTACCTGACGGTAGAAGGGCAGATGATAACCCCACTTGGCCATCATGATATGGGCGAGCGCAGCATAGCTGAGCTTACCGCGTGCAATGGCCTTGGCTGGTGCGGGCGCCTGGATGATTTTATCGCAGGTCCGGCAGCTGTACTTGGGTCTAATGGTCTCGATCACCTGCCAGGCCTGAGCCACCAGATCGAGCATCTCGTCGCCATCTTCGCCCATGGCGCGAAGATCGCCGCCGCAGCCCGGGCAACATGCGCAAGAGGGCTCGCGAACGACCCGCTTGCGCGGCAGGTTCGGGTTGAGCTTACGCACCGGCAACACCCGCACCTTGTCGCTGTCCGCGACGATAGGCAGTTCGAGATCGGGCACGCTGGCGGCGAAATCGGTCTCGAGATCTTCGAGTTCGAGCTGCATCTGGCCGAGCTTCTCGGAGGAGCGGCCGAAGGCCTTGCGGTTGAAGCGATCGATCCGCAGCTGCAGGCGCTGGATGCGAAGCGCGGCCTCGGCGCGCTCTCTTCGCAGCTGCTCATCCCGTTCGGCAATGGCGATGTCACGGGCACAAACCGCCGCCTCCAGAGTGGCGATCCGGGCGAGGAAATCAGCGATGGAGGGAGCTTGTTCCGACACCCAAATTACATACCCGAAAGACCTCGTCTACGGAAGCAAAATCGACACAAAATCAATGAGAACGGCCGAATTTAGCCGGCCAGACGTGGTCGATAAATCTTGTTCGGCCGGCGCCAATCGATCCCGTCCAAAAGTAGCGAAAGCTGTGCCTTAGTGAGCGACACGGTCACCTGATCCTTGGTGGTCGGCCAGGCGAAACAACCATCGGAAAGCCGTTTTGTAAAAAGGCAGAACCCCTGGTCGTCATGCGCCAAAACCTTGATGATATGACCCTTGCGTCCACGGAAGCAGAAGATCGCGCCGGTATGCGGGTCGAGCGCGAGCACCTGCTGCACCATCCGCGCCAGGCTGTTGATCCCGCGGCGCATATCGGTCTCACCGCAGCACAAGTAAATCCGGTCGGTCGGCACCACTGTGATCAACTGGTCAACTCCGCCAGGACGATACGTAGCGCCGTCGGATCGACGGTCCCCTCGATCCGCAATCGCGCGCCGTTCGGAAAGGCCACGACGATCCTGCCGGCCGGGTCCGGGCAATCGGCGACGGGACGCTCGACCTCGGGCAGATCGTTCACTTCGATCCGCGCGAAAGTTGCCATCGCCTGATCGGCCTCGAGCTCGCCGCCGGCCATCTGCTTGCGCCAGGCATAGAGCTGTGACGGAGCTACGCCGAACGCCTCCGCGACCTCGGTCACCGACGACCCCGCCGCGCTCGCCAGATCGACCAACGCGCGCTTCTCAGTGCAACTCCACAGCCTTCGTTGCCGCACGCGCCCGCGCACCGTTGTAAGCTCTTCGGTCGCCGCGGCGCCGCTTAACTCGGCGACCATATCGCCCCTTGCATGTTCCAATGTCATGGCTCGAAAACTCCATGTTCATCGGCCTCTTGCAAGGTGCCTTGGCGCATCGCTTACCCGCAATCGGCAGAGACGGCCGGATGAAATGGCAGGTCTCCAACGGTTATGGCAAACGCTCGCTGGTCGAGACCGCCATAGGGCGATACAAGTCCACCATCGGGCGGCGTTTGCGGGCACGGTCGCTTCCCGTTCAGCAGACCGAAGTCGCCATCGGCTGCGCCGTCCTCAACCGCATGCTTGCCTGCGCACGCCCGAAATCCGCCCGCCGCAAGGCGGCCACAGCATAGTCTGCCGCTTCAAAGATCGACATCCGCTCAAGTCCGGACCCATGCACCAACGCCGTCCATATGCCACTTGCCGGTGACGGTCCGCTTGCGTTTGTTGAAACGCTCCAGAAGCTGGGGCGAGAAGTGGACGACCCAACGATGCACGGTGGAGTGGTCGACGTTCAGGCCTCGCTCGGCCATCATCTCTTCCAGATCACGCAAGCTCAGATTGTAGGCCAGATACCACCGCACGCACTGAAGGATCACGGATCGATCGAAGTGCCTGCCTTTGAACATTGAGCGCTCCCGAAAATCGAAGAGCTGTCATGCCCCAGTCAAGTTACCGAAAAGTTTGCGACACATCCCCGATGGCGGCATCACCTTCAAATCGGCCGTAGCTGTCTTTGGTTGATAAAGGCCGCGTTGTTTGGCGTACTTTCAACGCGATGCCCTCTCCTTGGCCTTGGCACGTTAAGTTTACGATGCCGTCGCCGGAGTTCCGCTGGCTCGAATTCCATCATTGATGGGAAGGCGGTTTCATCATTCACAGCTGCCGGGGCTCTTCCTCGTGCGGCAAACGCCTCCTCAGCCGGTCTTGCAGCGCCTGCCGATCAGCGACGAGGTCGTCAAGGGGCAGCGGCTGGTGGTCCGGCCCCTCCCCGCCGATCAATCGTCCAACCAGCGCCCACGTGCCGTCCAGCACATAGACGCCGCAATCAACAAGGTTGTCCTGCTGGGCCATGGCGGGTGTCACCAGGGTAGCCTTCATGATTTCTGCTAGCTGTTGTGCAATGCGGCGGTTGCAGTGCCCGGCGGAGTCGTAGTGATAGGCGACCGCTCTTTCCCGGTTGCGGCGATCAACGAACAGCAGTGACCAATGGGTGCCGAGGGAACTAAGATCATCAGGACTGGCATTGTTCACCGGCAGGAACAGGAAGTCGGCTGTGTCGTTGTCGCGACCATAGATGCCCTGCAATCTGCTTTGCACCTGCTGCTCGTCCAGGTGGGGCGAACGCAGTTGCACGGATATCAGCCCTTCCAGCAGCCGCGTCCGGGCGGCGAGCGCTGGATTGGCCCCCTGCAGTTCCTGCTCCAGCAACAGGTAATCCCTGCCGATATGGGCGTCGCTCAGGTGTTCGGTGGCGCCGAGCACCGTCGCCTCGGCCAATGCGGTCGCATCCAAGGCTTCGATCTCAGCATCGGAGGAGGCGGTCAGATCAACCACGGGAACACCGCGATAGGTGTCTGACAGCCCGGCCGTCACTGGCGAGGCGGGTTGGGGAGCCCTTGCCGGTGGCGCTGGCGCAGCTTCACTCATCGGCGAAAGTCGACCGCGATGGACGGGCTGAACGTCATCGGACCCTCCCGCCCCCGGGACGGCGGCGGACCCTGTCCCGTGCATCATGGGCTGCCACTCCGTGTCGCGGAGCATCTGCCCGCGCGGACGCACCGGTGCAGAATGAGCATCATCACGCAAGTCGGACGGCGTGGGCGCATTCAGATCAACAAAAGATTGAAGGCCGCCGAAAATGTCGGAGCGAGCCCGGGCAGAGGGCGCTGGCGCAGCAGCTTCCCCGACGCGCCTCGCGACCGCGTCTTCGGGACGAGGAACAGGGGCAATATGGCCCCCAGATCCCAACTCTCCAGCGCCCGATTGCCGCAGTTGCACCAGCGCGGCGCGGATCCCTATGTAACCACCGGGATAGAGCTTGGCGTCATCATCCAGCGTCTTGTCGTTGAGCCGAGCGGCAATGCCCGTCTTTCCATTTTTCTGCAGGAAATCACTAAAACGTCTAAGAGCAGATGAGTACCTCATGACTCTATCTCTGTCGGCGTTTTTCGCAGACGGAGTTGCATTGTACAGTTTGATGAGGGCTTCGTCCTGGGGATAGGGATTGCGGAGAGCGTGTCCTGCAATTGGCACGCCGCCGGCCTTCGCAGTCTTGACATGGCGCATCGACGCTTCGAGGGACGGACCACCCGATCGCTCGTACTGCTTCAAATCCTGTTTCAGTGACGCCTCGTCAAGGCGAGTAGCAAAGCCCTGCTTTCCGCTGTCAACGAGCCAACGAGCGAACTGCAAAAGAGGATTTACATTGTACTTGAAGGTGGTCTCCGCTACCTTGCCCTTGCGGAGCGCTTCCTCCAGCACTCCGATAAGGGACGCATCTTTGGAACAAAGAGCACGCCTGTCGCCACCCACGGTAACCAGTGTTGAATTTTGGGTCACATTGGAAGGACGCTTGAATCCGTCAAGATCTTTCTCCGGCGCATCAGGGTTGTTGATTCGGCCCCGCCCGATCTGCGCTTCGTTGACAGCGGGCCGCAACCAGGTGGCGGGCTGCATCAGCACGCGAGCGCTTGAATTACCGCTTTCGCTCAGCAGCCCCTGAACGGCGACTTCTTGCCGATTGTTTAGTGTCCTCTGCCTCTTCGCCGGCGCGCCATCCTCATCGGCCCGATCCGCGGCACTACCCAAAAGCCGCTCCTCACCGAAACTTTGCACGGGCAAGTGGGCCGCTGATGGTAACGCCGGTTCTTGGATCCGCCGCTGCACCAACTCCTCGCCCAACCACGCCAAAGCTTCATCGTCCGAGGAGGCTGGCACGGGAGAAAGCCCCTGCGGCGCGCCGGGTTGTCGAGCGCCCTGGTGATGAACCGGTACTGGCCCGGTAAACGGCGGCGGAAAATCAGGCGCTGGAACCCAAGCATTGAGCTCGAATGGTGTGGGCGGATTCTGATGGACCATTGCCTCGAACCCGCCGTCCTGCCGCCTCGGCAGGACGTTGCTCCCGGCCAACTCGTCCGCGGCCGACTGGTAGTCGTGGCGCCCGTTCAAAGCATGAACGGCTCCTGCAGAAGCCGGCGGCTGATAATGGCTCGCACTTGACCCTAGAGATGGCAGTGGGCCGGCCTTATCCACTCCCTCCCAAAGTAGATCCTGATCGTAATCTTCCATAGGAACGACGGATCGCGAAGCGATAGCGTCATGCGGGGCACTGTGCTGCGCAGTGGCGCCTCCGATGCCTCTAGGCTCCGACTGCAGCCTTGGGATGTATTCGGACTCGCTCCCGGGCATCAATGCGCCCACCTCGTAGGTGGAGGGCTGGATCGGCCTGCGGCCGCCTAAATTGCCGATCCCGCTCAGCTGCTGCTGAATGGCGACGGCTGGCGGCGCATTCAGGTTCCTCTGCCGCTTCGCTGGCCTCAACAGCGCTGTGGAATGTTCATTGTTGATGTTGACCCACTCGGTTGGCAGGAGGTTGCCCCTGTCAGGCGCGCCAGGCGCGCCAGGCGAGCGGCGAATCTGCTGTTCGCTAAGCGCTAACGACGGCCGGGCGGCAGCCTGAACCCCAGCGTGCCGAGAGCCGGCTGCTCCGAAAGCGCCCGCCCCGATGCTGTTAAGGTTATCCGGCCCAGCGGGCAACTTCCCTGGAGCGATGAAAAATGACGGGGCTGGTTGATTATCCTGCTGTGCCCGAAGCTCCTTTGGCCAACTGACAGCTTCCTGCGACGCGCTGTGCTGCGCAATCGCCTCGCCGACCCGCGTCGGCTCCATCAGTGCCGCGTCCACGGGAATAGGAACGAGGGGAACCCGGCGCTCGAGCTCCATCGCTTTAACGCCGGCCTGCGATTTTCGGAGATCAGTCAGTGCGTAACCGATGTTCCGATGACCACCGGCGTCCTCTTTATAGCCCTTGACATCTCCATCCAGCTTCTTGCCGGAAAGCCGACCAGCAATGCCCTCCTTGTTGTTTTGACGCAGGTAGTCACTGAAGCTCCTAAGATCAGCTGCATACCTCTTGCCGGTATTTGTCGCCACTTCGTTTTTGTACTCATCGATCAGGGCCACATCCTGAGGATACGGAATCAACTCAGCGCAGCCTGCGATCGGCACGATTCCGCCCGTCGACTGCGAGGTCCGGAGATGATCTATTGCCGTAAGGAGTGTCTTGGGATTACGCTTTCCGATGAACTCGCGCGCATCATCGGCCAGCGACTCGTGATCGAGCCGATCCTTAATGGTGTCTTTGTTGTTTACGAAAAGCCAGTGGCCAAAGCGGAGAAGAGAACCTAAATAGAACTTGGTGGTGTTCTCGGCGGCGTTGCCCTTGATGAGGGCCGCCTCAAGGGCCGAAATAGACTCAGAATCCCCGGGGTGAAGAGGGCGATTGCTGAGCCTTTTCACAAACTGAGGCGGCTGCGGCGCCGAGCCGGTCGGCATTGCTCCACCACCTCCACCTGAATTGGCGATCTCGCTCAGTTGCCGCTCAAACGCGGCCGCACCTGCGAACGGAGCCGCACGTGAGCTATCTTGCAGGCCGGCCCTGTTCGATTGTCCGCGCACCCGCTTGGTTGAGGTGAAATCCATCCGTTCTCACTTTCAGCAATATAAGCGCGTTTGAAGCTGGGCTTGCATCTGACATAGAGAAGCTGTCGAGAACCTGACGACAAGTGCCCGCTAAGACGGATGTGCTGCAAAGTTTTCGGCAACCCTTCGGTGTTTTGCCGGAGGGCTCAGACGTTCAAGCCCAGCGGCTAATGAAGACGATTTCAGTCTGAAGGCGCGCTGCCTTCATGACCGTCGAAGACAACGATGCGGTTGACGCAATGAAGCTCCTTGCAAATCCGAACGGATTCGATCCCGCGATCGTGGCTGATGAAGCGGCGGCGTTGGCGTGGCAGCGCTCTTCAAGGTGGCCTCGGACAAGAGGCTTCGGAAGTCGGCCTCGATCGCGGGATCGAATCCGTTCGGATTTGCAAGGAGCTTGTTGGCGAAACGCCAGAGGAAGTCGCGGCTAAGAATTTCTTGAGAGCCGGAGCGCTGGAACCGCTACCTGACGACGGTAGCTCCCACCAGAGCAACACGAGAAGCCATCGCAACGGCGTTGGTGCATGGGTCCGGACTTGAGCGGATGTCGATCTTTGAAGCGGCAGACTATGCTGTGGCCGCCTTGCGGCGGGCGGATTTCGGGCGTGCGCAGGCAAGCATGCGGTTGAGGACGGCGCAGCCGATGGCGACTTCGGTCTGCTGAACGGGAAGCGACCGTGCCCGCAAACGCCGCCCGATGGTGGACTTGTATCGCCCTATGGCGGTCTCGACCAGCGAGCGTTTGCCATAACCGTTGGAGACCTGCCATTTCATCCGGCCGTCTCTGCCGATTGCGGCGATATGCTGGTCCCTTTGGCCGGCAGGTCTATCGTCGAATGGTTCGACCGCGTTGACGCGAGGCGGAATGACGATTGCGGCGGCAGCGCTGTGATCGATGACTGCGTCGTAAGTCGGTTTTCCGTCATAGGCGCCGTCAGCAGTAAACTGTCCGATCGGACCGCCAATCTGGTCGAGTAGTGGCTCACTTGAGAGACATCGCCAGTGTCCTGATCAGTCAGGGTATGGGCAATGATCTCGCCGCTGTCGGCATCCAGTGCCAGATGCAGCTTGCGCCAACTGCGACGGGATCTGGCGCCGTGCTTCTCCTCCAGCCACTGACCCGCGCCGTAGACCTGCAGGCCGGTGCTGTCGACAAGAACATGCACTGGTCCCTCCGGCGCAACCTGGCGATCATGCCGTTTGTTGGGCGATTGCCATTTCCGCGCCCGACGGCTCAGGGTGGTATGATCGGGGACAGCGAGCGCCAGCCCCATCAGTTGCAGCACCGATTCCAGCAAGCCTTCTGCCTGGCGCAGCCGCAGGCCAAACACAAGGCCCAGCGTCAAGGTGGTCTCGATCGCCAGATCAGAATAGCGGTGCTGGCCGCCACGTGTCTTGCGTCTTGGCGCTTGCCACCTGGACAGGGCTTTCGGCGTCACCCACAGGGTCACTATCTACCCCGCCCGACTATGTCGGGTAGCTAGAGTTCTGCCCACGAATCCAAGGGTTTATGCGATAACATGTAGAGATAGTTTGTAGCCCTTCCGGCAATCCAGCTTGGAAAGGGAGCAAACAATGAAGTGTTTCATCAATGATGATTTGGCGTTGTCGCGGCCACCAGAGGGCCCGGTGGCGAGTTATATCGTTCCGTTTGCCGAATGGCTCGGTGATCGAGGCTACGGTCTTGTTTCCATGAGGAACCAGGTGCTGCTGGCCGCAGGCTTTAGCAAGTGGCTCGGGCAAAAGGGGATTGAGCTAAGCGACATAAGTGGAGACCATCCTGGGCGTTATTTGCTGGACCGAGCGCAGCGGCCAAAGCTTGGAGATACCGCCGCTCTTCGACATCTACTGGCTTTTCTGCGAAGCCAGAACGCAATCGCCGAAGAGATTGAGGCCGAGTACAACCCATCACCGGTAGAACAACATGTGCTCGCATATGAGCGGTATTTGCATCACGCGCGGGCGCTGTCTGGTCAAACGATGGTGCTGTCACATTGATTGAGGGGTTAGGAAATTGAGGTAGCAGCGCGCCCATGACCGTGAGTGCACCGACCTACAAGAACCACCGCTATCCGATCGAAATCATGGCCCGTGCTGTCTGGCTCTACTTCCGCTTCAATCTGAGCCTGCGCGATGTCGAGGAAATGCTGCTCGATCGCGGGATCGTCGTTTCCTACGAGACCATCCGCCGATGGTGCCGAAAGCACGGCCCTGATTATGCGCGCCGCATACGCCGCAAGTCGCCGACGAAAGATGATGTCTGGCATCTGGATGAAGTCGCGGTGCGCATCAACGGTCAGAAATGCTGGTTGTGGAGAGCGGTTGATCAGGAGGGATATGTGCTCGACGAGATTGTCCAGACACGTCGCAACACCAAGGCCGCCAGGCGCCTGCTGACGCGACTTCTGAAGAAGCAGGGCCTGCCGCCAAAGCGTATGATCACCGACAAACTGCGCTCCTACGGGGCGGCCCAACGCCAGGTCATGCCGAACGTGGAACACCGCTCGCATAAAGGCTTGAACAACCGGGCGGAGAATTCTCACCTGCCGTTCCGAAAACGGGAACGAACGCGACAGGGTTTCCGGTCGGTCGGCTCATTGCAGCATTTCGTGTCGATCTTCTCCGCCGTTCGAAATCTCTTCGTCCCATCCCAGACCAACCGCTCCGCCGCACAAATTCGAACCCATCGACGCCAAGCCATGGCCGCGTGGGAAGCCGTGAGTGCACGGCCTGCCTGAAAAGCGCGGTATCGGCCTCACGCGGCCACATTTCAAACAACGTGACAACGCCTGAAATCCGTCCTCCTTCGAGGTTCGCTGCCCTCCGCGCCTGCTGATCTTTTCGCGGAACCAGTACCCGTCGGGAATTCGTGCGTTAATCATACCTCTCCTTCCGCCCTGCTTTCACAAGGATATGCGCCCGCCGTATCAAGATATTGCCGGAAACGTGACGACAAAGCAGGCGCCGCCGTCGGATGGCGATTCGTGGTGCACGGTTGCGCCGTGACGCAAGGCGATCTTGCGCACCAGCGACAGGCACCGAGGCCCCAGCCGGCGGCCGTCTCGCTGCGGCCCTGTGGCCGGAAGAAGGGCTCGAAGACGCGCTCACCGGTTCCTTCCGGCAGGCCCGGCCCGTGATCGCACACCTTGAGCACCACCGAGCCGCCTTCGATCCCCACATGCGCGCTAACCGGCGGGCAGCCATGTCTCTGCGCGTTCTGCATGAGATTGCGAACCAGCCGCGTGAGCAGCTTCGGGTCGCCCGACACGACGCCAGGTTCGCCTGAGACGTCGACGCCGGCCCGTGCGCCTTCCTCGGCCGTGAGTGCCAGCAGATCCACCGGCTCCACCCGCTCCAGCTTCTCGATATGGTCGAGCCGGCCGGCAAGCAGGATTTCCTCCACCAGCGCATCGAGTTCGGCGAGGTTGCGCACGATCTCATCGCGCATCGGGCCGCTTTGTTCGTTGGCGATGAGGTCGATCGCCATGCGCAGCCGCGCAAGCGGCGAGCGCAACTCGTGGCTGGCATTGGCAAGCAGCGAGCTATTCGCGGCAAGCAGCCGCTCGAACTGCTCGGCGGCGCGGTTGAAGCTCGCCGCCACCGCCGCCACTTCGTCGCTGCCGCGCACGGCGACGCGCTTGTCGAGAGCGCCTGCGCCCCAGCGATCGACGCCCTGGCGCATTGCTTCAAGGCGGCGTGTGAGATGACGCACGACTGGAAAGGCGGCAAGCCCTATCACCGCGGCGATCAGCGCGAGAAAGCCTGCCTGGCCGAGCGGCATTCTCAGCCGCGCCGCGATCACACTTCCGTCCAGCTGCCGGCTGATCAGCAGGTGATGCCCGCCGGGGAGGATCCTGCGCGGGGATCCGAACTTTTGCGGGGAGATCGGCCGGCCGATCTCTGCAACCAGCCCCCCTTGCGGGCCGAAGACGGAGATGTCGGCATTGAAGGCCGCCGAAACCCGCTCGACCGTCGCCTGCAGCAGAGCGGGGTCGGAGTCCGCCGGCGGCATCGCCGCGAAGGCGTCGCACGCGGCATGGTCGCGTTCCCGGCTCATGTGCAGGAAGGTCGCGCTGGCGATCACCACTGCAGCGAGGCTGACGAGCACGGTGAGATAGATCTTGACGAAAAGGCTGTTGCGCATGGCTTATCTGTCACCGTCCTGGAAACGGGCAAAGAAATAGCCCGCGCCGCGTACCGTAATGATGCGGCGAGGATCTTTCGGATCGGTCTCGATCGCGGCGCGGATGCGCGAGACGTGCACGTCGATCGACCGGTCGAACGCCAGTTCTTCGCCCTTGACCATGTCCATGAGCTGCACGCGCGACAGCGTACGCCCAGCATTTTCGGCGAGCACCACCAGCAGGTTGAACTGGTAGCTGGTCATCGGGCAGTCGCGCCCGTCGACGCGGGCGGAGCGGGACGCGGGGTCGATCTCCAGCCGTCCGAAGCGCAGGATGCGGGGCGAGGCGTTCGCGCCGGCGTTGCGGCGGCGAAGGATCGTCTTCAACCGCGCCAGCAGTTCGCGCGGATTGAAAGGCTTCGGCAGATAATCGTCGGCGCCTATTTCCAGCCCCACGATACGGTCGGTCTCGTCGCTTCGCGCCGTCAGCATCAGCACCAGCACATCGGAGTTCGCGCGGATGCGCTTCAGCGCCTCGAAGCCGTCCATGTCGGGCAGCATGACATCGAGAATCACGGCATCGGGCGACAGCCGCGCGATCTCGGCAATGCCCGCGCCCGCTGTATCCGCCGTTCGCACACGAAAACCGTTGCCGGTCAGATATTCCGCGACCATGGCGGACAGGCGCCTGTCGTCGTCGACGATGAGAACCTGGTCCGCCATGCTCGTTTGTCTACTCCGATTCGAACCTGTGCCGGTACAGAGCTTACCAGCGTCGGTGCCAGCTGCGATCCTAGAAAAGTTCGACCAGCTCCGCCCGCTGCTCGGCCGTCAGCACCGCGGCGGCGTCGAGCATCGCCGTCGTCAGCTTGCGCGAGACCTTGTCGACCGCCGCGATACGCTCGGCGCGCAGCTTCTCCACTGCCTCGCGGTCGATGGTTGCGGCGCCGAGCAGCTTGGCGACATCGTCTCGCGTATCGCGGAAGCCGCATATGATCGGGCGGACATCGTCGCGGAACTTGTCCATGATCGCCTCCAGCTTATCTTCCTGCTCGGGTGTGGCGTCGACCTTCCCGAACATGCACCCAAAGTTATGCCCGCCGAACCCCATCCCATCGCTGAAGTTGGCCTGCATGTGCATGTCGGGTCCGCCGTGGCCCCCGCCCATGCCGAAGCGCTGCATGCGCCCGTAATCCTGGCTGAGCGCGCCAGGGACGCCGACGCCGGCAAGCGCCACTATCGCGATGCCGCCTATGGCGATGCGCTTGCCCCAGCTCTTCTTCTGCGCGGTGCCGGAGAGGCTGGCCGGTTCCTGATGATGGTTCGTTTCCATGATGGTCCTTTCGCTAATGCGGCATCTCTGCCGCGACTGGGCGAAACTACGAGCGTAATGTTTCGGCTGTTGCGGGCGAATGTAAAGTTGTGTGAAGCCGGCAAGGCGCTATTGCGGCGGGGAAGCGCGGAAGAGAGCTGGCTCGGGAAATTTGGACGGGGGTTATAAGTGGAATTTCTGGTGCGCCAGGAGAAGCTGGCGTGATCCAGCCGGTGGAAGTCCGGCCCAGGTAAGGAGTAGCGTCCGCCTGGTAGCGAGTGTTGCGTGAGCCCGCCGGCGACGGCGGCCGCGAAGCGTACACAGCAATCGTGAGGGGTAGGTTATTGAGCCGCGATATCCACAATGTCGCAGAGGCCGAGACGGTCAGAAACGTCGAAGGCGAAATGTGCGGGGCCGCTATGCGAGGCCTTGACGCTCTGCCGCGGTCGAAGATCCTATCACGCACGAACGGATTGCGTCGGAACCTGGGATATCTCGCGTCTGACCGAAGGTGGGAAACCGCCTCGGCCCGCATCGGGAAGGTGAGGAGCCGGAGCCGATGATGCACGGTCGCGAGAAGTCGGATCCCGCCATAGTAGTGAAGAAGCCGACGAACAAGGCCGGGTCACCGGCGGCGGAGACGGTGGAGCGAAGGGCGGGGGCCAAGGGGAATGCGGAACAGCACCGCACACTCCGGACACAGGGACGGGAGAGTGTGGCACATGGGTTGGACCGCATACGGCAAGTGGCAAGGCACAACAAGGAGACGAAGTTCACTGCCCTTTTGCACCATGTCAGCATTAACCGGATGCGGGAAGCCTTCTACGCCCTCAAACGGAAAGCTGCTCCGGGAGTAGACGGAGTGACATGGCAAAACTACGAAGCCGATCTCGAAAGCAACCTCGCCGATCTCTATGATCGGGTTCACCGAGGGGGACCGTATCACCCGCTTCCATCCCGCCGGCAGTACATACCAAAGGCGGATGGGCGACGACGGCCTCTCGCGGTGGTAGCTCTGGAAGACAAAATTGTCCAAAGGGCGACGCTGGAGGTGCTGAATGCGGTCTATGAGGAAGATTTCCTCGGGTTCTCGTATGGGTTCCGACCTGGACGTAGCCAGCACGATGCGCTGGACGCCCTTGTAGTTGGGATTGGCAAACGGAAAGTGAACTGGGTTCTTGACGCCGACATCCGGTCATTCTTGGATCCATTGTCATAATACCCCCTGGTTCACGGTATCTGTTCGAAGAGGCTGGGATTTTGGTCTATCGTCTTGATCCATAGGCCTTTTCTCTGTCCACGCACGACATGGACGGCTTCGAGTTCGCCGCGTTTTACTCGCTGCAACACGACCTGGCGCGACAGGCCGAGGTTCTCCATGGCGTCGCGGATGGGCTCAAAGCCTTCGCCAGGCGTGGCCAGGAAGCGGGCCTTGAGTTCGGCGGTCAGGCGAATGCGCCATGGCGCACCGGGTGTCACCTGTTCGCCCGGGATGAGGCCGTCGTTGACATGGCGGTGAAGCGTCGATGGCGCCACGCCGAGCGCGGCAGCGGCCTGACGGACGGTGACGATGTCGCCGTCGGCGGCTGGTGGCTTGGCCTTGCAGGCGGGAATCTTCCAGTGCTTACGCAGATAGCCGACGCGGTTGGCGTCAAACCGGTGGCCGTACGCCGTTCGGCGGCCCTGGCGGTTGAGGACGCCGGCAATGACCGCGTCGGGATAATGCGGTGCCAGCCGCCGCAGCAGCGCCAGCGTGTCCTCGTCGGTACGAACCGTCGCCGGCCGCGAGCGCGGCAAGGCGACGGTGAGGCGACTCGTAGCGTCGCCCTTCCAGCGCAGGACGAGAAGCGCCGCTGCCTCGTCGCGATCGACATGGAGGGTGACCTCATCGAGGAGCGTGCGCAGCAATTCCTTGCGGTCACGCGGCGTGGTGGTGGGCGCGTACCAAACGCTCGCCAGATCGGCCCCGAGGGCAAGCAGCTTTTCCCGCTCCGTGGCCGACAGGACGCGCGGACGCTGCTCCTCGCGCCGCGCCAGTTCCGCCTTTGCCGCCTCCAGGGCGCGCAACGCCTCCTCCCACTCCTGCTCGAGCCTGCGGGCGACCAGGCGATTGTCGGGATCGACGGCGCAATAGCGGCGCTCGGCGCGGTTGACGGCGAAGGCGGCGCGCTCCACGTCGAGCCGCCATTGCTTGAGTGCTGCGTCGCGATCGTTCTCCAGCCGCTCGGCCGCTTCGAGCGTGGCGGTCAGGCGCACCGGCTCCAGCGCCTCCAGGAAGGCCGCCACCACGGCTTCATCGATCTGCCCGCCGCCAACATTGAGGCAATGGACGCCTCTGCCCTCGACGACCACCTTGCCGGGACAATGGTAGCCCGGCGTCACGGTGCGGCCGCGATAATGGGTGTGCAGCCGTCGCCCGCAGTGGCCGCAGCGGGCAATGCCCTGCAGCAGGGCGCCACCCTCTCTGGCGGCGCCACCGGCCTGTTCCTGCGCCTTGGCGTGCGTCCGGGGTTGGGTGTTGGCCGCCATGCGCTCTCGATTGGCCTCGAAGGTGGGCCAATCGATATAGCCCTGGTGGTGGTCCTTGATCAGCACTTGCCAGTCTTCCATCGGCAGCTTGCGTATCCGCTTGCACCGCGCGCCGGTTTCGTCGAGCACCGTCTCTCGGCGATACTTGCCATAGACATAGGCGCCGGCATAGACTGGATTGGCAAGCACGCTGTGAACCGCGTGGTAGCTGGCCTCGCCCCAGCGCAGCTCGGTGCGTGCATTAAGCCACAGCGGGAACTTCATCGCTTGCTCGCGGAACCACAGCCACACGCGGCGCGCCGAGCCGAGCTCGGCAAAGCGGGCAAAGACGGTGCGGATGGCATGGGCGACGGCCTCGTCGGGATGGATCAGGATCTCGCCGTCCGCCTCGCCCCAGACGAAGCCGATCGGTAGGCCGCGGCGCAATTCACCGCGCGCTGCCTTGTTGCGGATGCCGCCATTGAGGCGGGCGCGCAGGACGTGCAATTCGGCCTCGCTCATGGCGCCTTTCAACCCGAGCAAAAGCCTATCGTTGAACAGAGCCGGGTGGTAGATCCCGTCGGCATCGCCAATCAGCGTATCGGTCAGCCCGGCCAACTCGATCAGCCGGTGCCAGTCGGCATTGTTGCGCGCCAGCCGCGAAACCTCCAGGCCAAGCACGATGCCGACCCGGGCCAGCGCCACCTCGCTGGTCAGCCGCGCAAAGCCGGCGCGCATGACGCTGCCGGAGCCGGACAGGCCAAGGTCCTCGTCGATGACCAGGACACGCTCGTCCGGCCAACCCAGCTCGCGCGCCCGACCGGAGAGCGCGTATTGCCGCTCGGTCGATTCACGGTTGTTCTCCACCTGTGAGGCGCTCGACTGGCGCAGGTAGACGACAGCCAGCCGGGCCTGGTGACCGGCGGCGATTTTGCTGTGTTCAGTCATGACCGGCCTCCCTCACTGTCAGCATGCGCGCGATCACGAGGGCGAGCCGGCGCAACGCCTCCGCCCGCGCCTCGGCGTCCAGCGTCTCCCAGGTGGGTGGGTCGGGAGGCCGCTTGCGGTCTTCCTCGGCGAATCTCAGCTTCAGTTGCATGTCGCTCCTCCTTGTCATCGGGCGGCGACTCGCCGCGCCGTTCAAGAAGAGCGTCGGTCAGAAAGCGCAGATGCAGAAGGTCTGAAAGCCGCCCAATGCTGGAGTGATTAGCCGGCGAGGCTGTGGAATCACCCCCCAGGCCCCCGAGATCCGTCCACGCGACGGGAATGTAGGTCCGGCTGCCGTCCGGCAATTCTAAAAGCAGCGTTGGCTCGCCGCGGCGTTTGAGGCGGCTGATTACGGCCAGAGGCCGCCCTTCAAAGGCGTGGCCCTCCCGCATGATCGTTGCCGAGGCGGGAAGGTCCTGGTGATGGGCAGTCTGGAGATGTTTCCTTCGACTCGGTAAGCCAAGAATGGCTCATCCGGTTCCTGGAACATCGGATTGGCGACAAGCGCATCATCCGCCTGATCCAGAAATGGCTGAAGGCGGGCGTCCTAGAAGATGGGGTGGTGGCGGTCAGTGAAATGGGGACGGGACAGGGCTCGGTGATCTCACCGCTACTTGCCAACGTCTATTTGCACTACGTCATCGACCTGTGGGCCAAGCGCTGGCGGCGTCGGGAAGCATCCGGCGACATGATCGTTGTGCGCTATGCCGATGATCTGGTCGTTGGCTTCGAGCACGAAACTGACGCAAGGCGCTTCCTCGATGCGATGCGAACCAGGCTTGAGGAGTTCTCGCTATCGATGCATCCGGACAAGACCCGCACGATCGAGTTTGGCCGCCACGCGGCGGCAAATCGCGAGATGCGCGGGCTCGGAAAACCGGAGACTTTCAACTTTCTGGGCTTTACTTTTATCTGCGGCAGATCTCGGCAGGGTAAGTTCCTCGTCAAGAGGAAAACCCGGGCCGATCGCCTGCGGACAAAGCTCAAGGAGGTGAAGGCCACGCTGCGACAGCGAAGGCACCAGTCGACCCCCGAACTGGGGAAATGGCTGGGGCAGGTTGTCCGAGGATTTATGCACTATCACGCTGTGCCGACCAACTACGAGGCCAACGTGGCGTTCCGCCGCCAAGTCATATCACACTGGCGTCGAGCCCTTATTAGGCGCGGCGATCGGGACCGAACGACAAGGCAGCGGATTGAGAAATTCGCCGACGACTATCTCCCCAAGGTCCAGATTATCCACCCTTGGCCGGAGCAGCGCTTCGCCGTCAGACACCCGAGGTGGGAGCCGTATGCGGGAAAGCCGCACGTACGGATCTGTGCGGGGGGCGTGCAGCAATGCGCGTCCCTACCCGCAACCCTGAACACGGCGTTGGTGCATGGGTCCGGACTTGAGCGGATGTCGATCTTTGAAGCGGCAGACTATGCTGTGGCCGCCTTGCGGCGGGCGGATTTCGGGCGTGCGCAGGCAAGCATGCGGTTGAGGACGGCGCAGCCGATGGCGACTTCGGTCTGCTGAACGGGAAGCGACCGTGCCCGCAAACGCCGCCCGATGGTGGGCTTGTATCGCCCTATGGCGGTCTCGACCAGCGAGCGTTTGCCATAACCGTTGGAGGCCTGCCATTTCATCCGGCCGTCTCTGCCGATTGCGGCGATATGCTGGTCCCTTTGGCCGGGAGGTCTATCGTCGAATGGTTCGACCGCGTTGGCACGAGGCGGAATGACGACGTGTCTTTGGAAGAGACCGCGATTTGCGTGGTCGCGGAGGTGCTAATGTTTCCGATTGGGCGCCGCTTCTGAGGCGAGCTCCATGGCCGCCACTCTGAACCATGGTGAGCAAATCCTCCCAGAACGCAAAGAAGCCCGCCCCGGCGTGAGCCGAGACGGGCAATAGAAATGGTCCCAGGCGCGCGTCCACGGAAACAGCGCCGGCAGGTGAAATTCAGCAGAATGTCCATCCTGGCGCACGTCATGTTCCCCAAACTGAGAAATTGACCGATGCCGTGGGAAAACTCGACTGCGCGCCTGTCACCCTACTCCGGTTTCTTATAGGTGGTCGGGTAGCCCCTCCCGATCACCGTGTACCCCTCCTCACCCTCCGAAAGAATCCTGAGAATGTTGGAGGGGGGCAGCTTGTGTTCGACGCCGAGATCGAGGCCTTCGCGAAGGAATTCGGATCCCAGGCTGCACGCATATTCCCTGACGGCAATCCTGGCGGCGCTAAAGCCTGCCAAGCCACCGTTGGCTTCCGCAAGCGGTACCGTGATCTCGAAGACTCTGCCGCGGCCGATTTCCTTCAGAACGCTGATCACGTCCTCATCTTCCGTTCCAACAAGCAGCCAGTAAGCGGATTCGCCGCCCCAGTGCTGGACGAGCAGCTTCACGGCGGATTCGTCCGGATGGAGCGGCACAGTTGTTGACCAGAAGCCTTTGCGGACGCCGAAATCCGTGCGCAGGCGGGGTCGCTTGATGATCCTAGTGCCCTGTTCCGGTGTCAACCCTCCGGCAGCGACCTGACGATCGACGCGGTTGTTATCAGGCATGAATAGGCGCGACGCGCCAATCCGTATTTTCTTGCACGGATGGATCGACTACCGTCCACCTACCGGGATTGGGGTGTCGGGAGCACGCATGGCGGGCAGGCCGAAGTACCTGATGAACTGAGAGTTCGAGTTGTTATCTGGCCGCCCCCTTCGACTTGCCCGGTTGCGCTGCGAGCGCGGATCCGTAGTTGTCGTGTAGCCCGCCGGCTCCCATGGTTGCTGACCCTGGAAAGGAGCCGGGAATGAGAATCATTGCCCTTGATGTTCACCGATCATTCGCCCAAATGGCGATCTTGGAGAAAGGCAAAATCCGGGATGCGGGGAGGATCGATCTTGAACGCAGCCGCCTGTTGCAGTTCGCCATGAAGCTCAAGCCGGATGACGAGATCGTCATCGAGGCAACAGGCAATACAAGTGCGATCGTGCGACTATTGTCGCCTTTTGTGGGCCGCGTGGTTATAGCCAATCCGATCCTGGTCCGGGCCATCGCCTGGGCCAAGGTCAAGACCGACAAGATCGACGCGGCAGTGCTGGCGAAGCTTCATGCGAGTGGCTTTCTGCCTGAAGTCTGGATGCCGGACGAGGAAACCGAGACGCGTCGTCGCGTGGTGGCCGAACGAACGCAGCTCGTCTCCCAGATGACCCGTCTCAAAAACCGAATCCATTCCGTTCTGCACGCCAACCTGATCCCGCCCTACAAGGGCACCCTGTTCTCAAAGCGGGGCAGGGCTTGGCTGGAGGCTCAGCCGCTCGCCGAGGATCAGCGCCGTGTCGTCCTTCGCCATGCCGGTGAACTCGATCGCCTTGGTGGTGAGCTTGCACAAGTAGACAAGAGTCTCGCGCAGACGGCCCTCCAGGAGCCTCGGGGCAAGCGACTGATGACGATCACCGGCGTGAACGTCACGGTCGCGCTGAGTATCGTGGCGGCCATTGGCGATGTCGAACGGTTCTCATCACCGGAAAAGCTTGTCAGCTATTTTGGGCTCAACCCGCGGGTCCGGCAGTCCGGCGACAAGCCGGCCTATCACGGCCGCATCACCAAACAAGGCCGAGCCCACGCGCGGTCGATGCTGGTCGAGGCGGCGTGGGTCATTTCCGGCGTGCCTGGCCCGCTGCGGGCCTTCTTCATGCGCATCCGCGACAAGCGAGGTAAGCACGTTGCCGCGGTCGCGACTGCGCGCAAGCTGGCGGTCATCGTCTGGCACATGCTGACCAAGGACGAAAACTACATCTGGAGCCGCTCGGCGCTCCTGGATTGGAAGCTCCGAAAGCTGGAATTGACCGCCGGCTATCCGTCTCTTCGCGGCGGCAAGACAAAGGGATCTGCTGCCGACTACAGCAACAAGTCGGTACGCGAGAGCGAGCGCGAGACGATCGGCAACGCCGAGGAAGTCTACCGTCGCTTCGTCGCTACATGGAAACAGCAATCGCCGAAGGGGCGCTCGGGCGCCGCACATGAGGTGCGACGATCATAGGCTGAGCGACAGGGTTGCAACCTCGACCCTGTTCTTCGCCACGCGGTCACCCGAGCCGCGACAGAATAACAAAAACAGCTTCGCCGATCCATCCCGCAGCCGGCGAACGATAGCGACGTGCTCGCTCCGTCAAGGCCAAGTCGTGCATACTGCTCGCTGGCCTGCCGGCCAGCCCTGACTTTGCTGCGCGCGCCGCGGTCTCGACCGTCTGCCGGGACAGAACGCCCTGAGAGCACACTTCCAGGACATCAGAGCAGAACGGCCCTTGTCAAATACATCCGTCAGGGAATCCACCGAGGTCGGAACCATGCCTTCGGCCTGCACGGATTCAACCTCGTCGTCAGTCATCCGGGTGTAGTGGAATGTCCGCAACGTTTTCGTTGACATGATTTCGGCAAGGCCATCGACCGTCGCCGCGTAGTCGCCTTGGAACCGGTTCGGCTGGATCGGCACCCAGGTCGCCAGCTTGGCGACCATGATGTCCTTCTTCCGCTCGAGGGCAGAATAGCCGTCGATGATGTCTCGGTGGGACTCGAGATAATCCTTTATCTCGCTGTCGTAGGTGCCGATGTCCCAGAGATCGATCATTCGGTCCGTCCGCCGCGCCACAGTACCCTCAGCGACCTCAACCAGAAACGGATCTCGGTCATTGCGACCGGCGAGCCGTCGCACACTTACCCCCTCGGGCAAACTCACGCGATCGCCAGCGCAAGGCTGAGCGCATTTCGGCAGCTCTGCGAATCAGGCAAGCCGCCGAAAATCCGTTGCCTAAATGAATGCGATAAAGTCGTCGACTACGATCCAGCATGGCCAGGGATATTCGAAGAGCAAAAGCGTCGGATCTTGGAGGTGATCGGCGACGGTCGAGAGCATCCATCACAGAGCTATGACGGATTTTGGGTGACTGGGTTGATCAAGCGGCGCTTTGCGGCTTCATTTCGATGACCTCGATGCCGTCCTGGAACCTGGCACCTGCGAGCAGTTTGGGCGGCGTTTTCACGTTGTTTGAAATGTGGCCGCGTGAGGCCGACACCTCGCTTTTCAGGCAGGCCGTGCGCTTACGGCTTCCCACGCGGCCATGGCTTGGCGTCGATGGGGTTCGAATTTGTGCGGCGGAGCGGTTGGTCTGGGATGGGACGAAGAGATTTCGGACGGCGCAGAAGATCGACACGAAATGCTGCAATGAGCCGACTGATCGGAAACCCTGTCGCGTTCGCTCCCGTTTTCGGAACGGCAGGTGAGAATTCTCCGCCCGGTTGTTCAAACCTTTATGCGAGCGGTGTTCCACGTTCGCCATGAGCTGGCGTTGGGCCGCCCCGTAGGAGCGCAATTTGTCGGTGATCATACGCTTTGGCGGCGGACCCTGCTTCTTCAGAAGTCGCGTCAGCAGGCGCCTGGCGGCCTTGGTGTTGCGACGCGTCTGGACAATCTCGTCGAGCACATATCCGTCCTGATCAACCGCTCTCCACAACCAGCATTTCTGACCGTTGATGCGCACCACGACTTCATCCAGGTGCCAGACATAGTCTTTCGTCGGCGACTTGCGGCGTATGCGGCGCGCATAATCAGGGCCGTGCTTTCGCACCATCGGCGGATGGTCTCGTAGGAAACGACGACCCCGCGATCGAGCAGCATTTCCTCGACATCGCGCAAGCTCAGATTGAAGCGGAAGTAGAGCCAGACAGCACGCGCCACGATTTCGATCGGATAGCGGTGGTTCTTGTAGGTCGGTGCACTCACGGTCATGGGCGCGCTGCTACCTCAATTTCCTTGCCCCTCAATCAATGTGACACCACCGCTCCGCCAACTAAGCTATCAGGAACTGGCCTTTCACCTGTAGGACTCCTATGGAACCTTGCAGCCGGCGTTCTCGTGGCATTTAACCCACTGCGGCGGAAAGGTGGCCGGCGCCGAAGGGGCGGGGGGTGCCACAATAGGCGCCGGCCAAGCGGAAATCAGGTCCGCCGCAGGACCAAGCTAGCAGAGGTCAGGGCAGTCGGTATGGCGTGTTCGCGGAAGGCCGTCGCCTACGCGCTGCCGTGACGTGGATCTGGGGCACAGGTTCAGTCATGGAATCAAAGGCGAGAGCTGGAATTGACTATGAGTTGCCGGGCGCGTTGAGCAGATTCTCGATGTCCTGCGCGCAGACCGGTTTGCTGAAATGATAGCCCTGCATTTCATCGCAATTGTTTTTGAGCAGGAAGGCCACCTGATCGTCTGTTTCGACGCCCTCGGCAATGACCCTCATGTTCAGCTTTTGACCCAACGAAATTACGGCGCTGGCAACAGCCTGATCGTTTTCGTCGTCGGCGACGTCGTTGATGAACGACTTATCGATCTTTAGCCGCGCAACGGGAAAGCTCTTGAGTGCACTGAGGCTGGAATAGCCCGTCCCGAAATCGTCGATAGAGATCTGAACGCCCAGGCTTTGCAGTTCGTTCATCGTTGCGACTGCCAATTCTGTGTCCTGCATGATGAGGCTTTCGGTCAACTCCAGCTCAAGGTAACAGCCCTTCAGGTCGCTTTCTCTAAGCGAGTGGACGACACGTTCAACCAGATTCCTTTCCCTAAATTGCCGTGCCGAGACATTCACGCACACAGTCATCGGCGGCAATCCTGCATCCTGCCAGGCCTTGTTCTGTCGACAGGCTTCATGCAGAATCCAGTCGCCGAGCGGCACGATCAATCCTGTCTCCTCGGCCGTCGGGATGAACGTCATCGGCGGTACCACGCCCAGTGTCGGATGGTTCCAGCGTATCAACGCTTCTACCGCAAAGACGCGCCCCGAGCGAAGATCGACTTGCGGCTGATAGAGCAGCACGAATTCCGAGCGGGCCACGGCGTTTCGCAATTCCTCCTGAAGCACGAATTTATCATGCGCCCTCGAGTTGAATTCGGGAGTGTAAAACTGGAAATTGTCGCGGCCGAATTCCTTCGCCCGATACATGGCCGCATCGGCGTTGACCAGGAGTGTTTCCGAGCTCGCCCCATCCTTGGGGTAGTTTGCGATGCCGATGCTGGCCGTCGTCCTCAGGCGATGCTCTCCGATATGAACCGGCGCTGCAATCGCCGCCCGGATCATTTGCAAGGTCTCCGAAATGAGATCGACATTCGTCGGCTGGTCGAACAGAATGATGACAAATTCGTCGCCGCCAAGCCGCACAACGGTATCGGTCGCCCTTACGCATTCAACCATACGACCGGCGACAGTCTTCAGGAGTTCGTCTCCGGCATTGTGGCCCAGCGTGTCATTGACGAGCTTGAAATTGTCCAGATCGATGAACACCACTGTCACCCAGCGATCGTATCGCTGCGCGTACAAGATCGCTTGAGAAAGCCGGTCCTCCAGCAAGGCGCGATTGGGAAGCCCCGTCAGCACATCGTGATTGGCCATGAAGTGGATCTGATCTTCTGCCAGTTTGCGCTCGATCGCGATCCCGGCGATGCGGGTCGTGAAATCAATCAGCCGGGTCTCGGCCTCGATGGGTTCGCGCACCGTCATCGAATACATCGCAAAGACACCTATCACAGCACCCTGATGCGACAGGATCGGGGTCGACCAGCAGGAACGATAGCCGTAGGGCGCCACCAGCTCGCGGTAATCTTCCCAGAGGGGATCCTGCAGGATGTCGGCGACAATGACCGGCTCCCGCCGATAGACGACGGTTCCGCAGGAACCTACCTTTGGACCGATCGCGATCCCGTCAATGGCGTTCGTATAGTCTTTCGCCAAGCTCGGCGCGGCGCCGTGCAGCAAGTGGCTGCCGTCCTTATCGAGCAGCAAGACCGAACCGAATATCCCCCTCAACTGGGATTCCACGAGGCGCATGAGACGGTCGAGCACGTCCTCGAGCCGAGAGCTCATCGCGATCATTTCCAGGATATGCGCCTGCCCGTTTCGAAGGATGTCGGCTTGCTTGCGGGCCGTGACGTCATGGGCGATGCCAACCAGACCAAATATCTCATTCTGAACATTGCGCAACGGCACCTTGGTCGACGAGAACCACCTGCCGGTGCCTGTCGCATCGATAACAAACTCCTCCTCGTCGATCATCGGTTGTCCGCTGTTGAGGACGCTCTGCTCGATGAAGCGGAACTTCTGCGCAAGTTCCGGGGCATGGAGATCAAAATCGGTCAAGCCGATCATGTCGCTCGTCTTCTCCCGACCACTGTCGGCCGCAAGGGCGCTGTTGACCACGACAAAGCGGCTTTCCCTGTCCTTGACCCACAGATAGTCGGGCACCCAGTCGATCAGCGTTTGCAGCGAGATGCGCTCGTCGGCAATCTGGCGATTGGCAGCGAGTTCCGTAATGTCCTCATGCGTGGAAACCCAACCACCGTCGGGCATCGGTTGGTGGCAGACCTGAATAGTTCGACCGTCGACAAGGTTGGCTGTCCAGACCCTCGAAGCCTTGCCCGAATTCACCGACCGGGCCAATGCGAGAAGGCGTCGGTAGCCATCGCGGATGTTCCTGCGGCAACGCGGCGTTCGACGATTTCGCTCAAGGCCAGGCCCGGCTGCAATTGCTCGGGCGCAATGCGATAGATCTCTGCATAGCGACGGTTCGACAGGATCAGCCGTTCATCGGCATCGAAAAAGCATATGCCTTGCGAGATGTTGTCGATAACAGTCGCGAATCGTAACGCCTGAGCTTCAAGGGTTTCAATTCTAGCTTGAAGATCGTTTTCGAGGGCCTCATACGAAGCCGTCGCCAGTTTTGCGAATGCGGCGAGCCCAGCCGCCTCCGACGCTTCCACAGCTTTTTTGGATGATTTCGTGACCAAACAGAGTTCCTCCGGTTTGGTACTTTGCGCAAAGCAAGAAAAGCCGTTTGCAACTGAGTTGGCAAGGGCTATTTAACATTTGCTAACTGCTAGTGAATCACAAATTCACAAAACGAATGCGATACCACCCAACAAATAAGTCATAACAAGCTGTACTTTTTGTCCCACTTTTCCACCACCTTCAAAAGTGGAACATTTTCGTTCTCTTTTCACCGAAACCAGAACTGCGGGCGGACTGCGCCACTTTCGAGCGGCGTGCTTTGCGGATGTAGTGATTGGGCTGCTGATACGTCGTCCAGCGGTGACTCGCCTTCGGGGATGTCACATTAACGAGAAATACTACTATCTACTCGTCAAGCGGAAAAGTTTCTGGCGAAGAAATCAAAGGGTTAGGGCGTCAAGAAGGTAACCGGGGCAGATTACCGGGCAGTCAGGCTTGAGCGGCTTGCCTAACGAGATCCGGGAGCGGCGGAATCGACTCTTGTGTTGGTATGCCGAGGCGGTCGCCGAGATAGCGGAAGAATGAGACGTCGAGCTTGATGCAGGTCTTCATCAGGCCGAGCAGGACGTCGCGGGCGTTCTTGCCTGCCTCGCTGACGGTTCCGCCGGAGATCTTGCGCTTGGTGACGAAGGTGCGGATGTCGTTTTCCGAACCATTGGTGTGGAGCGGGATCTCGGGACGATCGAGAACGCGCAGGAGTTCATGCTTGCGGCGATGCAGCCTGGCAAGAAGCCGGTCGAGCATGACGTAGCCGGTTCGTCGTTTGAACAGGCGCTCGAAGCGGGCGCGCAGGGCCGCCGCGTGGCGCGGACAAGGAGCACGCTGGTAGCTCTTGAGGTCGCGATAGAACCACCAGATCAACTGGCGCATGATGTCGACGGCCTGACGTTGATCCGGGGTCACGGGTATCAATTTGTGGACGAGCCGCTCGGCGTGGACCCAGCACAGAGCATGGTCGCCGATGCGGAACTGGCCGGCATCATCGGACACGACCACGGTATCGCCAAGAAAGCCGTGGTGGCGGATCGCTCCCCACATCGCCCCTTCGGTGGCGATCCTGACTGGGTTGGGCTCAACCGCGAGCTGGTCGAGGCCGAGTGCGGCCAGATGCGCCTGCCATGCGGCGCTGTCGGCAAATGCCTTGTGCGGCGCAGCCGCTAGCCGCGCGATCACCGGACCGGCGAGGTTGCGGCCGCGCATATAGGCCAGGGCCTCTTCATTGATGAAGTAATCGCTGTGCCCGGCACGCAGCGTCGCCAGGAACGCCTCCCGTGACTTCGATCGCCCGGTGCGGAACGCGGTGAAGCGGCGATCGCCGATCTGGGTGGTGTAGCCGTCCTGGTGGGCGTGGCGCGCCGACGTATCATCGACGGTGATCCAGGGCGCCGTAGCCAGCCCGGCGCGCAGCACGTCACGGTCCTCCGCCGCGAAGGCCTCCAGGCCCTCCGAAATCAGCCGCACCACCTGGCGCTTCGAAATGTCGACCCCGATCCCGGTCAACAACGCCGTCAACCGCTCCGTCGTCACCTGGCCTTGAATGTGACAGGCCAGAATGAAGCGGCGCAGGTTCGCGCCCCAGCCGCCGATGATCCCCGCCGGCAAGGGCGCCACCATCGTTTCGCCGGTCGGTGTCACCCAGCGCTCGCGGCGATAGCGCACCACCTCGGCCGACAACGCCAGATCGCGCACCAGGATCGTCTCATACCCCTTGAAGCGAGAGCCCGCAGGAGCGCTCACCGCAACCGTCACCTCGCGGCTCACGCGACCGCCGTCGCGCTTGGCGCCGCGCCGGCGGCGCTTGCCCTTGCCAGATGTCGGCTGCGTCGCCTTCTCCATGCCCGATGGCTTGGTCGGCTTGACCGGGGGACGCGGCGGCAGGTCCTTCAGCCGGGCGATCTCATCCTTCAGGGTCTGGTTCTCGGCGCGTAGCGCCTGGTTCTCGATCTCAAGGCTCTCGACCCGGCCTTGAAGACCGCGCACTTCGCCGATCAGCGCAGAAACCAGCCCGCGGAGTTCCGCGAGCGACAGGCCTTCAAGCGAATCAGTCGGTGGTAGCGTCACGCAAACGGTGAATCACGAACGCACGCGCCTGCAAACCCCCACCGCCCGGTAATCTGCCCCGGTTACGTCAAGAAGTAACCGGGGCAAAAGCGGTGGCGTTTGCGGGCCGATCTGCTGTTCGGTTTCAGCGAGCGGCGAGGAGAACGGGAAGCGGCAGGATCTTGCTGCCAGGGATGCCGAGGCGGTCGCCGAGATAATCCCAGAAGCTGACACCGAGTTTGTTGCAGGTCTTCATCATGCTGAGCATGGTGTCGCGGGCGGCACGGCCCTAGTCGCTGTGGGTTCCGCCGCTGATCTTGCGCCGGGTCACCACGCTGCGGATATCGTTCTCTGAGCCGTTGGTGTGGAGCGGAATGTCCGGGCGTTGGAGGATCTTCAGGAAGCTTTGGCGGTCGGTCCGGATGCGCGCGAGTAGACGGTCGAGGGTCACGAACTTGGTCTTCATGCCGACGATCCGGTCGAACCGCCGGGCAAGTTCCCTGGCTCTTCGGGGCGTGGGGCTCAGACACCACGCCTTGATGTCGTTGTAGAGCCACCAGATCCGGCTCTGGATCAGGGCCTTGGCGCGGCGCTGCGGTTCGGTGAAGCTATCGAGGGCATGGATCTGGCGCTCCATATGGACCCAGCACCGCGCGTGCTCGCCGATTGCGAACTGGCCCGCCCCATCACTGAGGATGACGGTGCCGTCGAGGGACTTTGCCTCGGTCAGACCGCCCCACAACGCGCCTTCACTGGCGATGCGGAACGGGTCCACAGGGCCATCCTTGGGCTCCAGGCCATGGGCGAGTAGATGGGCGTCCCATGACGCCGCGTCCTCGAACCCGGACGGCTCGCGCCCAGCATGCAGAAGATCCGTCGTGATCAC
Organism: Mesorhizobium loti; assembly: GCA_014189435.1. Classification (NCBI taxonomy): domain Bacteria; kingdom Pseudomonadati; phylum Pseudomonadota; class Alphaproteobacteria; order Hyphomicrobiales; family Phyllobacteriaceae; genus Mesorhizobium; species Mesorhizobium loti. The sequence goes on from CP050294.1 coordinate 205,592, forward strand.
CGGCAGCCCGCGCTCCAGCATGTAGGCGCGTGAGGCGGCGTTCAGGACCCACCGGGCCGACCCGCCGTGCAGGAGCTGCAGGAAGTTCAGCCGGCTCTTCGACTTGGTGGTCGTGAACACGGCGAACCGGTCATTGCCGATTTGCGTGCACACGCCATTGACCGCGCCATGGCGGGCCCCGGTGTCGTCGACGCTGACCCAACCGGCCGAAGCGAGCCCGGCCGTCAGAACCTGCTTCGCTTCGGCGACGAAGGCGTCGATCTTGCTGGTCAGGATCCGCACGACCTGACGCTTGGAGATCGACACGCCGAAGTCGCGCAGCAACGCGACGATCCGCTCCACGGTCGATTGACCCTGGTGATAAAGCGACAGCACCAGACGCCGAAGCTCCAAACCGAAGTGCCCGTCGACCCCGTCCGGCAGCGGAGCGACGACGATCCGGCCATCCGGCAAACGCCAGCGGTCCCGATGATAGCGGACCACCCGCACCCCGATCGTCAGATCCTGCACCACGAAGCTTGTCCGCCCCACAAACCGCGAGCCCGGTGGCGGCTCATAACAAAGACGGCGCTCTTCGGTGACGATCGCCCGGTTCGAGCCACGCCGCTTCGGACCCGTTGCCGCAGGTGAGCTCCGCTTGGACGACTGCTCCATCCCGCTCGGCTTCAGCGTCGGGCGCGGCGGTAGACCTTTCAGGCGCCGGATCTCATCCTTCAGAGCCGCATTCTCGGCGCGAAGCCCGGCGACCTCCGCCCGCAACTGCAGGATCATGTCGAGCAGGTCCGCAGGGGTCGGCGTTCGAGAATCTGGTGGCTCCGCCATGGCCCGACAGAATCACGCCGCCCGCCAAACCGCCACCCACTCTAACGATACACCGAGTCATAACGCCGCGCCCGCCACCGCTTTTGCCCCGGTTACGTCAAGCCCCACTTAAACACCGCCTGTAAGAATATGTTATTATATCAGCACGTTAGGCGCGCGCCGGCGCGTGTTACCACTACATTTTGGGGATGATCTCAGGCGAGTTGTTCGTCGAGGTTGTGTGGCAGAGCGATGCCAGATGCCTTGAAGACGTTGCCCACTTGGCCCGTAACGTGGGTTCTGGTGGTGACGATGCGACCATCCTTTTCGATGGTGGCTTCCTGGAGGCGGTCGAGATCGCGTAGGAGCGGCTGCCCTTCGGGCGTCAGGCCTTTGGCCCGGCAGAGGCGGCGCAGTTCCTTGCTGAGTACGAGCCCCAGGAACGAGCAGAACACATGCCCGCGGATGGCGGCATCGGATTGGTGGAAGATCGGCCGGGTATTGAAGGTTGCCTTGGCGGCGCGGAACAGGCTCTCGACCTCGAGCAAATCGCGATACCGCAGCACGGCCTGGAGCGGGGTCACCTTCGCGTTGGTCCGCACCACGGTGATGCCGTCGTAGCGGGCTTCCTCGGCAAGCTTGCCGACATCGATCTTGAAGTTCTTGCCGCTGGCCTTGAGGTAACGCCGGTAGGCCGAGTTGCCGACCAGTGCCTTGTCGCCCTTCTTGAGCTGTGCCTCGAGGCCGGCGATGATCGCCTGGCGGTCGGCCTTGTCCTTCTCGGCCTCGGCGTCATTGCGGCTGACGATATAGCGGTCTTTACCGACCTTGACCTCTTTGACCCACAACTGAGTTTCACCGCGCTGGCGCTCGAGAACGAGCGGAACCATCGGTGCCGCGTCATTGAGCACGACGTTGTGGATCACGCTGCTCGAGCGTTCGCGGGCCCCCCGAATGTATTCCATGCCCAGCTTTTCGAGCGCGGCGATGGTATCGGCGCTGATCATGCCGCGATCGGCGACAACGCAGGCGCGTGTGACGCCGAAGCGCGTTCGCAGCCGATCGACCACCGGCAACAGGACGGTCACGTCAGCGGTGTTGCCGGGCACCATCTCGGTGCAGATCGGCCGGCCCTCGGCATCAACGACCAGCGCCAGGATCATTTGCGCCAGATCGGGGCGGAAGTCCTTGGAATGCCCGCGCTTGCCCAGCGTCTCGCCGCCCGCGCCATGGAAGGACAACGAGGTGGTGTCCATGAACACAAGGCTGAGGTCGGTGAACAGGTCCTGCCGGCGCGCGAAGAGCTTTTCCTCGATCGCGTCTTTCACGCAGCGCGCCACCAGCGCGCCTTGCGCCTTTTCGCCGAGTTCCTCGCCCAGCCACGCCATTGCCCGGTAAAAGTGATGGAGCGCCAGACCCTCGGCGCCCTCGATACCATAATCGGCCATCCAGTTCGCGCAGTCGCGGTCCGAGCCCGAGACGAACAGCCGATGCAGCGTGCCAACGAACACCGCCCGTTCCACCGCAAAGCCGAACTGGCGCCCTTCCAGCACCTCTTCCAGCACCTCGCCGATCCCGAGCCGCTCCCACAGCCGCCCGAACAACAGCGGACCGCCGATGCGGCGAGAGGCAATTCGCCCCGCGTCAATGTCGGACAGGATGAGGCTGCGTTCGCCATGGCGCGCAATCGAGGCCGCCAATCTGTCAAGTTCGCCGCTGGCAACCAGCGCATCCTTGCGGCCCAGCGCCTTTATCGTGCGCTGGCGAACGGTTTTGCCGTCGCGGACACTTTCCACGAGGTAAAGATAGCGGTGGCCGCGCGCGACTCTCTCAACGACAAACATGCCAGCGTTGTTAGCGAATAAATGCCATCACATCCATACAACATACGGCTAGCAGATCAAATGTTGTTACCACACATTTTCGCGCCGAAAACTCAAGGCGAGTGAATTCAATAGCTTAACGGACAGCGTTCGCCATCCGTTCACCTCCAACTGTTCAAGTCGGGTCAAGAAGGTAACCGGGGCAGATTACCGGGCGGTGGGGGTTTGCAGGCGCGTGCGTTCGTGATTCACCCTTTGCGTGACGCGGCCTTTATCAACCAAAGACAGCTACGGCTGATTTGATGATGATGCCGCCATCCGGGCTTCGGCGCATCTGACGACCCGTGGCGGTGCGAAAAACATTCGTCAATTGCAGCGCAGGCGGCACGCGCGACCACAGGGTTCGCACGCTCTCCCGGCCATGCCGGGTTTTGCGAATGACGTTTCCTGTGACGACGCGCTGCGACCATCGGAAGCCGATCTCGTGGAAATACAGGTCGGCATGCTGCGGGCTGATATGATGAAAGACGCCGGCGATGGTACGGCGGACGCGGGAGTTGAAGCCCTCCACCGAATTGACGTGGACGGCCTCGCGCACATACTCACCGCTGGAATGCTTCACGGTCTCATGCTTGGCAAAGCTCTCACCAATGGCCATGAATGCCTTTCACTCGTCGCTCATCAAATGAGCTCCCAATTCGATCTGCGCTTCAATGACGCGTTCGCTTGCTCGCGCCGAGAGACCGGTCACGACCGCGGCACGCGCGTCACCGGCCAGAGTGCCAGGCATGACGTCAGTCGGCCGCCGCACCATTACCATGACTGGCGTTTTATCCGTATTCGCCTGGCCTTTCCGGCCGCGGCCCGGAGGCGGGTCGTCGGGATTCTTTCTGGGCCTTCCACCGAGATGGAAATGGTCGATCTCCACCGTGCCGGCGAGCATGTTCTCCCGCGCCACCATGAGACGCAGTGCATGTCCCATCCGCCAGGCCGTTGGCTGGCTCACCCCGAGCGCCTCGGCCAGGCGCACCGACGACAAGCCCTTGTCGGATTGCACCGTTGCCCGGCACATTGCTGTCATTGTTTTCGCAGATCCCCGATCCACGCCGTGGCCAGGGGCAGATGTATCCCCAGGCGCCGATCCTGCTGTTCACGGTGCTGGCGATGCTGGCCGGGGCGGTTTCGTATCGTCAGGTCCACGCCTTCATCCGCATCCATCTTGTCCGCCTGAACGGCGTGTTCGGGGTCTCGGTGCGAAAGGCCCCAGCCTACTCGACGGTGCGGTTCATCCTTCGCGGTCTCGACGGGGCGGAGGTCGAAAGGGTGTTCCGCCAGCATGCGGCCGGCCTGCCGACGCCCCCGGCCCAAGAGCCGGACGACGCCATGCCGGACGACGTCATGCCGGCGTGCGTGGCCATTGACGGCAAGACGCTGCGCGGCAGCTTCGACGCCTTCAACGATCGCAAAGCGGCGCATCTGCTGAGTGCTTTCGCCAGCGATGGTCAGATCATCCTCGGCCATCTGGCGATCGATGAGAAGAGCAACGAAATCCCCGCCGCCCAGGACTTGATCGCCACGCTGGGCCTGACCGGGCGCATGTTCACTCTCGACGCCATGCATGCCCAAAAAAACCTTCGCCGTAGCCCTGGCCACGGGTAACCATCTGCTGGTTCAACTCAAGGAGAACCAGCCCAATCTGGATGACGAGATTCGCGCCATCGTCGACAGCCGCACTCCCAGCGACACGGCCTCCTCACGCGACACAGTGCGATCCCGGCAGGAGGATCGAACCGTGGACGTCTTTCCCGTCGGCAAGGCCCTCGTCGACAGCGAATGGCAGCCCTTCGTCAAGACCATCATCCGCGTCACCCGCCAAACTTGGCTCCGCAGTGCCGCCACGGGCATGTGGCAGCCGCGCGGCGAGGTCTCATACTATATCTCCTCCGAACAGGGTCTCCCCGCCAAGACTTGGGCCGCCATCATCCGAGGCCACTGGGGCATCGAGAACCGCAACCACTATGTCCGCGACGTGTCCTGCGACGAGGACCGCAGCCGTATCCGCGACAACCCCGGCATCATGGCCAGAGCCCGCAGCTTCGCCCTCAACATCCTGCGTCACAACGGCACGAAAAACGTCGCTCAAGCCCTCTGGAACGGCGCTCTCTCCCTCGATCTCATCCTCGCTTACAAGGCTCTGTAATCAGCGTTGAACAGCCCTGCAGCCGGAACAAGGCCGTCTCGACCGTCTTTTCATAGGCTTCAAACTCTGCTCGCGTTGTCTCGCGCATTTCCTGACCCTCCAAAACGACTTTCTGCAAGGTTACCAGATTGGCGCGGAATTTTGATCCGAAATCTGCATGGACGACATTTACGCTCGCTTCCGCCTGACCTGCCGAAAGGCTTGCTGTCAAATGATCCCGCTGCTGTTCTGCATAAGCGACAACACGCCGATCACCGCTAGCGAGCGCAATCTTCTGCCAACTCTGCGTTGCCTTTATGGCATACTCCCGGCTTCTTTCGGCCTTCGCCAGACTGCGCCGTCCGCCCCGCTTGGCGTCGTACCGTCCCTGTGCCGCCTCGCTGGTCCCGACGTGCTCGGTCCGCCCTTCACTGCTCACCGGCCTCACCTGATTGCGGGTAAAGGCGGGCGGACTGGCGAACTCGCGACGATCGGTCATTTCCATCGCTATTCCCTGCGCCCGAGCCATCTGCGCCATTGTGGCCCGCCACTCCCGAAACACCTGAGGGGTCGTCTCGATCCGATCGCCTGATTCCGATCGCATGGTGATGATCGCGTGGGCATGGACATGTGGCCGCTTGCCCCCCTCGCCTTCTTCCTTCGGGTCATTGGCCGGATCATGCATGGCAAACACATAGCGATGGCCGGCGAACTGCTCGGCAAGGAAGTCACGTGCAGCGTTTTCAAACGCCTCGACATTCGTGCCGGCCCGGGCCGACATGATCAGATGCATCACGTCGCGGCCTTTGCGGCTGTGCAGATCACCGCGCCATTCCTTTTGCACCAGATCGCCAGCGAGCTTTTCGTCACCAACGATTTGGCCGCGGTCGTCGCGAACGTCGCCGTCATGACGTTCGACCAGGCTCCGCAATTTGCCGGCGCCATACTCGACACCGTTGCCGTAGCCTTGGAACGAGAACCGTGCTGCCCCTTGCGCGGCTGCACTGGCGTCATATCGCGCCTGAATGATGCTGGCAGCCCTGTCGTCGCCAGTCAGCCGCTCGCCTTGCCCGCTTCTGAGCACGATCGCCCCTTGAACCGTCAGCGCGCCGTCGGCCTGGCGCGTCACCGCATAAGCATAGCGTCGATCGCCGAATGCGCTCGTCAAACTGTTCCTGACCAGCTCATGCATCGCCTCGTCTGACGAAACCGCCGCAGTCGCAATCTCTACGGTGAAGCTGCCGATATCGCGGCTCTCTGCGCGGTTCTGGAATAGATGGTTCCAGTCGCCCCGCAACCGCGCCAGGTCCTCGCGGCTGCTGATGCGCTCGCCGTTCTCGTTCTCGACGGCGAGCTCGCCGCCGCGCGACACATAATTCAGCATAGCACTGTTGCATGGATTAGACTTTGGACGAGGCAACCCTATCCACTGCATTTTTCATGCAACGCGCTCGAACTTGGGCCGGCCAAGTTCTGTCATCCGGTTAAGAACACGGACGCCAATCTTCGCTTCAGTCTTCTGATTGTCAAAATGTCGCGCTTTGAGTTTGGGCCCGATCACAGCCTTCCATCGACCCATCTGGGTCTCAGCGCGACTGCGCTTGTTGTAGCCGGTGGATTTCTGCCATGCCATCCGCCCTTTGGTCTGGATTTCTGCAATATGGCGATCGCGGACAGATGGAACCAGCACCGATTGAGGGCTGGCAACGGCAGTCTTGGGAGGTGGGATAATGACCTCCACGATCTCACCAAAGCGTGTCGCCAGAAGATCTCGGGTTGGCGTTCCATCATAGGCGCCGTCGGCAATGAACTTCTCGACGGGGCCACCGATCTGGTCCAGAAGTCCTGGTAACGCTGTCGGATCGCCGACATCATCCACGGTCAGATCGGAACAAACAATCTCACCACTGACAAGATTGAGACCAAGGTGCAGTTTGCGCCATCTTTTGCGTTTGGCCTTGGTTTTGTGCTTGTTTTCCAGCCACTCGCCCTCGCCGAAGACCTTCAAGCCGGTGCTGTCGACAACCAGATGGACCGGACCTGATGTTGTGGCTCGGGACTTTGTCGACGGCAACGCCAGCCCTTTGCTCCGGCGAGACAGGGTGGAGAGTCAGGCACGGCAATATCGAACCCCATCAGCGCCGCGACACTGCGCATCAAGCCTTGGGTCTGGCGTAGCGCCAGCCCGTAGACGACGCGCAGGGTCAAGCACAACGTAATCGCCAGATCCGAGTATTTCGGCTGACCACCCCGCGATGTCCGCCTCCGCGCCGTCCATTAAGACAGGGCCTCATCCTTCACCCAGATGGTCAAATCACCACGTTGACGCAGGCTTTCATTATATGCCGGCCAATTCGTCACTTGATATTTCTGCTTGGCAATCTTGTCCCGCCGATCGGCATTGAACTTGTGCGGCATCGTCGAAATCCGGATCAGGAGACTGAAAACCACCGCTCAATATCAGTCGCCGGGTGATCCACGCAACAACGCCGGTTTCGCATGAATCCCTGCCGACCCTCCTACACGGCCGTTTGTTGCGCGTGTGCGGTGGCGGGGCGCCGTATCGTCATCGATACCGGCGCCCCGCGGTTCAGCGACCGGACGATTCGATCCTCTTGCCGTTCAGTATCCCGGCGGCACGACAGGAGGCCGGGGCAGCGAGTCCAGTTGGTTGGCTGCCACCAGAACTGAATCCACTGCGTATCGGTGCGTGTCCGAGGAAGGATCCATTCCGTAGGCTTCCTGAATCATCCGTGATGCGATTTCCCTTTGTTGGTCTTCAGGAACACGGGACAATGCGTTGCGTACACTGTCGGCGAACTCGGGTGAGATCACTTGTGCTTCTGCATATTTTTCCCACGCTACGGGTGCGTTTTGCCTCTGGCGCAAATTGTGGGCAGTGTCTTCATCTGTGTCCGGATGCACTAACGGAATCAACCCCTCAAGACGGTTTTTGAGGAATTCGGCGCTGCTTTTGTCCATCGACCAAGGACCTTTCTCGGCCGGCTCTCCGCTCCATGCGCTGTCTTTCAACCGAACAGCGGGACCGTTGGCCCAGGCATCCATGACCACGGTCGACCTCGGGTCGCGGCTTCCGCGCCGCAGTTCGTTCCAGGTGTGACCCGTCTTGACTGGGATCTCATCACCTTCGTCGGTTATCTCTTTCATTGACACGGAAGCAACAGAGGTCATACTCCGCTCGTTGGCCGCCATGTGTGGGGCGTGGACGATGGCGGAAAGGGGAGCGGCCTGATCGCAGGCCGCCGCTCCCATGACTACGGCCACTGCAACCTCGTTGTTGGCGTCTGGTGCCATCTTTGCAACCGACGATCCGATGCCGTTGTGGCCGTGCGAGGGAATGTCGTCCGCCTTAACGTTTCCCCGGCCATGCTTGAGCAGCAGACGGACGTCGTGAACGGTTTGCCCGGCTGTCGCGAGTCTTATCGGGCTCGTGACCTCGTCATCGACGACATACGCTCCCATATGGTAGGCGGCCTGCTGGATCTGATGTTGCTCCAGAGGAGCATCTCCGCCCCTTCGCAACCTGTCGGGACGCGTACCCAGGGGGACCCTCAGCGCTGATATGCGGCTCTCAAGGTCCGACGCCGTGGGTTCTCGCGGCGACTCTTCCGTGTCATATGTGGCATGTCGAGTCGATCCGGAGGATTTGGAGCAGCAAATTCCCATATCTACACCTGTAGCGGAGTTTCTGATCGCCTAGGGACGGGATACGCGGGAAGCCGCTTAACCGTGAAGGCAAAATATTTAGAGTGGCTACCTGTTATCTCGACTTTGTACGTTTTTGGTCAGGTCCAGGTCCAGAATAGGCTGTTGGTTGCGATGTGGCTGAGCGCCTGATCGAGGGCAGAACACAGCCGCCCATATCGTCGATGTCTTCCCATTTTCGCCGGTGTGACCAGTAGGCGATCCTGACCAGCGTTGGTGCATGGATCCTTTGTCAACGGTTTGGCGATAGGCAGGCAGGATCGAAATCAGCTTGATGCGAGAGCCATGCCGTACAAACACAACGCAGATCGTCGTCATCACGTCGGAAAGATGAAATTCAGGGTGACGAATTGGCGTGACTACGAAGCAGGTCTGCGCCGGCGTGGTAGCCTGACCTTATGGGTAACGCCGGAGGCACTGGCGGGATGGCGCGCTCCGCCATATCCGCGCACCAACGCCCAGCGAGATCCAACGGAGCTGGGGCGTCCCACGGGATGCGCAGACCTGTATTGCGTTCGGGCGAATGTCATGTGAACTCCTAGGCTAGAGACTGCGCGACGGGCCACGCCAAAACACGTATCATGGCTATGAATATGCAATTTGCATGCCACCAAACGGGTTGCGAGAGCGACCACAAATCGGAGGAGTCGCCCCCTGGCCAGCGTTGGTGCATGGATAGCGTTGGTGCATGGATCCTTTGTCAACGGTTTGGCGATAGGCAGGCAGGATCGAAATCAGCTTGATTTGAGTGCCATGCCGTACAAACACAACGCAGATCGTCGTCATCACGTCGGAAAGATGACATTCAGGGTGACGAATTGGCGTGACTACGAAGCAGGTCTGCGCCGGCGTGGTAGCCTGACCTTATGGGTAACGCCGGAGGCACTGGCGGGATGGCGCGCTCCGCGACGCAAGACCCGCGGCGGCCAAGCCCGGTATTCCGATCTCGCCATTGAGACAGCGCTGACGCTGGGTTGCGTCTTCGCAATGCGGCTGCGCCAGACCGAGGGATTGCTCCACTCGCTGCTGGATCTCATGGGGCTGAAAGTCCCAGTTCCAGATCATACGACGCTGAGCCGTCGGGCACAGAAGTGGGAGCCATCAGCCCGACGAAACCCGCCGCTGCCGGACGGCCCGCTGCATGTGCTTGTCGATAGCACGGGATTGAAAGTCTACGGCGCCGGGCAATGGCTGGAGCAGAAACATGGCGCCAGATCACGTCGCAACTGGCGCAAGCTGCATCTGGCAGTGGATGCCAAAAGTGGCGCGATCATTGCCCAAAGGCTGACAGATCAGGACACGGATGATCCTTCCCAGGTGGCACCGCTGCTCGATCAGATCGACGGCGAGATCGACCAGTTCACAGCCGACGGAGCCTATGACGGCAAGCCAACCTATCGGTCTATCCTGCAGCACAGCGCAACCGCGAACATCGTCATTCCACCGCGTTCCACGGCGGTGGAAAGCGGTGATGCCGGACCGCCTGGTCAAAGGGACAAGCACATTGCCGCAATCGCAAGCGACGGTCGGCTGAAATGGCAGGCAGCCACCGGCTACGGCAAGCGGGCGCTGAGCGAAACAGCCATCGGACGATACAAGGGGCTGATCGGACGGCGCCTGCGAGCACGCTCTCTTCCGGCTCAACAGACCGAGGTTGCCATCGGTTGCATCGTTCTCAACGGTGCTGTCACATTGATTAAGCGGTAAGGAAAGTGAGGTAGCAGCGCGCCCATGACCGTGAGTGCACCGACCTACAAGAACCACCGCTATCCGATCGAAATCGTGGCCCGTGCTGTCTGGCTCTACTTCCGCTTCAATCTGAGCCTGCGCGATGTCGAGGAAATGCTGCTCGATCGCGGGATCGTCGTTTCCTACGAGACCATCCGCCGATGGTGCCGAAAGCACGGCCCTGATTATGCGCGCCGCATACGCCGCAAGGCACCAACGAAAGATGATGTCTGGCACCTGGATGAAGTCGTGGTGCGCATCAACGGTCAGAAGTGCTGGTTGTGGAGAGCGGTTGATCAGGACGGATATATGCTCGACGAGATTGTCCAGACGCGTCGCAACAGCAAGGCCGCCAAGCGCCTGCTGACGCGACTTCTGAAGAAGCAGGGTCTGCCGCCAAAGCGTATGATCACCGACAAATTGCGCTCCTACGGGGCGGCCCAACGCCAGCTCATGCCGAACGTGAACACCGCTCGCATAAAGGCTTGAACAACCGGGCGGAGAATTCTCACCTGCCGTTCCGAAAACGGGAACGAACGCGACAGGGTTTCCGGTCGGTCGGCTCATTGCAGCATTTCGTGTCGATCTTCTCCGCCGTCCGAAATCTCTTCGTCCCCTCCCAGACCAACCGCTCGGCAGCACAAATTCGAACCCATCGACGCCAAGCCATGGCCGCGTGGGAAGCCGTGAGTGCACGGCCTGCCTGAAAAGCGCGGTGTCGGCCTCACGCGGCCACATTTCAAACAACGTGACAACGCCTCCGCCTACCATTCTGAAGCGTTCTGATGCTCGGCAGTCGCACGCGTTGTCGGTTTTGTGACAACGTCGAACGTGAAACACTGCACTATCATCGTGATCGTTTTGTTTTAGTTGGTTTTCCGGTTTGGCGCGGCAGTTGCTTGGATGTGGGGACAATACAATCTCGCGACGCGGACAACAGTTGGCAACGAGGCGCTCGGTTGTCCCGCCGCTTGATAAAGCCCGAGCGCAAAGACGCGCAGGAGGAAACTCGGGCGCCAACTGGTAAGCGGCTAAATCCGACCGGCTCCTGGCAGGTGACGGCAGCGGCGATTTCTCACAGGCTTGGCCGCCTTGGTGGCGATTTTTATTGTCGGCATGTGGCTAGTCGTCCTGACAATGATGATGCAGCGGATCGACATCGAGTTGGAGTTTTAGGATCGCGGCGTGACGATCATGACGTCGTTGCAGGTGCTGGCCTTCGCCGCGGCCGGAGCGCTGTGGGGCGTCAAAGTCCAAGAAAAGGAAACGGAGAAGGCCAAGGACGAGGCCAAGAAGTCGAAGGAGGATGCCCAGGCATCGAAGCTGGAGCCCCACTATGCGCATGCCGGGAAGGACTTGGCGCGGATGTACCTTGACACGATCGGCCAGAAAGCAACCGTCGATCTTCGGCACGAGAGCACTGGCGAGGCGGAAGACCTGAGCCGCCAAGCCACAGCGGTTTGGCCATGTAGAAGTGGTTTCTCTGGGCCTTGGAGGCGGATTGCGGTCCGGCGATCTGGCTCAAACCATCCTTCAGCCATCCGGCAGCATGGAATTGAAGTGAGGTTTGCGAGGATGATCGGATGCCTTTGATCGGTTACTGTGGAGGGTGGTTGGCGATGGATGACGAAATTGATGGCGCGCTGTTAGCGAATGCAGAGGCCGCCGCCGCGCGATGGAAGAACCGCACAAGGATTCGCGAAGCGCGCACTGACGCGCTGATCAGGCATGAGATTCTGGCGGCGGACAGTCCGGATCGCCTGGCTGCGCGATTGAACAACATCATCAGCGATGTCCGGAAATCGGGCGGGGGAATGCTCCCGCCGGAAAGCTCCATCTTGAGGAAGTTTGTGGAGCGCCCCTTGCCCGTGACTGTCGCAGAACTCAGCGACCAGATCGTTAACGAGGTTATCATCGGTGCCCGCGACTTTCTTTCCGTGGAGTTTCTGGACAGAGGATCGGCGGCCGCCCGAAGTGTCGGGCGAGTCCTTATCCGCGCTAATGGAACCCTGAGCGCACGAGGCACTGGCTTCCTCGTCGGACCGGGATTGCTTCTGACCAATGAGCACGTCCTGACCTCGGCGGAGCTTGCGGATCGATGCGTCGTTCAGATGGACTACGAGCAGAACCGCTTCGGCCTGGTGAAGCAGCCTCAGGAATTCGCGCTCGAGCCGAAGCGCTTCTTCCTGAATGACCACAAGCTCGACTACGCGCTCGTGGCGGTTTCTGTGAAAAGCATCCAGGGCGTTGAGATTTCTACATACGGATGGCTTCCGCTCAATGGCGCCCAGGGAAAGATCGCGATCTCGGATGAGGACCACATCAACATCGTCCAGCATCCTGGTGGCCGGGAAAAGCAGGTCGTAATCCGCAACAACCGGGTTCTCGACATGAGGACTGCCGCCGAAGGTCTCGGACCGTTCCTGCATTACGAAGCCGATACGGAGAAGGGCTCGTCAGGGTCACCTGTGATGAATGATGGATGGGAGGTCGTCGGGCTTCACCATAGCGGCGTGCCTGCGATCGACAGCCAAGGGAACTGGCTCCGGAAAGATGACCGCATCTGGGACAAGGAGCAGCACTCGGTCGCGGAAATCAAATGGGTCGCGAATGAGGCCGTGCGGACATCCAGCCTCGTTGCAGCGATCGAAATCGCGCCGCTGGAAAAGGAGAAGCGGGCCTACCTGAATGAAGCCATGTCGGCCACAGCATCCATGGAAACCTTCGCGCCTAGCCTGGTCCCCGAGAGCGTTGCGCACGAGCTGGAGGACACCCCAGTCGTTCGCGATGTGTCGTCCGGGAGAGGCAGCGGTCCCAACCGGGAAATATCGAAGGACAAATGGGAGCCGTCGGCCACCATCGAGGTTCCGCTGAAGATAACCCTTTCCCTAGGCCGGGCCGGCAATCGGTCCGCATCGGCGCCGATGCCGCGCCCGCGGCTTCCGGCCGAGTTGCTCGAAGAGAAATTAGAGGCGCAGGATTTCGCCGATCGCGATGGTTACGCCCGCAAGTTCCTGGGCGTTTCCGTTCCCCTGCCCAAGGTCAAGGCCGAGCCGAAATTCGGTGGTGGTGCCTTGGTCGTTCCCCGGCCCGCTCGACCGGATGATCGGACCGAACTGCGCTATCACAACTACAGCGTCATCCTCTGTGCGAAACGGCGCCTAGCCTATGTATCGGCCTGCAATCTGAACTTCGCCGCGAAGGAAACCGCGAGCCGGGCGGATGGGCGCAGCACCTGGAGGAAGGATCCGCGGATCGAATTCGCGGATCAGCTCGGCGCACGCTTCTATGACTACAACGACTACAACAAGGGACACCTGACACGGCGGGACGATGTCGCTTGGGGTGAGACATTCGAGGACGCCGTTGCCGCGAATGACGACACGTTCTTCTACACCAACTCAGCGCCTCAATATTTTCTCTTCAACCAGTCGGACGAATTCACTGGTGCCGGGCTGGACCTCTGGGGAGACCTGGAAAACTTCATCTCCGAGCAGGGGGAAGAGCAGCGTGCGCGTTTGACGGTCTTCAACGGCCCCGTCTTTGGTAAGCAGGACAAGCCGCTACACGACGCACTTGTGCCGCTGAGTTTCTACAAGATAGTGATTTGGCGCGACGTGAGAGAGGATCCGGGTGCAGTGGGCTTCCGGCTCGATCAGTCCGACCTGATCGCGTCATTACCCCAGGAGGCCATCGATCCGGGCCGTTTCGAACTGCGCCAATGTCGGATCGCTGACATAGAGGATCAGTTGGACCTCGACTTCGGGGTGGCGAAGAAGTGGGACCGGCTGGGGAAGGTTGATGTCAGCGAGGCCTTCGGGGCTGAAGGTATCGAAATCGCCAGCTTGAAGGACATCAGGCTCTGAGCGAAAAGTGCGGACAGTCCGAGTCGACATGGTGGCGGTCCCCGCTGGAGTGCACCCCCAGACTGAGACAAGGAAAATCGCGGACAGTTTCCCCGCGAGGAGAGGAAACTGGGGCATGGCCGGACGGCAAAGAGTTATTGATGAGGACCAAAAACTGGAGCTTCTCCAGCGCATGGAGGCGGGCGAAACCGTTAGCAAGTTGGCAGATGAGGTTGGCGTCAGTCGCCAACGTCTTTACGAGTGGCGCGATCACCTCAGGCTTCGTGGCAATTTGAAGTCACGTCGGCGCGGCCGGCCGGCCAGATCGACAGCAGGAGCTGACGGAGTCGCGCAGCCGCGGAGCGCAGTCGACGTGCCGGCACCTCAGGAAAAGGCACTGAACAAGGCCAGGCGCCGGATCAGGGTATCGGAGCAAAACAGCCGAGGCTCTAATCGCCGCTGGATGACACTTCAGTGGCAGGTCAGCAGGGGGGATTCGCGCTGGTCGCGGATTTGTTAGCGTGCTGTTTCGTGGTCAGGGAAGCGCGCCATGACCAACTGGACAGCGGAGAGTGAAGCATCGACAAGAGTATCCGTCACTCCCCGATCATACGAGGTGGGCAGTTGATGACGCTTACGTTTGAAACTGTGATGTGGGGGCGGAATGGCGCATTTCTGCGAAAGAAAGTCGGATGAGCATCTGCAGCACAGGTTCACGCCGACGATCGATCAATTCGTGATCGGGCTGATTGAAATAGGACAACAGGCAGCGATAGCAGCCCGCTACGCAGTGAGAGTCCTCAACATTTTCCAGTGCCTTCGGTCCACTAACCGCAGCCGCTGAGAGGCTTCCCGGAGCATAGTGCATTATCTCCAGCGCCTTCTTCGCAACGGCGCGAAAGGCACTGCCATCCTCGACCAACCTGGACAAGACCCCGGCGCCACCCTCCGCGGCCTCGTAAAACAACAGTGCTCGGCGATCCTTTCTTGAGGGCGTCGGCTGTCCCTGGATTTCGCCTTCTTCCACTTGGTAAATGGCCTCGATGCCACGCGCAAAAGCATGCTGGATCGTAGCAACTATTGCCTCCGCCTCGTCTCCAGCAGCAGCCAACCAAGCAGCAGGAAACCGGATGAGCAGCGCGTTTTTCCGGTCCTCTACAACCGGGGTGATGGGTTGCCGACTATTGATCGGTGATCCTTCTTCCGCGTCCTGCGCTCGGTTGTCACTTGCCCAATAGCCGCTTTTCGGATCGATCAAAAACCCGATCTTACTGATGTCCTTGCGGCGGCGGAGTCCCCGGTTGATACGACGCGCCTGTGCGGCAGGCGTAAATTCCGCGGAGAATATTTGCCCCTCTGAATCTTCAAACACTCGGGATCTGACGTCGCTCGGGTCTCGAAACGAGAAGGTCGTCTGGAGTTCATAGCCTTGGCGACGACGCTCTTCGTCGTTGGCGGTTATCCGCTCCACTTGGCGCGTACCAACATTCTCGATCCGATGAAGCTGCTTCGTTATGTTCGATTTGTTCAGAGCGCTGTTACATACGTGGCAGCGTTCTGGCGGCTCTCCGTCATGGGCGGCACCGCAGGCTGGGCAAATTGCCGTGCTGAATGTCGGGAGCAATCCATCTTGCTCGCCACCAACCTCCTTTAACAGGGCGCGATCGACCCGATAGGCACGCCCCTCGTGATAGACAAGGCTGCCTGGCCCGAACTCGGCGATCGCCAGAAAGCGTGCACGCTGAATATACCGCTGTCCTTTTCCGCCCTGATCACCTGGCACGAACGCCATAATAGGGAGACGTGGGAAGTTATAGCCAGGCAGGAACCCTTCCGTTGCCAGATACCGGTACACGTAGAAATCGGAGCCTTGGCCCTCGGCCCCCCGTAGCAAAAGCTTTATCTGGGTGTTTCCAGCCGCTTGCCGTGTTTCTGCGGCAAGGCGTTCCTGCGGTGAGATCGAATAATCTTTTAGAGTATGTGCCGCGTCTTCTACCTGCCGTTCGGCCGCAGCCCACAAATCCCTCCACCGGTCAAAGGTATCGGCAAGGCGTTGAGGCGCGGCAGCAACGACCCGGTTTGTATTGGCATCAACACCAACAAACCACTCCGGTGGCGTGGCGCCAAAGTCATCAGCGACAGCTGACAGAACGGCCGCAACGCGCTTTGCACCGGCACTCTTTGCCTCGTCAGCAGACACCCGGTTCCAGTGATGCGGCAAGAGAGGCTTGCCGGAAACTGTCATGTCGAGGTTATCGGCGATCGACGCCGACAATGCCGCTCCACTGGCAGCCAGCCACTCTGCGTGAAGATGGCTTTCGACAAGTTCGTGATTTTTCAGATCAATAGATGGCGGGAGCACCACGCCATCGACCATCGCGCTTGGACGCTCGAAGAAGTATTGGTCATGCGGGCTTTGTGCCGCGCAATAGGTGACAATTAAGGCTGCCTGACCGCTGCGGCCCGCACGCCCACCGCGCTGAGCGTAGTTCGCTGGCGTTGGGGGCACATTTCGCATGTAGACGACGTTCATCGCGGAGATATCGACGCCGAGTTCCATGGTTGGCGAGCAAAACAAGGTTGGTAGGAAACGGCTATCTTCTCGAAGCTCCTTCAATCGTTCGGCCTGGTCGATCAGAAGTTGCCGGTCGTCTATGCCATAACGAAAGCGAGCCTCGCGGATCTCTCGTAGATCACCCTCAACCTGCGCCGTATGCTCTCGGCCTTCGAAGCCGAAGATTGCCTCGCCGCCGTCGGCCAGAAGCGTCGCGATATGTGCATACAGACCACGGAAAAAAGGATTGTCCCGATCCGGAGCTTGATTTGCTGAAAGCGCAAAAGTGATCGATGACGGCACCAGACGCCAACCATCTCCGCCAACAGGGGAGACGACCTGTGTCGCCAGCCCGTAACGACCTGCTGCTTTCAACAAGCCTTCGACAATTTCCGTGATCTGCTTACCGGTTGCCCGTCTGCCACCGAAGGTCATCGACCGAAATTGCCGGCCGATCGTGCTGGTCGGACTGCCCCGAAGAATCAACTCTTCGTCTTTCGGCGACATCTCACGGCGGGTTGGCGGCTTCGGCATGAATACCGGGGCTGCCAAGAAGCGCTCCTCATCCAGTATCCATGGGGCCTTGATTGCGCTCCGCATTCGACTGGCGAGGCTTTCGATCTTCAGTCGATCCAGGGCATCACATTCGACTGCTAAGCCCTTGCGCATCACGTCCAACAACACCCGAAGCGCCGCCTGACGTTCGAGAGCTGAAGCCGCTCGCAACAAAGGGTAGGTTTCAAATTCCTTGTCGTCGTGTGCGAGGTCATCGAGGGAAATGTAGCGCGCCTCGATCAACCCAAGCTGCTCGAGATTGGGATTCGTGTAACGCCACCCCCGCCGTTGCTCGATCCAGAATCGATGCGTCAGCGATTCGCGGATCACCTTTTCAACGGCCAGCAGCTTGGCCCCCCTAAGATCCGGCTCTACCAACCATTCGGTTCGCCGAGATACATTGGATACCACAAAGCCCAGCATTCGCTGGATCGCCTTGCCGACCTCATCCTCTTGCAACCCTTCATCACCGGCCTGGGAAACGGCTGCCAGAATCGCGCCGCGTAGCAGCGTGACGAATAGAAAGTCGTTGAAATGCCCGGCCTGCAGGGCGGCATCCTGTCGGTTGTCAGTGAAGGCCAAGAGCTTGCGTCTCGTCGCCGGGATGGAGTTTTCCGTATCGTTCATCCAACGCAGGATGGCCGCAATAATAATCGTCGTCGCCGAACTGCGCCCCTCGGCGCCCAAGGCGGCGAGCCGGTTAATGTCACGAGTTGAATCGCTGTGGTGCTCCCCGCATGCCGGGCAGAATTTGAACTTACCCGGCATGAACCAGGCTCGTTGGCCGTCATTGCCGCAGGTGCCGTCCGGAAGCACCGATACAAGCTCAGCCCTCGTCTTGCGGTACGTCGCTTTTAACCGCAATTCGCCCGATTTTGTTTCTTCAAGCCAAGCCTCGGGATAGTCCTCATCCCGACCATGGAACGTGAACTCGCCATCCACGGGCTCGGGCATAAGGAAGCCCCAGCGTTCAACGATGCCCTCAGCCTCTTCGTCATCATTGAGGGGGACATCATCGATCTCACGCTTCTCAAATGATTTTGCGCCATTGTCGTCGACCAGCGTGACGGGATGGTTTTCCTGCCCACACCGCCGGCAGAAATAAGCGCTATATAGTCTTTTTGTCGGATTTTCCGGATCGAAGATTTGTCCATCAAATGTGACCGAGCGCGAACCCGAGGGATCGAGGGTCGTGTACAGACGACCTGCGCCTGAAATAAATTGATGTAGCTTAAACGCGAAAAGAGGCTCGTCACTGCCGCCGCTATGGCCTCGGAGTTTCTCCGGCAAGCTAAACGCCAGTAGCGCGTTTTTTAATGCCAGCTCGCATGTCTCGACGGCTTCGCCGGATTCACTAGATAGTAGGACCGCCGCCGTCTTCAGCGATAGGGAGCGCGCCCGCTGCGGCTTCTGGTCTACCTCTCGAGGGCCGAGCCTAGTCTCTACCCAGATGGCAAGATCATCACGAGCGATCTCACCATTTGATTTCCCGTAATAGGGCGTACCTGAAGCCGCGCTGACCACAGCGTCACTCAGTCGAGATAGCCCTCTGTCAGCGGATTGATCTGGATCCGTCGCGCGGCGCAAGGTTTCTGTAACGATCGCGTCTCGGCCGATGTTCGTCCCAAATAAGCGGGACGCGACATCAGCAACAACCTGATTGCGATCTTCTTCGCCGCCTTCGCTGGCCATTGTTGCCGAGGTGCCAATGCAAATCGGCGGATGCCGGGGATCGCCAGCACGCGCCCGCAGACGGCGCATCAGCATCGCAACATCTGCCCCATGGCGCCCTCGATACGTATGTAGTTCATCAAGAACAATAAATCGAAGGCCGCTACAATTTTCCACGACACGTCGGTCAAGATCTGACTGCCGCGTCATCAGAAGCTCGAGCATCATAAAATTGGTGAGCAAAATGTCCGGGGGATTGTTCTTTATCTGCTCCCGTTCCTCCGAATTCTGCTGACCGGTGTATCGAGCGAAGGTCACGGGCACTGCATGGTTTTGATCTGCGAGAAATTTCTTCAATTCCTCAAGCTGGCTATTAGCCAAGGCATTCATCGGATAGATGATTACCGCTCGGGTCCGCGCATCCTCGCCAGCCCGCTTCGCCTTAACAACGGCATCAACAATCGGAATAAAGAAACAAAGGGACTTACCCGACCCGGTGCCGGTCGTTACGACGAAGCTCTTTCCGTCCAGTGCAAGGCCAATTGCCTGCTCCTGATGGCGACGTAACTTCAGAGTCTTGTCGGAGGCGCCGGCAGCGGCGCGTGAGTCCCGGAATATCTGAGCGCAATCATCGATCAGCCCTTTTGGGCCAACAAGGCTTTGGACCGAGCCGCCACCTTCATAGTGCGGATTAAGCTGAATTATGGGTTCAGGCCAGAAACGACGCCCGGCGTAGAGATCGGTTACCTTCTCCAGAATTTCTGACGAACGTATCCGTGTAAAGGATCTGGCAAATCCGGTATATTGAGCCAATAGACTATTATTTAGCGAAAAGACGTCCACAAACTTACTGCCTTCCCAAAATAGAATGCCTGGATTGACAGAGCATTCTCTTTTTCTTTAGACCGGTGTCCGCCGGCAACCAGCTCTGTTCGTCATTTCCAGCATCAACAAGCGGAAGCAGAAACAGACGGAGATCGACGATAACGGCAGCGAACGTCTCCGGCGCGGCAGCCATGCGCTCGCGGCCGAGAAAGGTTTGCCATTGAACGCTCCAGGCCGCCGTGAATTCATCACTCAGCCCAATCGGAATATCTGCGGGCAGTGCCGTCCCCCGCCGTTCGAACGTACGCCTTACAGCCTCAATCAGGGTCTGACCGTTGATGCGAACCACGACTTCATTCAGATGCCAGACATCGTCTTTCGTCGGCGACTTGCGGCGTATGCGGCGCGCATAATCAGGGCCGTGCTTTCGGCACCATCGGCGGATGGTCTCGTAGGAAACGACGATCCCGCGTTCGAGCAGCATTTCCTCGACATCGCGCAGGCTCAGATTGAAGTCGAAGTAGAGCCAGACAGCACGCGCCACGATTTCGATCGGATAGCGGTGGTTCTTGTAGGTCGGTGCACTCACGGTCATGGGCGCGCGGCTACCTCAATTTCCTTACCCCTCAATCAATGTGACACCACCACTTCTGCAACTCGATTCATGTGGCGTTCCAGTTGGGTGGGGTCTGCCCGAGGATGTTGTGAACGAAGAACTGCAGGAGTTTGTACTGGCGATGGGTGCCTGGCGCACCGTGATCGGCGCCAGGCACGTAGACCATGTCGCAATCTTTTCCCGCCTTGATGAGCCGGTCGGCAAGCTGGAAAGCGGAGGTCGGGTCGACATTGTGGTCCATTTCGCCGACGACGATCATCGGCTTGCCCTGCAGCCTGTGAGCATTGTCGATGGAGGAGGATTGCGAATATTCAATGCCGACTGGCCCTGCGTCCATCAGTTTTTCCAGGCAACATCATGAAAGGCGCGCGAGCGGTGTTGGTACCCATGCCATCGATCTGCACAACGACGAAGCCCAACTGCGTGAGCGGCTCTGTCCGCCTTGAGAAGGATTTTGGCACGAAAGAGCCATGCGGCCCGGCGTAGATATCCTCCATCACCGGGTATTTCTTCGTCGGATCGAAATTGGCTGGCAGGTGGATCACGCCCCAGATATCAGTCTTGCCGTCTCGCCCCTTGGCGTGGAAGCTGAGTGGCGCCAGACGGGCCTGATCGAAGGCGGGCTGCTTCACACCCGTGGCAGCATCGACCCGCATGAACTGCTGCTCGCCGTGGCTAGTCCGGCGCGGTATATGAACGCGTCGGGAGTCAGCCAGAACGGCCCCTCGGGGACATTCACGGTGAGCCCGCCATAGCGATCGTTTATCGTCAGTGCCCGCTCAAAATCGCTCAGCGCCAGCGGCGGAGGTGCACCATTCGGACCATTGTCCAGCGCCCGAGCGGTTACCGATCCCGATGCCCCTTGAATTAATAGCGCGAGCGTCAAAGCGCCGGTTTTGTACATATCTGTTCACCTCTTTGGGTTTTCGGAAGACGCATGTTTGGATTTGGCTTCTCATCGCCGGTCTGCAGCAGCGAGCGCCGAGCGTCTTCGGAGGAGCCTGCACGCGGGTGCAGCCGGGGCCGCAGTCACCATGACAGGGCGCTCTTTGAGGACATCCAGGAACTGGTCGGGTGGACCAGATTGAAGAGTTGGCATCCGCGCCGATAACAACTGCCTATGCAGCCCTGACTCGACTATTCCTCGGCGAGTACGGCCTCTTCCTTTTCTGCATCTGGATGGTCCTGCTGTAGTAAGGCCGGATGTCGCCCCGGCAGAAATCATTGTGCTAACATTTTCGATATCATCGGTCCGTGACGCGTTACTGATGACCGGGAGCAATATGCGTGCCAAAGGAAAAACTCGTTGAATTATAAGGCAATCGATCGAACCGGCTATGTCGCATCTCCAACATCGTCGTACATCGGACAATGCCAGGCGACATGTCACGGGTGTCGTGTTGCCTCACCTAATTTTGTTACCGAGTGCCTCATCAGGAATGTTACCCGCAGCAAGACGTGCGGGATTTGGCGCGACGTATGGTGCAAGGCCGCTGACCTCGCCGATAAGCCGCTGCACGGCTTGTCGGCGCCACTCTCTTACTCGCTTTTGCAACGTGTGAAGCTGTCGCAAGGGTGCTGTCACATTGATTGAGGGGTAAGGAAATTGAGGTAGCAGCGGCGCTAAACGCCCGATCCAGCATCCACTCCGCCACCTGGATGATCTCACCCGGCCTGATCTCTACCCGGATGATCGCGCCATTGGCCCGGTCCTCACGACCTTCATGCCGAAAACGACCGCCGTAATATGGATGCCAGCGATAATGAAACTCTACCATCTGCCCGACATGGGCAGAATGACCCTGCGATGGCCGTTCAACGGAAGATCACCAACGGCTATCGCGCCATGTGGGGCGCAAAGGGCGAAGCCGACATTCGAACCGTTGTCGACACGGCTCGTCTCACGCCAGGCACGAACCCCTTCAAAATCATCCTTCAAACCGTCAGCGCCTGAAATCCGCTATGACTGAGCCCGCGACCTTGATCTTCCGAGCCTCTCTTCGGGCGCGGCTTTATCGGGACATCGAGGTGTCGAGTTCGAGCACGCTAGCGGATCTGGCCGAAGCCATCGTAGGGCATTCGGCTTCGACATGGACCACGCCTACGGATTCTATTCAAAGCTGACGGGAAAGCTGTTCGACTCGCCCCTGCGGTTCGAACTCTTCGCCGACATAGAGGGGAGCAGCTCTCGCAGCGTGAAGGGCACGCGCGTCACCACAGCCTTCCAGAAGGTGGGCTCGGCAATGACCTTCTTGTACGACTACGGTGACGAGTGGCGCTTCCGCGCTGAAGTTATTGGAACCGGGCAGGCGCAGCCCCATGCCAACTACCCGAGGATCGTCAGCAAGATCGGCAAGGCTCCCCCGCAGTACCCGGACATCGACGACGAGTGACGACGCACCGTGCCGCATCGAGGGGGCGAGGGGTGGGTAATTCCACTCTGATCATGGTTCAGTGTTCCAGAATAGAATACCCGTCAAATATTACGCTTATTACACAATGGTAAAATAGCCTTCAAAACCCTTAACGGAAACGTAATCCACGATAGGACTCCTCCATGCTAAAGGTCTAGGGCTTTCAACTCCAGAAGGGGTAACGTTATGTCAGAAAAAGTGATTCAGTGGCAGGCGGACACCCGCTGCGGCTTGGGTGTGAATGACCCGATCATCGGCGCCCCCGTGGGGCATTGGCCCCTCAGCGAATCAAGCGCCACGCTCGTTTGGAATATTGAGCTGAGCAAGAATGTCATTCTGCTCGATGCGGGAGGCAAAACCCTCGCCCTTGACTTCAACGACGGGGAGATCGCCCACCAGGTTCCGCTTATCCTTTCCGAATATAGGGGCACGCCGACAAGTCCCAGCAGTGGAACCCCATCGTGCGTCCAGGTTACATCACCTCCCTCGCCGACCCCTCCCTGGTTGCCGACGACCGAGATCGGAAGCCTGAGCCCGGGAGTCCCGCGTGGGCCCATTCGTTCAATGGCTCCGTAGCGCAGCAGTGGAAAGTCAAGGACCCGTTCCAAGTCCTCGCGGACCTCACTCAGGCCGCCTAGCAATTCTGTGAGCGGTGGGGCGCTAATGGCGGTACCAGCGGGCGATGATCTGCGGCGGGAAACGATGCGCTTGTAGCTGACGGTCGCGGTGTTCATGCCATCGGTCTATGCCGCAAATCCCTGAACGCGAGTTAAGGTGATAATGCCCGACCAGCAAAGATCGTGGTCCGAGCCGTCGTCCAAGGGAAGTCGACACCGCCGCTGCTGCATTGCTCGTCGTGTCCTCGGAGCACCCCGGTGCCGAGAGCTGAAGCGGGTACCTTTCCTCGGAGCCAGGATAGAGGAGCCAGGATAGAAAAGGAATTATTCCGCCTTTGCTTGACGTGAATCAACAAGGGGCGACGTCACCGATGACAGATTCCAATCGCCCGCCAAAAAGGAGAACTCACATGAAACGACTTGGTCTTATCTGTCTGACCGTACTTTCCCTCATCGGATTTTCCTTCTCTGCGAGAGCAGAAGAAGTTCACGGGCCCGTCGATGCAACCATGACATTTTCCGGCAGCAGCGTGGCTGCTGGCTTTGGCTACACGTGGGGTAACGGAGCCCTGAACTTCGAGGGTAAATCCTATCCTTTCACCGTTTCGGGATTGACCTTCATCGATGTCGGAGCCGAGCGAATTGACGGCGCCGGAACCGTTTACAATCTGAAGAAGGTCGAAGATGTCGCCGGAACCTATGTCGCGGCCGGCGCAGGTGCGACACTCGCGGGCGGCGGCAGCGTCGTGGCGCTCGAAAATCAGAATGGCGTCATCGTGCATTTCCATTCGACCACGGCGGGATTGAAGCTCAATCTGTCGGTCGGAGGGATTGTCGTGAAGCTGAAGTGAATTTTGTGGCTGGCTATTCATCTTTGGGTGACCAGCCGGATTCACACCGTATCCGCGCCAGACGGCTGGAACATCGCCAAATCAATCGGAAATCGACCTGACCGCATCAGAGCCAACGGCGTTATCACCTTAACTCGCGTTCAGGGATTTGCGGCATAGACCGATGGCATGAACACCGCGACCGTCAGCTACAAGCGCCATCGTTTCCCGGCGCAGATCATCCGCAGATCATCGCCCATGCAGTCTGGCTCTCCTACAGGTTCCCCTTGAGCCTGCGTCTGGTCGAGGAAATGCTGCTGGAGCGTGGGATCGTGGTTTCGTATGAGACAATCCGCCGGTGGGGCATCAAGTTCGGTCCGCATGACGCTCGCCGCTTGCGCCGCAAGCAGCGCAGCCGAAACGATGTCTAGAGCACGTCCGGTTTAATCCGGGTCATAGCCTGCGGCCTTGAAGTAGTTCTGGCATTCGGCTGGGGTGAAGAGGTCAACGAGCGATCCGACGGCGTTCCACAGGGCTGTGATTGTTCTCTCGGCTTTGGCGCGCATAAGAGCCTTGAGTTTTGAGAAGGCGTTTTCGATCGGATTGAAGTCGGGGCTGTAGGGCGGCAGGAACATGAGCCTCGAGCCGGTCGTCTCGATCGCCTCGCGCACGCCGGCCGCCTTGTGCGCCGGCAAATTGTCCATGATGACGACGTCGCCCTCCGACAGGGTCGGAACCAGAACCTGCTCAACATAAGCCAGGAACACGTTGCCGTTCATGGCGCCGTCGTAGACGAACGGAGCGGTCATTCCTGTCAGCCGTAACGCGCCGGTGAAGGTGGTGGTCTTCCAATGGCCGTGCGGCACGCCGGCCCGGCAGCGCTCACCGCGCGGCGCACGTCCCCGCAGACGGGCCATCTTGGTCGATAGCCCGGTCTCATCAATGAAGACGAGCTTCGCTGGATCGAGATCGAGCTGGCCGTCGAACCAGGCGCGACGGCGCTTCAGGATGTCGGGGCGGTCCTGCTCCAGTGCGTGTGCGGACTTTTTTTGAACGTCCACCCGTGGCCGCGAAGCCATGCGCTCAAGGCGCTGCGGCTGATCCGTACCGACCGCTCGTCCCCCAGCCGTTCCACCATTTCGTTCAGCGTGATGTCCTTGCGCTCATCGATCAGCCCGACGATGAAGGCTTCGTGGGCATCAAGGCTGGACGCGCGTCGGCGGCCTTGCGGGCGAGGCATCCGCTCGCCGATCTTCGCCCGTGCGATCCACCGGATCGCACTCGATATGCCGACGCCGAACCGCGCCGCCGCCTGCCGTGCCGACATGCCCGCGTCCGAAGCCTTCAAGACCCGGGATCGAAGATCGCCGCTCAGTGCTCTTGCCATCATCCACCTCATCAAAGGGGATGTTGAATCACCCATGCAGCCCGACGTCACATCACAATCGATTCATCGATCGCGGGACGTGCTCTAGCACCTGGACGAGGTCGTCATCACCATCGCCGGCAGGAAACACTGGTTGTGGCGCACCGTCGACCAGGATGGCTATGGGCTCGACGAGATCGTCCAGAACCGCCGCAACACCAAGGCGGCCAAGCGCTTGCTGACGCGGCTGCTGAAGAAGCAAGGCGTCGCACCGAAGCGCATGGTCACCGACAAGATGCGCTCCTATGGAGCGGCCAAGCGTCAAGTGATGCCGGCCGTTGAACATCGATCGCACAAGGGATTGAACAACCGGGCGCAGAATGCACATGTGCCGCTGCGAAAACGGGAGCGGATGATGCAAGGCTTGCGATCACCAGGAGCACTGCAACGCTTCGTCTCGATCGTCTCGATCGTCTCGGCGCTGCGCAATCTCTTCGTCCCGCCCCAGGCCTCAACGCGTATATATCCAGACAACGTGAATCGCCATGTTAAGCGGAAACTGCTAGGTCGCGGACGCCGCAAATAAGGTCTATGCAATACAACGGACAATCGTGAGCGATTCGATCGCAGAGGGCGACAGTATGAATATGAATCAGAGTGAATATCCTAATGGGGGTCGTGCAATTGTTCGTAGCTCAGAGATTTGTGACCTTATCAGTTATAACTCTCTAGGTTTCGTGGACAAAGGGCATCCAGAGCTTGATTGACGCGAGCGCAACAAAGCCGAGATATGACTCCCTGGTCTTGTCATATCGAGTTGCGACGCGCCGCCAGTTCTTGAGCTTGTTGAAGAGCCGCTCGATCTGATTGCGCCATTTGTATTTGCATCGATCATGCGGGGTGGGTTCGCGCCGGTTGCTTTTGGCCGGGATGACCGCCTCGACATCGGCCTTGGCGATCTCTTCGCGGATGGCGTCCGCGTCATATCCTTTGTCGGCAAGGAAAGCTTCGATCCGGACGGTGATCATCCGGAACAAGGGGGCAAAACCTTGCGTATCGTGCGTCTGTCCGGGCGTCAGCACGAAGCCAAGCGGGCGGCCTTTGGCATCGCATCGGGCATGAAGTTTTGTGGTGAAGCCGCCACGCGATCGGCCAAGCGCCTCGGCTTCCTGAGTCCCCTTTTTATGCCGACTGCACAATGATGTGCTCGGACGATGGTGCTGTCGATCATATCGGCGCTGACGTCTCGCTCGACCATCTCGGCCAGCGTTTCGAGCATGGCATCGAAGACGCCGGTTTCGACCCATCGTCGGTAGCGGCGAAACACGCTGTTCCACTTGCCATATTCGTCCGGCAGGTGTCGCCATTGCGACCCCGTCCGCGCCATCCACATCATGCCCTCGAAATAGAGCCGGTTGTCTTGTGCCGGCCGACACCCGCGTCCCCGCTCAGATGGAAGGAGCGGCCCGATCAGCGCCCACTCCTCGTCCGACACTCCGATCCGTTCGCCCAAGGCTGCCTCCAAATCGGAGCCTTGAATCAAAAACCGGATTCTCCGTCAACCTTTGTCCACGGAACCTAGCATTACAGTTGCATATTTATCTACGGTCTGAATCTATGGGTCTCCATGATTCGGAGGTCATGGATGACAGGTGCATCAATCGAGACGACGCTTGAGCTTTGGGCATCATCGCTGCGTGACGTGAAGGCTCGCATGCGCGGACTGTTTACGCAGGAGCGAGTTGCAGCCTCTGCGAACCTCTTCCTGGACGGCCTGCTGGGTGACGAGCGGCGTAAGACAGGTTGGATGCGCGCTGAGGCGGCCGGTGACCCCGGCCCGTGGCGGCAACAAGCCGTTCTGGGTCGCGGGCGTTGGGACGCGGACGCACTTCGCGACATCGTGCGAGAGTATGTTGTAGAAAACCTCGCCACGGATGATGCGGTCCTGGTCATCGACGAGACGGGCTTCCTCAAGCAGGGCAAGACGTCGTGCGGTGTTGCGCGTCAATATACAGGTTCGGCAGGCAAGATAACGAACTGCCAGATCGGTGTGTTCGCCGCCTATGTGTCCGCTCGCGGTCATGCCTTTATCGACCGGGCCTTGTACTTGCCCAAAAGCTGGACCGGAGATCGGGCAAGGCTTGCAGCAACCCATGTTCCTGAGGCTATAGCCTTCGCTACCAAGCCAGGCTTGGCTGTCGATATGATACGGCGTGCGCTGGCAGCCGATGTGCCGTTTTCATGGGTGGCCGCAGATGCGGTGTATGGCGTCGGGGACGTCGAAGGAACCCTGCGCCGAGCCTGCAAAGGCTACGTTCTTGGGGTCAAATCGGACCACCATTTCGGCTCCTGGTCGGGTAAGCCTCCGGTCGCCGGCACAGCTCAGGAGATCGCCCGTGATCTTGATCCAACTGCATGGCAGCGTCTTTCCGCCGGTGAGGGCACCAAAGGCGCGCGGCTTCATGACTGGGCCTACTGCGAACTCGCCGATCTCGATGCCGACGAATATAACGAGACGAAATCGGGGCTTTGGACCCGTGGCCTCCTAATCCGGCGCAATATCAGCGACGGTGATCTCGCATTCTTCACCACATGGTGCCCGGCCGGGACGGGCATCCAGACGCTCGTTTCCGTTGAAGGCCATCGCTGGGCGATCGAAGACAGCTTCGAGACCGCCAAGAACGAGCTCGGACTCGATCACAACGAAACCCGGTCATGGCATGGCTGGCATCGCCACGTCTCCCTCGTCATGCTGGCCTTCGCCATGATGGCGGTGATCCGATACCGCGCCAATGACGTGACGCCCCAAAAAAGACCGCGGATGCCGACCATCAGGATTTGATCCGCTGGTCTATCCAGGAAGTCCGGCGCATCGCCATCAGACTCGCCCAGCGTCGCATAAAACCCGCCTACGTCATCGCATGGTCATGCTGGAGGCGCGCCCATCAGGCGGCCGCTCGACGAGCTCATCTGAAATCTAAACCGCAACTGTAATGCTAGTTCTTGAACTGCACGCCCGAGGAATTCACTTTGAAGAAGTGCGCAATACCAGGCTCCCGGCCTACGCGCAGATGCATAACCACGATGCGGCGGTTCCCTATATTGTCATTAGCCCATTTAGCGAATGGGGGCTTTCCGAGACCCTGCGATTGCTGCGGCAATATCGGATCTATAACAATATTGCGGTCTCTGTTCGTGCAGGCGGTCACGGCTACTTCAACGGCGCATCGTGCGAAGGTGTAATGATCAATCTCTCCAACATGACCTCGGCGTGCATCAAGGATGACGTCCTAATACTCGATCCTGGCGGAATACTCGGGCAGACGATCCACTATCTAAACAAAGCCGAGAAAGTTGTTCCTCATGGTGATTGTTATGAGGTGGCAGCCGGTGGACACTTTACAACTGCTGGTTGGGACGTCATTCTTTCACGAAAATACGGTCTAGGCTGCCAAACTCTACTTGGTGGCCGCGTTGTACTTTGGGATGGAACGGTTTTGGAGGTAAACGAATCGTCATACCCTGATCTGATGTGGGCCATGCGCGGCGGAGCCGCAGCTGAAGTGGGCGTTGTGTCTCGCTTGGACCTTCAATTGGTCGATGCGCCAAAATACGCCACTTGGCGAGAATCAGTTCTTGACCTAAGGCAGTTGCGTGTCTGCATCGAAAACAACATCGTTGCAAAAGCGGTTGGCCTCCCGCGTGAGTTGTCAATTTACTTCAAGGTCGTATTCGTTCAGAAGAAAGAAGAGCCGGTTTGTCATGTCTCTCTATTCAGTCTACTGCCAGTTTCAGAAAATATATCTATATTGCGGGAGCATTTAGGGAATGGCATTATGGACGCCTTCTCTGACGTTGAGGGTGGGGCACCGGATCAATTGTTGACATCCGAATGCTGCCGGCCTCCGCCTTTCTAAAAAAGAATCCCGAAATGCTGTCGGAACTCCGCGCGACGACTTTCAAGATCGACCCCCTTCGCTTTTGGGAAAAATCTATGGTGGGTTGGGAAATGGGAGGGTCTCACTTCACAACGGTTGCGGACTGGCTGGTTCCAAACTGTGATCCCGTGCTTCTCGACATATGCGAGTGCTTCGAGAGCGTGAAGGACGAGGAATTCCGCCTGCGGATGTACGCGCTTGTCACCGTTGGTGGCGGGAGAATCACCGAACTTCAACACAAGTGCTCGATGCCGCTCGGTGACATCCTCACACGCTTTGAACTTCACTGGAGCGACAACGACGATGTTGATGTCGACCGGTATCACGCATTCACAGCGTCGGTCTATTCCGTCATGAGGAAATACTGGGATCACCGTCCTGGGCGACCCTATCGTGGGGATATCTGGGAAAAGTCTCAAGCATTTGACCCAAGGCTTGAAGAGATTAGACGAAAATACGATACTCGCGAGACTTCTTCACAAATCGGTCGGCGCCTTTGAAGTCAATCGGGCTGCTTTCGGCGCGGGCCGACGACGCCGAGAATGTCGAAGCAAAAATCAAGGCGTTGTCAACTTAGCCCGGAAAATCCACGGGGGTTGGCCGATGGGCTCTGTCGCAATTCCGGGATGTGGACGGGAAGAGCGTCGCCTGGGAGCATTGATCAGGCGGTGAGCATTTCGAATTGCTCGGCAATTGACGGACTCGGATTGTAGGCGAACCTCGCCTGTCGCTTTCGCATCATGTGGACCAGCTCGATGCCGGAGAGGGTGATCTGGGCATTCTCCATAGACTTGAAGCCGAGCATGGATCGAACGCGGCGCTTGATGCGCCGGTGATCCTGTTCGATCCGTGAGGTATTGGCTCTTGCGGATATGGATCGGTGGTTTGTGTGATCGCTCCCGCAGACGGCTTTCAGTATCGCAGGAAATGATTGCCTCACGATTGGTCTGACTGCCGTCGACGACGATGCGGTTCGGGCGTCCATGGTGTGCAAGCGCCTTGCGCAGGAAGCGTTTGGCCGCCGGAAGATCACGGTGTTCGCTGAAGAAGAATTCGACCGTGTCGCCGACGCTGTCGATGGCGCGGTAAAGGTACATCCAACGGCCGCGAACCTTGATATAGGTCGCGACAGCCCCGGCTGGCCCGCTCTCTCACATAGGGCCCGTAGGGGCGGTCGGGGCTGGATGCAGAGCGCGAACGCCTGGCCCCTATTCCTCATTGTCCCGCAAGGCGGCTTCGTAGTCCTGGCCGCCATAATAGACGCCGATAATATTCACGGTGTCGTCCGCTACCTCAAACAGAATCGTCACGCGTCGGCGAAAACCAAGCGTTCGCAGGCCCGGCCGAAGATCGTCGCGCCGCGTACCTCGGTGCGGAAATGTTTGCAGATTTTCGCAATAGTCCACGATGTTATCGACATATCGCGCCGCCACGTTGGGCGACCCCACCCCGGCGATATGGGTTTCCAGCTCGTCAAGCTGTTGCTGGGCTTCCGGGGTGAAATGGACCGTATGGGTCACGCAGCGGGCCGCTTGCGCTTGTCGGCCAGGTGCTGCCGCACCTGGTCCACACTGAGCGCGCGGCCAGGATCGGCTTTCAGGTTGTCGTAGGCGGCAACGCCTTCCGTGCGCAGCCAACTCTCAAGGGCCTTGTCACGCGCCTGCAAGGCACGCAGCCCGTCGCGGATAACCTCGCTCTCGCTGGCATACTCGCCCGATGAAACCTTGGTCTTGACCATCTGCGCCATTTCGTTCGGCAACGTGACGCTGAATTGTTGCGTGCTGCGCATTGGGAACCTCCATTCATCAATCGCGCTCAATAGGATTGAACACTATCACATATAGAGCCGATCGGAAACCGCACTACCCCTCGCTGTCGATAAGCGCACTCATCGCCCGCTCGATCGTCTCCGCAAGCGTGATCTCGTGGCGGTCGGCATAGGCATAGATCGCTTCGAGCGTATCGGCGCGTAACCGGGTCGCAAACTGCTCCGTGCGGCCTGTCTTGCGCCGCGTGCGGCGTGGCGGCCGTCCAGGGGATGACGGAAACAGCTCGGGGGCTTTCGGGGTTTCACGGAATCCCGCCGCGCGTGTCGCCGCCTTCACCGCGTTCGGATCGACTGGCGGGGCTGGTGGCGTTTCTAGTTCATCGCCAAAGTCGAGCGTGGCGCGTTTCTTCTCGTCGCAGCGTTGGTGCATGGATCCTTTGTCAACGGTTTGGCGATAGGCAGGCAGGATCGAAATCAGCTTGATGCGAGTGCCATGCCGTACAAACACAACGCAGATCGTCGTCATCACGTCGGAAAGATGAAATTCAGGGTGACGAATTGGCGTGACTACGAAGCAGGTCTGCGCCGGCGTGGTAGCCTGACCTTATGGGTAACGCCGGAGGCACTGGCGGGATGGCGCGCTCCGCGACGCAAGACCCGCGGCGGCCAAGCCCGGTATTCCGATCTCGCCATTGAGACAGCGCTGACGCTGGGTTGCGTCTTGGCAATGCGGCTGCGCCAGACCGAGGGATTGCTCCACTCGCTGCTGGATCTCATGGGGCTGAAAGTCCCAGTTCCAGATCATACGACGCTGAGCCGTCGGGCACAGAAGTGGGAGCCATCAGCCCGACGAAACCCGCCGCAGCCGGACGGCCCGCTGCATGGGCTTGTCGATAGCACGGGATTGAAAGTCTACGGCGCCGGGCAATGGCTGGAGCAGAAACATGGCGCCAGATCACGTCGCAACTGGCGCAAGCTGCATCTGGCAGTGGATGCCAAAAGTGGCGCGATCATTGCCCAAAGGCTGACAGATCAGGACACGGATGATCCTTCCCAGGTGGCACCGCTGCTCGATCAGATCGACGGCGAGATCGACCAGTTCACAGCCGACGGAGCCTATGACGGCAAGCCAACCTATCGGTCTATCCTGCAGCACAGCGCAACCGCGAACATCGTCATTCCACCGCGTTCCACGGCGGTGGAAAGCGGTGATGCCGGACCGCCTGGTCAAAGGGACAAGCACATTGCCGCAATCGCAAGCGACGGTCGGCTGAAATGGCAGGCAGCCTCCGGCTACGGCAAGCGGGCGCTGAGCGAAACAGCCATCGGACGATACAAGGGGCTGATCGGACGGCGCCTGCGAGCACGCTCTCTTCCGGCTCAACAGACCGAGGTTGCCATCGGTTGCATCGTTCTCAACCGCATGCTGGCATGGGCACGCCCGGAGTCTATCCGGCGTCAAGTCACGCAGGCATAACCAACTACATTAATGATCGAAATGCGTTCGATTTCATATCCGCGCACCAACGCCGTGCCCGACGGCTCAGCGTCGTATGATCTGGAACTGGGACTTTCAGCCCCATGAGATCCAGCAGCGAGTGAAGCAATCCCTCGGTCTGGCGCAGCCGCATTGCGAAGACGCAACCCAGCGTCAGCGCTGTCTCAATGGCGAGATCGGAATACCGGGCTTGGCCGCCGCGGGTCTTGCGTCGCGGAGCGCGCCATCCCGCAAGTGCCTCCGGCGTTACCCATAAGGTCAGGCTACCACGCCGGCGCAGACCTGCTTCGTAGTCACGCCAATTCGTCACCCTGAATTTCATCTTTCCGACGTGATGACGACGATCTGCGTGGTGTTTGTACGGCATGGCACTCAAATCAAGCTGATTTCGATCCTGCCTGCCTATCGCCAAACCGTTGAC
This sequence comes from Mesorhizobium loti, assembly GCA_014189435.1. Classification (NCBI taxonomy): domain Bacteria; kingdom Pseudomonadati; phylum Pseudomonadota; class Alphaproteobacteria; order Hyphomicrobiales; family Phyllobacteriaceae; genus Mesorhizobium; species Mesorhizobium loti. Next base: position 238,767 of record CP050294.1, read on the forward strand.
AAAGGATCCATGCACCAACGCTCCGGTATGGCGAACGACAATCACGAACAGACGCAACAGCTCTCGCCGCATAACCGCCCCACATTCCTCATGCTCCCCTTCATGGGGGCGTATGAATATATTGTATAAAGGTTTATATGATTTGATAGTTTTATTTTTACTTATGACTTCCTGCGTAAAAACCATAACATCGAAATTTAACGCGTAATGCGAAGGTTTTTACGCTGATTTTACTATCAGACAATTGAGCCGTCTGGCTACCCTGCGGTGGCAATCGGACCTTGCCAATGTCGGTCCGATCATCAACCTTCAGGAAAGGGATGCCAATGTCTATTCACATCAGTTATGCCGACAAAGAGATGCCGCATGACCTGCGTGCGTCTCAGCAGGCAAAGGCTGCGCTCGCTCAGGGAACGCAATATTCGCTGTTGCTTAAAAATCAATCCGCCCAGCCATGGACCTTTTATGTTTATCAAAAGATGCCGCAACAGGTGGCGGATGTCTTCTCTCTGGCATGGTTTTGCTCGCCATATCAGATCCGCGTCGGCGACCAGATCAGGTTCACCTGGGAAATCGACTACAATTTCGTTTGGAGCGACACCGGCCAATTGATCCCAGGTGTCGATTTTCTGGCTTCCGGCGCGAAGAATTGCAGTCCGGCCGGGAAGAATACGACGGAGTTTTCCTTAACGCCGGGACCTGGTCTTAGCGACCCGATCCAAGGGCCACCCAGCGGTTCTCTGGTCATCAACGATGGCGCCGATGTCCCGAACAACAGATTTTCAGTTGGCATCGGCATGTCCGGTACCGGTACCTATTGTGTACAAGCAGGGACCAATCTGAAGCACACATTCACACCCACGCCGAGCTATTGGGTAGCGGCGGGATCAAACTTGAGGATCGGCACGGTGCTCAACATCAACACAGTCACACAGACGGAAGAGGCGAAATTCCCGGCTGCAGTCTACAATCTCAACTGCGTGCTTCAGGGCGACAATACCTGGGATATTTCCCCGGCCTAGTCCGCCCGAAAATCCAGTTCCTGGCTTCGCGCAGAACTGTGCGGAGCCAGTGAGACGTGATCCGTAGTATTCGGGCGGTTGCACTTCCGAGGCAAACGGCGCCGCCACGCATCAAACCGTCGCTGTTCCATTCAAAGAATAGCGAAATGAGGGATGCCATCGTGTCTGCAGGAATTCCCATCGGTACCGTCTGCCCTTTCGCTGGGCAGGTACATCCCGTTACCGGCTCCAGGAATACGATCTGGGCCAACGCAGCTTGCTCAAACTCGGAATCGAAGGCAGGGACAAAAGCCGATGCCCCACTTAGCCGCCTTGATGCACGGCGATGAGGTTTTGGCGGCCTGAAGCGGCGATCTGGCCGCCGTTGCGGTGTTTTTTGACAAGCCTCGTCAGGCGCCGGCGGTGATCCGTCGTGATGGGAAGGCGGGGTTTGCAGGTTGCGGTCGGCGGGTTCGTTTCGGGGCGTCTGCGCCCCTGCGGTTATGTCGCGAGCCGCGGGATGCGGTCGAGGACGATGCGCAGAATACGCTGGTCGGGGCAGGATGTCGGCAGGTGCAGGCGGATTTGCGTTTTGATCTCGACCACCCGCGCGGCGATTTTGATGAGGCGCAATCGCAGCGTGTCGAATTGGGCGACGGCAAAGCTCGAGCGTTTCGGCATCGCAGCGCGCAGGCCCCACATCAGCCAATAGGCGCCGGCATGCAGGAAGAGCCGGAACTGGTTGGCCGTCGCTCTTGTGCAGGATGTGCGGTCGGCGGCAAGATGCGTCTTCCCAGGACTTGATGTGGTTCTCGGCCGCGCCGCGCCGGCAGTAGAGGTCCTCGTAGAGCGCCTTGGCCTTGCCACTGGCCAGATTGGTGACGATGAAGCGGGTGTCGGCTCCTTTGGCGCCGACCTCGACCCGCGCGATGATGCGCTCCACGCGGCTCCAACTGGCGGCGCCGTCAAAGAACTCCTTGAAGCGGCGGACCTTGTTCGATTTCGCCGACGCCTCAAAACGCGCCAGCGTGGTGGCTTCCAGATGCGCGACATGCTTGTGCAGGGTCGTGGTGGGCGCCAAGCCGAGGACGAAGTCGACACCGTTGGCGCGGCACCAGCCAATGACCAGTGGACTGCAATAATGGCTGTCGGCCCGGATCAGGATCCGTGTGTTCGGCCAATTGCTCCGGATCGCCCGCACCAAGGCGGCGCAGGTGGGGGCGGATCTCAGCCCCGCTCGGCCGCCTGGCCGGCCGCAGGATCGCGCTGACGAACCGGCCATCGCCATCGAACACCACGATCGGCTGGAAGCCGTATTCGTCGTAATGCGCGTTGAACAGGCGCAATTGCTGACCGCCATGCACGGCATCAAAAGTATCGTCGATATCGAGCACGATCCGCTTCGGCACCTGCCGGAAGGAAGCGCAATAGAGGTCGATCATCGCTCGCCCCATGGCGACCAGCTCCCGCACGCCGGGCAGATTCTCCAGCCGGCACAGCGTCGATTGCGAGGCCAGATCCCGACCCGACGGCAGCGCATCCTGGGCCATCTTGAAGACCGGATCGGAGCGCAGCCGGTTGGCGTCGTTGCCATCCTCGTAGCCGGCGGCGATCATCTTCATGCGAAAGCCGATCATGTCCGCCAGGCTGTGGACCACCTGGTCCGGGCAGCGCGGATCGTCGATGCAGCGCGCCAGACGCTCGGCCACCCGCAGCCGCTTTTCCACCTCGGCCAGAGCCAGAACACCGCTGTTCGACGACAGCATGCCGCCGTCAAAACGGGCGATGACGGATTTGCCGCCCACTGATGACAAACCGCTCAGCGGCAGCGTAAGATCGTTCATGGCGGGTGTGGTCTCCGGGAAATGATTCGGATCGGCCTTAGCAACCAAATCCTACGTCATTTCAACGGTTTGCTCCACATCCGCCAACCTGCCAGTAGAGTCGAGGAAGGGCGCGGTGGCTTGGGCCGTGTTGGCATCGCTCCGTTTCCCTTCCCCGCTCATCAAACCGGACGTGCGGATTTCCCGCATCCGGCTTTCCGACTGGTTTCATCGTGAGGCACACGGCGGCGGTCCAATGTGCACGCGTCGAAGACGCAGGACACCAAGTTTTCCGAAGACAATGTCGTCGGAGAAACGCTGTGTGCCGCGTCCCTGCACCTTGTGCCGTTTGCGCAGGAAGGTGCGAACACGGTCATAGACGTGGTTGTCGACCGCTCGATAGGCCGGCAAGCGTGTTCCATAGCCAAAGTAGCCTGACCAGCCGCGCAGAAGCCTGTTCAGCCGGGTGCAGACCACGGGCCACGGCTCTTTGTTACCGTTTACCAAGTGATCGCCAATCTTCGTTTTGATCCGTTGCACGCTCTTCTTGGATGGGCTCGCACCCAGGTACCAATGGCCGTCTTTCCGGTAGCGGTGAGGTCCGAACGTATAGCCAAGGAAGTCGAAAGGCTCCGTGCGGGCATCCTTCACCGAGGTCTTGGCCTCGTTGAGTGTCAGCCCGAGTTTCGTCATCACCGTCCGCGTCCACGCCAGCGCCTCGACCGCGTGCCCGCGGCTGAGGATGACGAAGTCATCGGCATAGGAGATGACATGCGCACGGAACGCCTCGCCGCGTCCGGTGAGCCGCCAATGTTTCAGGAACCGGTTCATGTAGATGACCGAGAGCAGCGGGCTTGCGACCCCACCTTGCGGCGTGCCGCGCGTGCTGCTCTTACCACCGCTCACGTGCCGTTTCCCGTCACCGTCCCGCTCTTCGATCGGCGCTTTCAGCCACAGCTTGATCAGCCGCAGCACGTGCCGGTCGACAATGCGTCGGGCCACCGATTTGAGGAGGTCCGAATGCGGAATCGTGTCGAAGTATTTCGACAAATCGGCGTCTACCACGTCCGTGTGGCCCCGGCAGACAAGCCGGTGCACTTCCTTGATTGCGTCGGTCCCACTGCGTCTGGGCCGATAGCCATAGGCACCATCCTCGAAGTCCGCCTCGAATATCGGTTCCAGCACCAGCTTCGCGGCGGTCTGAACCACCCGGTCCCGAATGGTCGGGATGCCGAGCGGACGTTCGCCGCCCCCCGGCTTCGGGATCATCACCCGTCGCACCGGCTGCGGCCGATAGGTCTTCGAGACAAGTTCCTCGCGCAGGCCCGCCAGCCACCTCTCCGCGCCTTCCGCCTCGATCTTCGCGAAGGTCACATTGTCCACGCCCGGCGAACCCGCATTGGCGCGGGCCAGCGCATAGGCATGGCGCAGCATGTCCTCACGGCAGATCTTGTCGTAGAGCACGTAGAAGCGGAAAGCGGGCTCCGCCTTCGCCTTACGGTACAGCTTCCTCTGAAGGTTCCTGATCTTTTCGGGTGTTTCGAGGCTCATCGCCAATCACCCCCTCCTCACCAACGTCAAAAGCACACCAGAAGTCAGGGCCCTTCCCTCCACCGGCATTACCCGGCTTCAGCGGTATTATGACCCTGTCCGACTCCCACCGGCACCGCCGCCCTGACGGCTGCGTTGAGGCCGCTACCCTCATGCCGAGCGGGTCTCCCCCGTTACCCGTATCACCCTTCCGACGTGCCGTGCCCATTACCCCGGCGGATCGAACGGGTGCACATGTCGATTGCTTCCCCGTTCGCGCGGCCTTCCCCGAAATTCAGGCGGGTCGGCATCCACATCATCACTTTCGAGGCCTGCTCAGGCTTCACTCACGTTACGGCCCATCGGATTGCTCAACCGCCCAAGGCGGCCTTTGTCACGAGGCTTCGACCCGGCCAGTTGCCCGACCGAGCCGCTCGTCAGCTACCAGACCAATCGACTACTATCTGGGTGGAACCTTCCTCCACTGGTGATACGCCCCATCGGGGCGCACTGAATTTTCCGGGTTAGTTACATCGAAAGCCAGGGGTGGATGCTCTGCGACGGACGCTATCTGAACGTCGCTGCTCACCCGGAGCTCTATGCCGTTGTGGGTACGCTTTACGGTGAAAGAGGTTCAGGTGGCGATCTGGAATTTCGAATTCCCGACTACCGCGGGCTATTTCTGCGCGGCTTCGACGCGGGTGCCGGAATGGATTCAGATGCGGATCAGAGACTCGATCCGACAGGAAACCACATCGCAAACGTCGTCGGCTCGCTACAGTGCGATGCCATGCAGGATCATACACACTCCTACGACGTGATCCAGCCGGCGGGCATTTCGCAGCAGGGCAATGCTGCGGGAACATCTATTTCAAGCAAGTCGACAAGCTCGCCGACAGCTCCGGCGCGAATGGCCGTTGAGACGCGCCCCAAGAACATCGCTGTTAACTACATCATCAGGTTCCGCTAGGGCCTGTGCAAGCACGACCTCATTTCAGGCGGCAGAGCGCCTGAAATGTCCATGCAACTGACTTCAAAAGAGGAGAGGACTCATGACTTCGAAAGCAAAAACATTCGGCTGTTTACTGGCTCTCGCCGCTGCCTGTGCTGCTGTTCAGCCAACCGTTGCCCAGGACAACAGTGCCAAAGGAACAACACCTGTCACCACCGGCGTGGTCATTCGTGGTGTAACGATAGGCGGCGTTCCAGGGGCACCAGGAACCTCCACGGGCCGAACCTGCGACTTCAGCAAGGAAGAGGTCGGATCCGACGGACGTATGACTGGAGCCAGCGTCAACTGCCGGCCAGGGGGAAATCTAGCGACCACGTTGCCGGGACTTCCTAGCCGCTTCGATGCCTATTGCATCATCAATGCCCCAATAAAGAGCGCTCGTGTGATCCAAGCACCTATGCCGGACAACACCAATCATTGCGATCTTTCCGGAATCACTCCAAAAGACGCGACCGGCCAATTCAAGGGCGCGGTGTGGCGTTAGAACCGGCGCTCGTGGCGACGTTCAGAGCCGCGCCGCGCCATATAGCTAAAGCAATGAGACGACTGACTTTATTCAGGGCACATCCATGTAGCGTTGGTGCATGGATCTTTTGTCAACGGTTTGGCGATAGGCAGGCAGGATCGAAATCAGCTTGATTTGAGTGCCATGCCGTACAAACACAACGCAGATCGTCGTCATCACGTCGGAAAGATGAAATTCAGGGTGACGAATTGGCGTGACTACGAAGCAGGTCTGCGCCGGCGTGGTAGCCTGACCTTATGGGTAACGCCGGAGGCACTGGCGGGATGGCGCGCTCCGCGACGCAAGACCCGCGGCGGCCAAGCCCGGTATTCCGATCTCGCCATTGAGACAGCGCTGACGCTGGGTTGCGTCTTCGCAATGCGGCTGCGCCAGACCGAGGGATTGCTCCACTCGCTGCTGGATCTCATGGGGCTGAAAGTCCCAGTTCCAGATCATACGACGCTGAGCCGTCGGGCACAGAAGTGGGAGCCATCAGCCCGACGAAACCCGCCGCAGCCGGACGGCCCGCTGCATGGGCTTGTCGATAGCACGGGATTGAAAGTCTACGGCGCCGGGCAATGGCTGGAGCAGAAACATGGCGCCAGATCACGTCGCAACTGGCGCAAGCTGCATCTGGCAGTGGATGCCAAAAGTGGCGCGATCATTGCCCAAAGGCTGACAGATCAGGACACGGATGATCCTTCCCAGGTGGCACCGCTGCTCGATCAGATCGACGGCGAGATCGACCAGTTCACAGCCGACGGAGCCTATGACGGCAAGCCAACCTATCGGTCTATCCTGCAGCACAGCGCAACCGCGAACATCGTCATTCCACCGCGTTCCACGGCGGTGGAAAGCGGTGATGCCGGACCGCCTGGTCAAAGGGACAAGCACATTGCCGCAATCGCAAGCGACGGTCGGCTGAAATGGCAGGCAGCCTCCGGCTACGGCAAGCGGGCGCTGAGCGAAACAGCCATCGGACGATACAAGGGGCTGATCGGACGGCGCCTGCGAGCACGCTCTCTTCCGGCTCAACAGACCGAGGTTGCCATCGGGTGCATCGTTCTCAACCGCATGCTGGCATGGGCACGCCCGGAGTCTATCCGGCGTCAAGTCACGCAGGCATAACCAACTACATTAAAGATCGAAATGCGTTCGATTTCATATCCGCGCACCAACGCCCTTCCTGGGCGGCGAACACGTTGTGGGCGTAGGCGTCCAGAATGCCCTCGCACTTGGTGAGCCAGTCCTGCGCCACCTGGGCGAGGGGCGCGGCGTAAAAATCGTTCTTGCCGATCTTGGCGAACCAGGTCTTGAACTTCGCCGATTCCTGCTCATTTTCCTCAAGCTCCGCGTAGGTGAAGTGCTTCACCCGCGTCTCTTCGGCGATCTCTTTTTCAAACGCCTCGCACTTGCTGATCAGCTCCTTGTATTCCTCGTCGCGGTCGGCGTTGAAACGCCGCACGATCTTGTCCTCTTCCCTGGGATCAAGCCCGGTCGTGGTCATCAGCACCGCTTCGCCGTCCATTTCCGCGATTTCGTTTTCCAGCATCTTCAGGCGGCGCAGATGGTCGTCGGATTTCGGCAGCAGGCACACGCCGCCCTGCATGTAGACCGCCCCCATGCCCTTCAGCTTGCGCCACACCGCAATGCGTTTGCGCGCCGGCTCCGGCGGAACTTTATACGTCAACAAGAGCCATTCGAGTGTTTTCATGGAACACCTTACATGTGACCATCGTTACATTAAGAATCAATGGACCGTATGATGAGACCGGGACTTCCACAAATTCTCAAGCTACCCTTGCCAGCGTTGGCCCGCGTTGACCAGTCCGGTGGCGACGAGGACGGCATTGGGACCACGCCCCAACGTATCATTCTTGGAATCGGCGCGATCGTCGCCGCAACCTGTCTCTTTGTCCGCGAGGTTGATCTCGCGGCCTGTCCCGGCGGCAATTGGGTGCTGGGGGTCGGTATCTTCTTCGTGCTGGCGCGCACGCTTCCCCATTGAAAGTGCGATCCGCCATGACACCGGCCTTGCGCAAGCCCAAACCCCTCTGGCGTCGTGCGGCTAAGACCCTGGTTGGCGCCGCCATCGGGGTCGCCGCCGGGATGGCCTTATGGGCGGGCTACCTCCAGCTCACCGGCAACATCCACGAGGTCGAGCCGGGCGTGCTCTACCGCTCGGCGCAGCTCGCGCCGGAACGGCTCGATTCCGTGATTCGGGGGCGGCACATCCGCACCGTGCTCAACCTGCGCGGCGCATTCCCCGGCACGCCCTGGTATGAGGCGGAAGTGGCAAGCGTCCGCGACGCCGGCGCGCAACTCATCAGCCTGCCGATGTCGGCCACCACCCAGCCCGACGCCGCGCTGCTGGCGTCGCTCGTGCAGACGCTGCGCACGGCGCCCCGTCCGATCCTGATCCATTGCAATTCTGGGTCCGACCGCACCGGGCTGGCCTCGGCCCTGTTCGAGCTGCTCGAAGAGGGCAAACCGGCGGCCGAAGCTGATAACCACTTGTCATTCCGCTATGGGCATTTCCCGTGGCTCACCAGCCGCACCGGCGCCATGGATCGCACGTTTCAGCAGGTGGTCGAAAGCAGCAATGCCACCTTGAAAAGCTCTGCCGATGTCCAAGCCCAATAGTCTTTCCCCTCGTTTGCGTTTGATACTGGCGCATCCGAGTGCCAGTGAGATCTGGCCCATAGCCGCCCTATTCCTGGCCGGGTGCCTGATCTTAGGCTTCGGCCTGCTCGCCGAAGAGGTTCTGGAAGGCGATACGTCCAAATTCGACATGACGGTGCTGATGGCCCTGCGCAGCGGCGGTAATCCCGCCGACCCCATCGGCCCGGCCTGGCTGGAAGAGGCAGGTCGCGATGTGACGGCACTCGGCAGCTTTACCTTCCTCGGCTTTGTGTTCGCGGCAACGGTCGGCTATCTGTTGCTGATCCGCAAGCGCGCCCTGGCGCTGCTCATGTCTGTAGCGGTGCTTGGCGGTGTTGCCATCAGCACATTTCTCAAGATGGGCTTCGACCGGCCCCGACCGGACATTCCGCATGCCGCCCGCGTCTTCACCGCAAGTTTTCCGAGCGGCCATGCCACGCTATCGACGATTGTGTTTTTGACGCTGGGCGCCCTTCTGACGGGCGTCAACGCCGATCGGCGTGTCAAGTTCTACTTCGTCGCGCTGGCTGTGTTTCTGACCGTCATGGTCGGGCTGAGCCGCGTCTATCTGGGCGTGCATTACCCAACCGACGTGTTCGCCGGCTGGTCCGTCGGAGCGGCCTGGGCAATCCTGTGCTGGTCAGGCGCACATTGGCTCCAGCAGCGCGGCGCTCTGGAGCCGGCCGGGGCATCCTCCATTCATTCAACGAACGACCAAAACAACAAAGAGGTTAAGTCATGATTTCGTGGGCAACGGCGGCGCCGGCCGTGACAGCGGCGTTCCTGGCCTCATTGGTGGAGGCGGTGGAAGCGCTGACCATTGTGCTGGCGGTCGGCACCGTGCGCGGCTGGCGGCCGGCCCTGACCGGCACCGGGGCCGGTCTGGCCTTGCTGGCACTGCTGGTGCTGGCTCTCGGGCCGCTGCTTGACCGGGTGCCACTGCACGCGCTGCAACTGGTCATCGGCATATTGCTGCTGCTGTTCGGCCTGCGGTGGTTGCGCAAGGCGATCCTGCGCTCGGCCGGCATCATCGCGCTGCATGACGAAACCAAGGCGTTCGCCAAGGAAGAGGCCAGCCTGCGGGCGGCCGAAGGCCAGCACGCAACGCAACTCGACTGGATAGCAGGTATCACCGCGTTCAAGGCGGTGGTGCTGGAAGGGCTGGAAGTCGTGTTCATCGTCATCGCGGTGGGCGCGGGCAGGGGGCTGCTGGTTCCCGCTTCCATGGGCGCGCTGGCCGCCTGCCTGGTCGTGCTGTTGCTCGGCATCATCATCCACCGACCACTGGCCCGCGTCCCCGAAAACCTGCTCAAGTTCGGCGTCGGCATCATGCTCTCGGCCTTCGGCGTGTTCTGGACCGGGGAGGGGCTCGGCGTTGACTGGCCAGGGCAGGATCTCGCCATCGTGGCGTTTGTCGCGGTGTTCCTGCTGGTCGGCCTGGTGACGGTCAGCTTGTCCGTGCGTAAGGCTGTGGAGGTCACGCCATGAACGTCGTTTCACTCATTCTGCGCGAGCTGTTCGGTCTGTTCGTCGACGACGAATTCCTGGCCCTGGCAGTGCTGGCGGTGGTCGCCATCTGCGGGCTGCTCGTCTGGCTCGCCGTGCCGCAGTTGCTGGCGGCCTGCTGCTGGTCGGATGTGTTGCCGTGGTCATGTCCAGCGCGCTGAAAGCCAGCCGGAAATGACCTCGCCGTCCACGACCACGGACGCGGCCCTGCGCCGCATCGTCCTCATCGTCGCGCTGCTCAACCTCGGCTATTTCGGCATCGAGTTTGTGGTGGCGCTGGCGATCGGCTCGGTGTCGCTGTTCGCCGACAGCGTCGACTTCCTCGAAGATGCCTCGGTGAACCTGTTGATCGTGCTGGCGCTGGGCTGGTCGCTGCGCGCGCGGGCGCGCCTCGGCATGGCGCTGGCACTCATCCTACTGGTGCCGGGCCTGGCGACCCTCTGGACCGCCTGGGAAAAGTTCAACGTCCCGGTGCCGCCGCAACCGCTGGCATTGGGCCTGGCCGGCCTCGGCGCCCTCGCGGTCAACCTGTCCTGCGCCTACATGATCGCCGCCTACCGCCACCACAGAGGCAGCCTGACCAAGGCAGCCTTCCTGTCGGCGCGCAATGACGCGTTCGCCAACGTCGCCATCATCGCGGCCGGGCTGGTCACGGCGTTCCTGTGGCGGACGGCCTGGCCGGATTTGCTGGTGGGATTGGGGATTGCCGCGATGAACGCGGACGCGGCGCGGGAGGTCTGGACGGCGGCGCGGGAAGAGCACCAGGCCAGTGCATAAAGCACGCCATGGTGATGTCGCAGACGCATATCCTGACCTGGCTCATCGCGGCGGTCGCCACCGCCGGCGTCATCCTGCGGCCGTTCCACTGGCCGGAATTCATCTGGGCGGTCGCCGGCGCCGTGCTGCTCGTCGCCATCGGCCTGCTCGCCCCGGCCGACGCGCTGGCCGGAATCGGCAAGGGCACCGATGTCTACCTGTTCCTCATCGGCATGATGCTGCTCGCCGAGGTCGCGCGCCAGGAGCACCTGTTTGACTGGCTAGCCGCCGTCGCCACGCGCCGGGCGAAGGGCTCCGCCACCAAACTGTTCCTGCTGGTCTACGCGGTCGGCACGGTGGTCACGGTGTTCCTCTCCAACGACGCCACCGCCGTGGTGCTGACCCCCGCCGTCGCCGCCGCCGTCAAGACCGCCAAGCCGACCAGCCGCTGCCCTATCTCTTGATCTGCGCGTTCATCGCCAACGCGGCGTCCTTCGTGCTGCCGATCTCCAACCCCGCCAACCTCGTCATCTACGGCAACCACATGCCGCCCTTGCTGGAATGGCTGCCGCGTTACGGGCTGGCCTCGGTGGTGTCGATCGTCGTCACCTATGCCGTGCTCTACTGGACCCAGCGCCAAGCGCTTACTCAGAAAATCACCGGCGACGTCTCGGTCCCGAAACTCTCCGGCGCCGGAAAGACGGCGGCGATCGGCATCGCCGCCACGGCCGTCGTGCTACTCGTCGCCTCGGCGTTCGGCGTCCAGCTCGGCCTTCCCACTGCCGCTGCCGGCATTGTCACGGCTGTGGTGGTCCTGGTCCGCGAACGCAAAGCCCCTTGGGATACGGTGAAAGGCGTCTCGTGGGGCGTCCTGCCGCTGGTCGCCGGCCTGTTCGTGCTGGTCGAGGCCCTCGACAAGACCGGCCTTGTCGGCCTGGTCAGCGGCGAGTTGCAGCAAGGCGCCGAACGGGCGGCCGGGTGGACGGCATGGGTCGCCGGCGTGGCGGTCGCCCTCGGCTGCAACCTGATGAACAATTTGCCGGCCGGGCTGATTGCTGGTCACGCGGTGCAGGCCGCCCACGTGCCGGACCAGGTCGTCCGCGCCGTGCTGATCGGTGTGGATCTCGGGCCCAACCTGTCGGTTACCGGCTCGCTGGCCACGATCCTGTGGCTCACCGCGCTCCGCCGCGAAGGCCTCACGGTCGGCGGCTGGACGTTCCTGAGGCTCGGCGTTCTAGTCATGCCGCCCGCCCTGCTCGGCGCAATTGCGGTAACGTGGATAATCTGAATTGGGAAGGGGGTGCCTTGGTCTTGGGTCTATATAGACCTATGCGACCAGCACCACACACCGGTCCGGCGGCAGCGAAAAGGTAAGCGAGGCCCCAACCGGCGGCGCTTCGGGCCAGTCGAGCCGCACGCGCTGCGGCCCCAGATCGACCGCCAGCCGCCAGCATCGGCCCTGGAAGGCGCTCGACAGAACCCTGCCTTGCAGGCGGTTGTCCGGATAGGCGTCGGCCGGACGCGCATCCTCGGGGCGAATGACCAGCATGCCGGCACCGGAGCGGGCGCCCGGCGTGCGCACCGTTTCGGCGTCGCTGTCGGCGATCTTGAACAATTCGTCACGGACCTGCCCGCGGACGATCGAAAAGCCGCCGATGAAGCTGGCGACGAAGGAATCGGCGGGTGCTTCGTAGATTGCCCGTGGCGTGTCGAACTGGACGATCTCGCCGGCTCGCATGATGGCGATGCGGTCGGAGACGGCCATCGCCTCCGCCTGGTCGTGCGTCACATAGACGACGGTGATGGCTTCGCGGCGCACCAGCTCCATCATCTCGATGCGCATGTCCTCGCGCAGTGCCGCGTCGAGATTGCTCAGCGGCTCGTCGAACAGCATCAGCGCTGGCCGGGCGGCAAGGCAACGCGCGATGGCGACGCGCTGCTGCTGGCCACCGGACAATTCCGTCGGATAGCGATCCCGGTAGGGGGCAAGACGGGTGACGTCGAGCGCATGGTTCAGCCGCTGGGCGATCTCGTGATCCGAAAGCCGCTGTGCCTTGAGCCCGAAGGCCAAATTGTTGGCGACCGTCATGTGCGGCCACAGCGCATAGTCCTGGAAGACCATGCCGATCCGTCGCTTTTCGGGCGGTATTACCGACTTTTCGCTCCACACGACACGTCCGTCCAACGTGATCGACCCTTTTTCGGGCTCGACCAGCCCGGCAATGATGCGCAGCAGCGTGGTCTTGCCGGAGCCGCTGGCGCCGAGAAGGGATACCACCTCGCCAGCGTCGATCTTGAGATCGAGGTTGGTCAGGACGGCGCGGCCACCGAGCGACTTGCAAATGCCGGCGCAATGCAGGGAAGCGGTCATGACAAGGTTCCCGCTGTGGCGGTGGAACTGCTACCGGCATCAACATGCCCGGCACTTCGGCGCGGTTTGACGAACCGCTGAAGCGGATACCAGACTACGGCCGCGCCTATACCCGCGGCCGCCATGGCGACCAGCGCGATGGCCGATGCCAGTCCGTCCCGGTCATGGCTGAACAGTTTCAGGATAAGCGTCGGCGCTGGTGGGCCGCTTTGGGGAATGAGCATCTGCGAGATCGGCAGTTCGAACACGGTGCGGATGAACGTCAACAGGAAGGCCGTCACCACACTCAGCAGGATCAGCGGTAAGGTGATCGCCAGCAATCGCCGGATTGTCCCGACGCCCTGCAGGCGCGCTGCGTCCGTCAGGCTCGGCGCCAGCTGGCCGATGGCCGAAAGGATCACCACCAGGCAATAGGGAAGGGCCGCCGCGACATAGCCCATGACCAGCAGCGAGCCATCGCCATAATGCGGAAACGGCCAGTCACGGAAACCCGGCAGGCGATTCCAGACGAGGATGTAGCCGAAGCCGAGCACGATGCCCGGTATCGCCACCGCGCCCAGCGACAGGCCGACGACCGCGGTGCGCAGGACCGGGCTCGCACGGTCGAGCTGTGCCGACAACAGCAGGGCAAGCGCGCTGGCGATGACCGCCGCCAGCCCGGCATAGCCGAGGCTGCGCAGCAGACCGTCATTGGCCGCCGTGTTCGGGCTAAGCGCGGCCACCACATTGACCGTGGTGACATTGCTCCAGATCAGGCCATGGCCCAGCGTTTGCGTCAGCGCGCGCGCCGCGATCGCGGCGAGCGGCAGGGCGAGCGCCAGGAAGGCAATGGCAAGCGCCGCCGCCATGGTGAGCCAGCGCCATGTGCCGAGATTGTAGAGCCGGGCCGGCCTGGCGCGGCCCGAAATCAGGCGCGGGTCGGCGCGGCGACGCAACAGCCGGTCGGCCACGACGACGAGCAGGACAAGACCGAGCAGGACGAGAGCCTGGGCGCCGGCAGCGGGAAAGTCGACGGGATAGTCGCTGGCGGCCGCGTAAATGCCGTAGGTCAGGACACCGAAATTCGACATTCTGGCAATGGTCGAGGCAAGGCCGAAATCGGACAGCACCTCGGCGAAGGTGGCGATGAAACTCAGGGCGATAGCTGGCGCCAGCAAGGGGCCGTTGATGCGCAGCCAGATCCTCAGCGGCCTAGCGCCGGAAAGCCGCGCGGCATCTTCCAGCTCGCAGCCCAGTCCGGCCAGCGCGCTGCCGGTGATAAAGGCCGCCAGCGGGAACAGGCTGAGCGTATGGACGAACACCAGGCCGGCCAGCCCAAAAAACGACGCGCCCAGCCAGGACGGCAGCAAGCCGAACTGCGCAAGATAGCCGCCGGGCGACATCAGCAGCACCCAGGCGAGTGCCTTCAGGTAGGACGGCGTCAGGAAAACCAGCCACGGCACCGCGGAAATCGTTGTTCGCAGGGGAATGTCGCAGCGCTGGACGAGGATCGCGAAAGCGCCGCCCAAAGCCGTCGTGGTGAAGGCGACGAGCATGCCGAGTTCGAGCGAATGCAGAACCGATCCGGCGACAGAGGGCGAGCTGAAAACACGCGCCAGGGGCTCGAGGCTCAAGGCGTTGCTGGCCCCTTGCGCGGCGAACAGGCCAGGTATGACCGCCTGGACCAGCACCAAGGCAAGCGGCAACCCGATCAGCAGGGCAAAGACGGCGTAGATGGCAAGCGGTCCGCCACAGCGGACGAGCGCCGGCAGGCCGCCTAGCGGCAGCTTTCCGGCGCCGGCGCCGCGGACCAAAGCCGCGGCGCCGGTATGCTGGAGGATCGTCATTGCCAGGACAGCCTGGGATCAAACAGCCGGATCACCGGACGAAATTGTCCTTGTACCACTGCTTCCACTCAGTCTCGTGGGCGGAGGCTGCGGCGTCGTCAAGATGCGTGTAGGTAATGTTGGTTTCGCGGCCGGGCTTGGCGTTGATGCCCTTGATGATCGGGATGTAGAAGAAGTCCGTGTCGTCGCCGTTCTGCATGGCGGCCTGGCCTTCGGCGCTGGTAACGAAATCGATGAATTTCTGCGCCGCGTCCATGTGCTGGGTATTGGCGCTGATGCCGAGGCCTTGCGGCAGCGATACCGAACCTTCGCTCGGATAGACCGCGACGACGGGTTCGCCGGCAGCGATCTTCGAAAAGATGGCGCTGTCCTGGTTGATGCCGACCGAGGCATCGCCTGTCAGCACGGCCTTGTTCACCTTGCCTCCGCTCGACAGGCCCGACAGCGTCTTGTTGGTCAGGGTTTTGGCCAACAGAGCCTTGCCGGCATCGAGACCGTTGGTCTGGAAGAAGCCGGCCAGCCATTGATAGGCAGGGCCTGACAGATTGGGATCCTTGGCCGCGACGCTGCCGGGGAAGGACTGAAGATCGGCCCAGGACTTGGGCATCTTGTCGGCCGGCACCTTCTTGGTGTTGACCTCGATGGCAGTGGTGCTGGTGCCAGTCGGCAGGAAGGCGCGGCTTTGCGGGATCAGCGACTTGCCGAGATCGGTGAAGGCCACCTTGTCGTAGGCTGCGGTGGGACGGCCTGCAGCACATGGTCGGCCGCCATGCGCTCCATGACGGCGGAGCCATCGAGCCAGACGATGTCGAATTGCGGGTTGTCGCCTTCCGCGGCGATCTTGCCCAGCGTCTCGCCGGTGCTACCGGGCTCGACGACGTCGACGGTGAGCCCGGTCTTGGCCTGGAACGCCTTTGCCACTGGGCCGGCGAAATCGAGCGCGTCGTAGAGCACCAGGTCGGATGCCGAAGCAGGCGCTGCCAGGGAAAGCGCGCTCAAGCCAATAGCAAGGCAGAATGTCGTACGGATTTTCATCTTGTTCTCCAGTAGTTTATCAATGGGCACAACACTTCCCATCATATCATGCCAATTTACTTTGAATGTTTTGTGTCATTTTCGCGAGTTATTCGTACTATTCTTGCGAACTCCTGTTTTGTCCACGCTTTATCAATTGAGCCACGCAGCGAGCTCAACCGTTCAAGACTGTCAAAGGCGGCTTCGCTGTTGCGCTTCGCCAGCCCGATGATCATCGCCTCGATGAGAACGATCGTGCCGCCATGCATGGCCAGATGATCGGCTTTGCCGCGCGGAACCGGGAGCGTTTCCGCCACCTTGCCGGAAACCAGCGAAGCCAGATTGTCGCTGATCAGCACGACCGGAACGCCGAGCTGCATGGCCTGTTCAAGGACGATCTCGACCTCTCGATAAAGCGGCGCGTAGGCCATCATCAGCACGGCATCGCCCTTGCCAAGCCACAGCAAGCGGTCGGCGAGCGCAATTCCCGAGACCGACAGGGCGCTGGTCGGCAGGCCGATCCGGTTGAATTGCAGGCTGGCATAGTCGGCCATGGCGCCTGACGGGCCGATGCCGAAGACATGGCGGCGACTGGCTCGTGCCAGAATGTCGACGCTGCGCTCGAAGGCGGCAGCCATCTCCGGACGCTTGAGTACGTCGAGTACGCTCTCATGGAGGTCGATCACGTGCCGCAACGCCCCGGCGCCGTCATCGCCGGCCTCCTTCAAGGTACGCGCCAGGCGCTTGCCGGGGGATGGCGTGCCAGTGAGATCCGACAGCAGCATCTGACGGAGCGCGGAGAGGCTTTCAAAACCAAGCGAACGCGCTGTTCGCACGACGGTCGCGTCGCTGGTGCCGGCCAGCTGGGCGATCTCGGCCGCCGAGCCCAGAAGCACCGACTGCTTCTGATCGACGAAGAACCGTGCCATGCGCTGCTCGGCCGGCGGCAAGCTGTTAAGCGCGGCCTGGACTCGTGTATCGAAGGCAACCAGCGTCTCCGCTGGGGTATCGTGTGTCATTGTCGGGCGTTGTCCGGCACAGTTGTAGTGTCTGCTACCGGGCTGACTATCCGAAATGTCTGTTACACGATTGTGACAGTCAGACAGAGGAATCGGACTGGCTCTGCCAGCCCGATTCTTTGGTTTCGCGAGGCTACTTGGCCTGATGAATGCTCGATACCGACAGTTTTCCGGCCTTGGTGGTGTAGGTGACACTCACCTTCTCGCCGACTTTCAACGTCTCGGCTTCAATGCCTTCCGGGAGGGTGAAGGTTTGCCCGTCGGACAGCGTGATTGAATCCCCATTCTTGTCGACGCTGGTGATCGTACCGGTGGTTGCCTTGGCAAACGCCCCGGTCGCCGATGCGACGGCGAGCAGCATTGCAGTCGCGATGACTGTTTTCTTCATGGTCGTTTCCTTTGTGTTGTCGGGACCTAAGGAGCCGCGGCTCCTTGGCCTCAAGCGATCGGCTGCGCCTCGCAGTCCGATCATGGCCTCTCTTCGGCGAGAGGAACACGATGAACCTATGTGATGGAGTTGTCAGGAAACTGTCCAACGGCTTACGATTCGGTAATTCGAGCGTCAAATGTCTCTAAGCTGTTCTGCAGCCTTGTCGGAAGGCCGCCTCGCCGTCAGCACTGCCGCCGCGACGGAGATCGCAACGAGGGCAAGAACGACCCCCAGATCCAGCCAAGGAATCGACAGTCCCTCGGGAGGGGGATCGAACACGCCGGTCAGCAGCTTGACCAGCATCCACGCCGTGAGAATGCCTGAGACGAGGCCAAAGACCAGTCCGCCAGCGAAGATCAACAGCGCTTCGCTCCACAGAAACGCGGCCAGCTGATGCGGCCTGGCGCCGATGGCGGCGAGAATCGCAAACGGCCGCCGGCGCTCTGCGAAACCCAGCGCCAGCATCAACCCGGCGGCCGCAGCGGCCATGACCACCGAAAAGCCAAGCTCGATCGCGGTGAGCCCGCCCAGGTCGACAGCGGTCAGGCTCGACCCGATGAGATGGGCCGCCTGGCCGATATCCCTGACCTTGAGCGAGGGATCGGAGCCAAGCACGGAGGAAACCTGACGTGCTAATGCCGAGGCATCCGACCTCGCCCGCATCAGCACATACTCCGATGCGTCCGACCCGGTCATGCGCGCGACGTAGGCGGCATTGGCGACGAGGAAGGAGTCCTTCGGCGCTGTCGGAAACTCGCGCGCGACACCGATGAATTTGAAGGCCACGGGATGGTATTGGTGATCCCGCGCATCGATCAGGCGGAGATTGAGTGTGTCCCCCATTTGCAGCTGGAAATCCTGAACCGTTTCTTCCGACACCAGGATGCCGTCGGGGTTGGCGGCAAGCTGGGCCAGGGTGTCGGCCGCGCTGCCGTTGCTGAAATACGCATCCGAGAGGCTGGTGGCACGCTGGATGCCGCCCGGATCGATGCCGAAAAGATCCTGCAGGTCGGCGCCGACATAGGCAAAACGGTGCTGCATCGGCTCGACCGCCAGCGCATCCGTCAGCGCGGCCAGCGTCGCCCGGTGCGTTCCGGCCGGTTGGTCGGACGTACCGAAAACGGTGACATCGGATCCGTTTGTCAGCTCGGCGTCGATACGCGACTGCGCATTGTAGGTGGTGTTGAAGATTGCGGTCGATGTGGCAAACGAGATGGCCAGTGCCGTCATTGCGATGCCAACTGTCAGGCGACCCGACTGTCTCGACAAGGTGGCGGCCACGATTGGCGCGAGAGGGCCGGCCGCAGGAGTGATCAGCGTCCGCAAGGGCCGGCCGTTGTGCGCGATAACCATGCCGGACACTCTCATGGTCAGGAGCGCCATGCCCAGCCAGAACAGGGCAGGGGCGATGAAGGCCTTGTAGTCGACCGAGGTTGCCGCCACCCCCTCCGGTGCCAGCACGATCTGGTAGCCCGTACTGGCCGACAGCCAGAAGAAGAACCCGGCGCCGGCAAGCAGCAGGCAGTCGAGCCACAGGCGCTGCCACAGCGGGACCGTTCCGCGGGTGACGCTATGCCGCGACGCGTTGACGTTCAGCCACCTCGCATCGCGCCACGCGGGCAGCAGGAAGGCGACGATGCCCACCAGCAGCCCGAACATGGCAATGGGTAGGATGATCGACCCGCTGGCGCTTATCGAGCCCGTCAGGCCGGGGACGGCCAGAGCAAAGAGCAATGTAGCGGCCAAGCCGATCGCGGTGCCCGCAAGCGCCGCCATCACAGCTTCGCTCGCGGAGAGGGACAGGATTGTTGACATTGTCGCGCCCCGCATGCGCAGCAGCGCCTGCTCCAGGCGCCGGCGTGACGCGCCGGAAGATGTCACGGCGAAGGTCAATGCTATGGCCAGCGCAATCCCCGGCAGGCCGAGAAACAGGAACAGGACCGAGGCATAGAGCGCATCCGCGCGGATGGCGTCCAGGCGGGCGCTCAGATTGTCTGCGATAAGGACCTGGCCGACTGTTCTCGCCTCCAGGTTCCGCTGCGCCCCGGTGACATAAGTATAGGCATTGACAGGGTCGGCGGGGAGCGCCTCGCGGTCCAGCCGCACATGCCATTGCAGTCGCCCGGTGTCGGGACGCAGCTTCAGCTGCGGGTCGAACAACTGCTGCCACTCTGCCTGCGGCAGAATAAGCACATTGTCGGGCGGCGCCTGTGGGGCCGCCTGCGGCGGCAAGCCTACCGTCTGGAAGAGGGAATCAGCGTCGGGAAGATCTATGACGCCCGCAATCTTGATCTCGACCGGCGGCAAGCCGATCCGCTTGATCGACACCAGGTCGCCGGGGCCGACATGCAGGTTGGCCGCCGTTTGTTGGGCGACGAGCACGCCGTCCGCCTTGCCGGATAGTGGTCGGACCTCAGCCGGAAAGTCATCGGCGTAGCCGTTGTCAAAGGAAACGACCTGGCCTGGCCCGGTGGTTTGCGTCGTACCTCCAGCCTGCGCTTCGAAACCCGCGACATCGGCGTAGCGGGCTTGGTGAATAGCCTTCACCCCCGGGGTTTCGACCAGCGCTTTGCTGACCAACGCAGGATCGGCGCTGGAGATCATCTGGACCTGCCAGTCGATCGGCACCGCCATGACGGCGCGCGCCGTCATCGATGTGCTGGCATTGGCCAGGAACAGCGCCATTGCCGCAAGCAGAGCCACCATAACAGCGATGCCTGCCGCCGCGCCAGCAACGCGCAGCAAACGGCGGGCAAGAACGCCCCGAACCCAGAGCAGAAGGATCATGCCCCACCGCCTTGGGATCGCGGGGTGACAAGCCGGCCGTGCTCCATGATCCAGCGCGTCGCCATCCGTGCCGCCACGGCGTCATCATGCGTCGCGACCACCAGGGCAATGCCCGTCCCGTCAAGAAAACGGAGCACCGTGTCGAAGAAAAGTTGGGCGGTCATGCTGTCCAGCTGCCCCGTCGGTTCATCGGCCAGCACGAGTTTCGGTCCGATCGAGAGAGCGCGGGCCATGGCGATGCGTTGTGACTGTCCGCCGGACAATTCGTCGGGTAGCTTGTCGGCGAGCCCGGCGAGGCCGAATGACTCCAGCAATGTCGAGGCAGTCCTGTCCGCGGCCGCCCCTTCGCCGGCAAGGACCATCGGCAGGCCGACATTCTGCGCGACGGTGAGGGCCGGAAACAGGCTGGGCGACTGGAAGACGAGGCCGATCTGCCGCGGTCTGAGTTCATCGAATGATCCAAGTCCTGGCCATTCGACAGTGCCTGTGGTCGGCCTGTCCAGCCCGCCGAGGATATGCAGCAGGCTGGTCTTGCCGCTGCCGGAAGGCCCTACCAGGGCGATACGCGCCCCCGAAACGATCTCGCAGTCGACATCACGCAGGACAACGGTTCGACCTGCGTCTGCGTCCTGAAATTCGCGGCCGATGCCTTTGCCGACAACGAGCACCTCATTCATCTTCGACTCTCCCGTCCTTCAGACGGATTACGCGGTCGGCCTTCCGCGCCAGCGCTTGGCTGTGTGTGGCCAGCAATGTCGCCAATCCCGCGTCGCGCCTTGCTTCGAAGTGCCGGATTAGCCTTGATTCCGTGTCGGGGTCGACCTCGGCGGTTGGCTCGTCGGCAACCAGGATTGGCGGATTCGCGGCCAACGCCACGGCGAGACCCGCCCGCGCCGTTTCCCCGCCGGAAAGATGGATGGGAAAGGCCCTGGCGCGGTGTGCAAGCCCGACACTATCCAGCAAGGGGCCGATACGGGCCTCGTCTGGCTTGCCCGACAGCAGCATTTGCAGGCGCAGGTTCTGTTCGACGCTCAAATGTCCGAACAGATTGCCGGATTGCTGGAGGATGCCAAAACTGGCGGCGCGGATGCGCGAGCGCTGGGCCTCTGAGCGCCGGGTCAGGCGCCGGCCGGATACCTCGACATGGCCACCGTCGGGTTCGTCCAGGCCTGTCACGCAGGACAGCAGGGTCGACTTGCCGCTGCCCGAAGGCCCGACCAGGGCAACGATTTCGCCGGGCGCCAGGTGGAGGCTTACCCCGCGCAGCGCAGCCGTCTCGTCGTCACCAACATGGAAGAACCGGTAGAGTTCGTGCGCCTCGAGCGCGTGCATTTCATTTCCACCGCAATGAGGTGGACATCAGCTGCCACTGGTCGACATTGTCCGCGCCCTTGGGGGCATAGAGGTCGAGCGTGACCAGCTTGCCGTCCTTGAAATAGAGGTAGCGCTCGTTTTCCAGGCGAACCTGCTTGTTGGTCACCGCATTCGGCTCGGAGTTCGACGTATAGACGATACGGATCGCGAGCCCCGCCGGCAGCTTGACTTGCTTCACCGCGGTCACCTTGATGGCGCGACCGCTGGCTTCGAGCTTTGGAACGACATCCGCCTTGACGCTCGCGACGGTGGGGGCGCTCGTCGCTTGCACCACGGACATGACGACCCCATCCAGCTTGTCGACAAAGCTTGCGCCATCGGCCTTGTCCGACCTTGCCCAGCCCTCCGGCACCTTCATGGTGAAGCCTTGCGGCGAGGCATAGTCGATAAAGACCTGGGAATCAGGAATGTCACCGGGCGGGTTTTTCTCGGCCGGAACCGCCGTTTCCGCAGCGACTGCTGCGGAAATACCGACCACCCCCGTTACATTCGCCAGTCCAAGTGTCATCGCGACCATCACTGTCGGCAGGATGTGTTTCATTGTTGCGGCCTTTCCCGATTAAAGTGCATTGCGTCCAAACTAACGCAGCAAGCTTACGAGCAGGTCGCCGCGCTCATACCGATCTGTAAGTTTCCAGAAACACTTGCCGGGTCTCTTCAGGCCGCGGTTTCAGCGGCAGGGAAGGTCACGACAACCGCTAGGCCTGGCCGGCAATCTTCGAGAATGATGGTGGCGTTGTGTAAATCGGCTATGGCTCGAACGAGGCTAAGCCCAAGGCCGCTGCCGGGCGTAGAGCGGCTTGTGTCAAGTCGATAGAGCCGTTGAAAAACCTTGTCGTGCTCTTCGGCCGGTATTCCTGGGCCATTGTCAGCAACCGTTGCCACCACGCTGCCGCCACGACGGCGGGTAGATAGGTTGATAAGCGTGCCGTTGGGACAATGTCGCAAGGCATTCTCGACCAGATTGGCAAACAGTTGCGCCAGCAGTTCCCGATCGCCGTGGATCTGGGCGGTCCCGGCGGCCTTGGCGCTTGCGAGCGACAACGACTTTGCGTCGTCTTCCGCAACGCTTGTGTAAACGTCCGCTATAGCGCCGACAATCTCGTCGAGATCCACGCGTTCAAACCGGGCCTTGCGGGCGCCAGCCTCGATCTGGGCGATGCGCAGGAGCGCGTCGAAGGTCTCGTTGATTTCATGGCTTTCGGCGAGCGCCTCCCCAACTTCCGCCTCTACCGTCTGGCCCGATTCGGTTTTCTCCATCGCGACGTTGAGGATCATCTGCAGGCGGTTGAGCGGCGTCTTGAGATCATGGGCAATGTTGGCACTGACCTGCTTCATGCCATCGACAAGGGCCGACAGGCGGTCGAGAGCGGCGTTGATCTGGGTCGAAACATCATCGATGTCGTCCCCGTTGCCAATCAGCGGAATACGGGCGCTAAGCCGGCCATGCGAGACGTCAACCATCGTTGCGGCAATACCATCCAGGCGGCGCTGGACGCGGGACGCGAGCAGCGCGCCGCCGGTGATGGCCAACCCCGTGATGAGGACCGTTCCCCAGCCGAAGCTCATCAGCGCGATCTCTTCCAGATCCTCGGTTTCGGACAGGCTGAAGGCGACCGTCAGCCTGTTCCCACCGATCTTACCCGAATAGGCCCTGTAGCGGGCATCGGCCGCCACGCCAGGCCCCGGTGCCCCAATAATCGAGAACCCCTCCGGAAGCGCCGTTGCGAGAAAATTGCCGGCCAGATGGCGGCCATCCGGGCCGGTGAGTGAAAACAGCTGCTCGTTGCGCGAACTCAGGTTGGCATGGCTGTCGACCGCGGCAGTCAGATCTTCCAGGTCATTCTCTGCATAGGTTGCCGCCACCACCGAATAGGTTTCCCTAATGGACCCGTCGAGGCGATCTGCGAGATTGACGCTCATCAGGCGATAGACAATCCCGCCCGAGAACACGAAAGCCAGCACGAACAGGAAGGCAAACGTCAAGGCCAGCCGGAACGGGGTGCTGCGCAGCAGGCTAAACCGGCGCATGCAGGCTGTAGCCGGTGTTGCGCACGGTGTGGATGAGAGGGGGATCAAAGGGCTTGTCGATCTTGGCCCGCAGCCGGCTGATGTGGGTTTCGACCACGCTGGTCTTGGGATCGAAATGGAAATCCCAGACGCGCTCGAGCAGCATCGTTCGGGTGATAACCCGTCCTTCCCCGCGGATCAGGACCTCCAGCAGGCTGAATTCCCGCGGCTGCAGGTCGATTGTCTGACCCTGCCGGGTCACACGGCGCATGATCAGGTCCATCTCGAGATCGGCAACCCGCAGGATGGTTTTCTGTTCGTGCGCTGCCGGCCGGCGCCCAAGGGCATGAATGCGAGCGAGCAGCTCGGAAAAGGCAAAGGGCTTGACCAGGTAATCGTCACCGCCGGCTTCGAGGCCTTCGACACGGTCGTCGACGCCCCCGACCGAGGTCAAAAAAATCGTCGGTGTACGAACGCCAGCCGCGCGGGCGGCCCGGACCATCGAGAGGCCGTCCAGGCCAGGAACCATCCGGTCCGCCACGATCACATCGTAGGCGTCCCGTGTTGCTGCGAACAAGGCGTCGTGCCCGTCATTCAAAACATCGCAAACGTGGCCGGCCTCGGATAGGCCCTTCAATATATATTGGGCCGTCCTCACGTCATCCTCCAGGAGGAGTATCCGCATCTTTTTGAAACTCCTTTATATATTTACTGAGCTAAGTATAATACGCCCGACGGCGATGCGTCTCTTAAAATGGAAAAAGTAAATCGATGGTGGCGTTACGGGCCACCATCGAGCGCGAGGTTACGCCTTCAGGTAGGCTTTAGTTGGGTTCGAGCACAACTTGTTCGGCCGGAACGGAACCTCTCTTCATGCTCATGTAAAGGACCAGCGCGACAATACAGCCAAGGAAAATGACGCTTGTCACGGTAGTCCCAAAGCCCAAGCCGCCATATTCACGCGGTTGCGAAAGCAGATCTCCAAACGACGCACCCAAGGGCCGCGTCAGGATATAGGCTAGCCAGAAGGCGAGGATGCCGTTGAACTTGAGGACGTAGTAGGCAAACGTGATCAGCGCGATCACGCCCCCGAACAGCAGGCCGGTGGTCAGGTAGCCCATGTCGAAGGTTTCGGCGACCAGGTCGCCCGCCGCCGTGCCCAGCGAGAACGTGAACAGGATCGCCAGCCAGTAGAAGGCTTCGCGTCGTGTCGTGGTGATGCTGTGAATCGAGAGGGTTCGTTCGCTGGCATACCAGACCGCGAATGTGGCAGCGAGCGCTATGCTGAACGCGATCGTCGTGGTTTCGAGCCGCACGCCGAAGTTATCGACGAGGTTGTCGGTGACCAAGGTTCCCACCACGCTGATGAGCACAACTGCCAGCCAGTAAGCCCATGGTACATAGCGTTTGTGCGCGAATTGGAGAACCAGGGCGACCAACAGGACACCGGTCATGATGAGCGAGGTGGCGGTGAGGCCAAGACCGAGATTGACGGCGAGATAGTCGGCGGCCGTTTCACCCATGGTCACGGCCATGAGTTTGATCAGCCAGAAGTCGACCGTGACCTCGGGCACCCGGTTGGCGGGCGTTGGCGCGGGCAGAGTGGCGGGGAGGGGCATGGGTCTATCCTGTGGTTGGCTGTGCGTCGTTTCCGGGCTACTTGCCCATGACCTTCATCGCCTGGGCGAAAAAATCGTCGGCGCGTTTATCGTCGTCCGCGTTACAGCGCTCGATGCCCTTGGTCTCCAGATCGGTAATCTTGGCCTTGTCGGCATCACTCACCTTGGCTTTGTCTTCAGCTGCACGCAGCGACTTGAGGGCTTCCTCACAAGGCACGTTGGCCGCGAATGCAGACGGTGCCTGGCTGGCGAGGATTAGTGTGCCCAAGGCGAGGACGAGGGTTCGGGTCTTCATGCGCAATCTCCTTGTTTTGGCCGGTCACCGCCGACCTGGGTGCCTTTCGGTGAGCCGAAAGCAGTTGCCATGATAGGGAAGGGACTTCACCTCAACCTGTCTGCAAAATTACGGTTTTGTAATAATGCACGTGGCAGCACTTTACATATCTGTAAGAATTTGGACAAATGGCAGACATCACCAGGGTATAGATTGATAACGAGTGCCGTCAATTCGGTGCCTTAGTCGCCGTTTTTAAGTCGCCTCGGTGAGAGATGTTGAACACGTCCAGAACGATACGTTTCGGGATTGCTACCATGGCATCCGCATTTTTGGCGCCTGCCGGATACTCCCGGTCGGCGGAAAACGCCCGCCCGAAGCTCTGCGCGCCGTTGGTCGTCAAGGAATGCTACGTGGGCTATGTCACGCCCGCAGGAGCTCTGCTGGTGCTCCTCTCCACAAAAGACAATGATCCGCTTGTGAGCCTTGAAGTACCGGTGTCTTCCGCCAGCCCGGACGCTCCGTTTGCTCCGCTCGACCTGTCAAAACAGATCGGCAGCATCGTCATGCTCGACGCGGTGGGGACGCACGCCATCTATTCGGCTCGGATTGTCTCGACCGCCGACCCGATATTCACCGCGCTTTACATGGCTACCATTTTGAAAGTTCCCGCTGACGAGCCGCAGCAATGAATGCGCAACGCAGGGCACGAGGAACGCGACGCCAAGGTTCATCTCACCTTGACGCAACAGCGATTCCGTGGCTGCTGGCGCACCAAATGCGGCCTGTGCGGTTGGGCGGGAGGCTCGTTGTCGGCGATCGCCGTAGATTGCTCGGCTAATCGACTAGATCAGGCAAAGCATCTTCGACGATGCTCAGATTTCGATCGAAAGTCTCGGTGTCGGATGCGGTGGAGCGCAGTGAACGCACCTTGTTCAGGATTGCCGCAACCGCCGCTTCTTTGTCCGGCGCTATGCGTGTTGTCACCGCTTTGGCTGCCAAAGCGGAAAAATCTATGGCGGCACAAGCCGGGACGGCTGCAGCGTCGGTTGCTTTCAGTCTTTCTTTTACAATTGCGCGCCGGCCCGGAGGCGGAGCTATACGGCCTGCCTTTGCGGCAAATGTCGCGCCGCGCCGTAGCCGGGTTTGCATAAGGCCTGAGCGGTAGGTGGGCGCCTTCGGCACAATCGTCGGGAGCGCAGGAGATGGAACCGCCGCGGTAGCGTCCAATGTAGGGCTTTTCGTGCGCGAAACGTCGACAGAGGCTGGCAGAGGCATGAACGCGCGTTTAGCGAGCTGGCCGTCGGCGAAATAGAAATTGCGCGTGCCGAGGATCGGCAGTTCCCCACGCGGCAATATGATGACCTTGTTCTTGTCGAGCGTGCGGATTTCATCTGGCCGCATCAAGGGCCGCCGCACTTCCTTGCGATGCTCAGAGCGCGTGTAATAAGTGTCGAACAATGTTGTCTTGGTGCGCGTCACGTCCTTTTGCACGTGCGACGTTTCGCCGAGCTGCTCGGAAACGTAGCGCAGATCGTCAGCGTCCTGCGCACCAAAAAAGATCTGCACACGAGCAGCGTTGATGAGCGTCTTGCGCCCTTCCTGGCGATAGATTTCGTCTACCGCCTTCAGCGACTGCACGAAAAACCACATGGAAACGCCGTTGCCGCCAAGCACGCTCGCCATTTCGGTCACGTTCTCGAGCTTGCCGAGGTTTTGGAATTCGTCGAGCAGCACAAGCACCGGATGCTCGCCAGGCTGCGGCAGACTTTCCGACATGAAATTCATCATCTGCGTAATCAGGACGTTGAACAACGGTCCAAGCGACGTAATCTGCTCGCGCCGCACGTCGAGATAGAGAGAAATCCGGTCGCACTTGAGGTTGCGAATATCGAACGTGCTGCGCGACGTAGCTCGCATCAGACGCTCGTTGAGAAAGGGAGCCATGCCGGTGCGTACGCCGGCGTAGATTCCGGAAAACTGCCGCTCAGACATTTCGAAATATGGCAGCAGGGTTTGCAGCGTAAAATGCGAGCATTCGCGGCGGCGTTCCTCGCGTAGCGAGCCGATGAACTCCAGGAGTGGCTGCTCGGCACCGTTCATAATCTCGAGGATTGTAGAGAAGGTCTTCCTCTCGTTCGGGATCGCATGCGATTCCATGACGAAGGACGCGATGCCGGTAAAGAGGAGGCGGGCATCGTTGACCCAATAGGGATCCGCGTTCGAAGGAGGGCGCGGAAACAGTGCCGCAGCGATGTTGCGAAGGTCGATGTCGCGCTGGGCTGAGTCCAGCGAGATGAAGTCCATCGGATTGTAGCATGCGGTATTCCCGTCCGGATCAGCCGGCGCGAAACGCACCACGCGGCTCATGGTCGAACGGTAACCAGCAGTCGCTGCATAGGTCTCGCCCCGCAGGTCGAGAACCACGAGCGAATGCGGCCAGGTCAAGGCGTTCGGGATGATGAGAGACGTGCCCTTACCGGAGCGCGGCGGCCCTATGACGAAGCCGCCGACATCATCGCCATCAACCCACAGTTTCTTGCCGCCGATCAGCTTGCGCCGGGTCAAGTGAATCTTGCCGGACCGCTGATCGCGGCCAGGCGACAAAATTTCGGCAAGCCTGCCGCCGGCTCGACCGACGAAGACGCCGCCAACTTTCGCCAGGCCGGTTTTTGATACGTCGCTCATAGTCATGAAGCGAGAGTCATTGCGCTTTCTCGGGCGCATGAGAAATAGGCCGACCAGCGGCAAGAGAAACCCTAATGCTCCCGCCGCAACGGCATATTCTATCCGGCCAAAATTCCCCGCCATCGTGTCCGACCAGGCCTGACGAACGACCGGCAAGGGACTGGCGTTTAACCGGTCGAACAGGACGTGGGAGCCAGTCCGGTACCAATCTGTCGCGGCATAGGCGACCGTGAAGACCAGGGCGCCCAAGACCATCGCCATGAGCACCATGAAAATTGCTGTTGCGATTTTCTGCATGGATGGGGCCCGCTAGATCGTCTCGGCCTTGGTGAACTTGATCTCACTGATGCCGCGTCGTCCGCCTTCGGTGCGGACCATCTGGACGACCACCGGGATGACCTCGCGCAGGTAGTCGAGGATTTCGCTTCGTGAGAGGCCTGAACTGCCCTGCATGACCATCAGCGCCAGCCGCTCGTAGGCGGACCGGGCGGAATTGGCATGGACGGTCGTGAGCGAACCAGGGTGGCCGGTATTGATCGCCTGGAGGAACGCGAAGGTTTCAGCGCCGCGCAACTCGCCCAATAGCAGACGGTCGGGCCGCATGCGAAGCGAGGCTTCCAGCAGCTGTTGCGCAGAGACTTTGGCAAGGCCCTGGTCGCCCTTCGAAGCTATCAGGGTGACGTTGTTGGGAGCCGGCAGCCTCAGTTCGCGGGTGTCTTCGATCGTGATGATCCGTTCATGAGCCGGGATCTCCTTCAAGAGCGCATTCAAGAACGTCGTCTTGCCGGTCGACGTACCACCTGAAACGACGATCGAGACGCGGTTGCGCACCGCGTACTGCAGGAACTCCATCGGCGACGTGTCGTGCAGCATTTCGACAAGTCGCTTTTCTTCGCTTGAAAGCGCCAGGCCGCTGCCCATCGCCGTGTTTTCGAATGCGCCGAGATCCTTGTAGGCATCAAGGCTCATATCCATGATGACCTGCTTGCGGATCGAGATCGCCCCGCCTTCGGGAGCCGCGGGCGGCAAGATGCATTGGATGCGCTCGCCCGAGGGTAGCGCGGCCGACAGGACCGGTTTTTCTTCGTTGATGACCTGATTTGTCGCCGAGGCGACGCCAGTCGAGATGTTGCGAATCCAACCGGGCGTGACCTCGCGCTTGACGACGTGCTCCATTTCCTTCGCGCCGAGGCGTTCGATGAACAATGCACCCGGCCTGTTGATTGCAATCTCGGACACCGTATCTTCGTTCAAATAGGGCCATATCGGTTCCAGATGAGCGCGCAGGACAGGGGCTCTCGCCCAAGGGTCGGGGAGGGGATGGACGGCATTCATTTCACCGGGCTCCCATAGCCCGGATAGAAATGATCCTTTGGCGTCGCGTAAAGAGGCGTCGGATCGATCGCCGACTTCGGCCGCCCACCTGCCTTCAGGCGCGCTACTTCTTCCTGAATGGGATCAGCATACAAATCCGAGAAATCGAGATCTCGCCGAACCAGCACGACAATCGATGTGCCCTGGTCGACGTAGACTGTCGGGCCAATGTTCTGCGTGTCGCGAAACGCCTCCTGCGCGAGTTGCTGCAAGGCGGTCGATGACTTGTCGAAGGCGATGCCGCGGGCGTCGCGCTGCGAGCCATTGCCACCATAAGTTACGGTCGTGGTCTCACCGGTTACGGGATCGATCGTCGACACCTGGCGCTGTTGGCCATCTTGGCCGCTGTCGCCAAGCGAGGACAGATATTCAGAGACGCCGCCAACGGCGGAAAGCATGATGGCGTTACCGTACCGTTCAACCCAGTGCGTATCGACACGGCCGCCCATGCCACCGCGGCCCAGCGCGTCGGCACCAGGCGACTTGATATCGACGGAAATGCCGTCCGAGCGAATGACCCTGTTCCAGACGATGAAGACACGCTTTTGACCGCGCGCGAGCCCCGAGCGGTATTCTCCGGTCAGGCGCGAGCCCTTCGGAATGAGGATCCGCCTGCCGTCGAGCGAGAAGACATCCTCACGCACGACAGCGCGCACTGCGCCGGGAAGGTCGGTGTTAACAGCGGTTTCCAAATAGCCGCGAATGATCGTTCCTTCGGGGATCAACGCATCGGTGCGTCGGAAGGCCCTGGCTTTGACGATGCCGGAAGAACTTGCCTCAGACTGCGCCAGGAATGCCTTGTTGGGATCACTGTCGGCGCCTGGGACCGGGATGATCTGACCGTCAGGCGCGATTTCGACCTGCG
Source organism: Mesorhizobium loti (assembly GCA_014189435.1). NCBI lineage: Bacteria > Pseudomonadati > Pseudomonadota > Alphaproteobacteria > Hyphomicrobiales > Phyllobacteriaceae > Mesorhizobium > Mesorhizobium loti. The sequence continues at coordinate 269,212 of CP050294.1, forward strand.
CCGCCTGGGCGCCGGCATCTGTCGAGCCGGTTTGATCATTCGTCACCATCTGGTTCGACCGCAGGCGTTCCCACACCGCTTTTTCATGCTCGGCGGCCTCCGCCTTGCGGCGAGCCTCGTCCTCAGCCGCGGCCTTGCGGCGGGCTTCTTCCTCTTCGGCCTTGCGGCGAGCCTCCTCGGCCGCCATTTGTGCCTCCAGCGCGCGTCGCTGCGCATCGAGATCCGCGCCCTCCTGCACGGTCTGATCGACATTATCGGCTTGTTGCGTGCCGTTCTGGTCGTCAGCCGGTGGCGGCACCACGATCTGGTCGATCGTGCCGTCGGCAGGTTGCGGCGGTTCGTTCAACGCCGGCGGGCGGAACTCTGGCGGATTGAAGTTTTCCTCGCCATCGCTGCGAACATCGCGCGATACAGGCTCCCGGGGCCAGTTAAGCCATATCAGCGCGCCTACCAGCACTACGCCGAGGCCGACCAGGACGATCCTGGTACCCGCGCCCGCACCGCGGCGCGCGACCGTCGGGCTGCCGTCCAGTTGGTTATAATCGATCTGGGTCATCACCGCCCTCCCCTGGATCCGAACAGGGTGGAACCGCCTGTCAGTTTCGTTGGACCGTAGACTTGCTCGACGGAATCGGTAGCGTTGGGTCGCGCCCGGTTGTAGAGGCAGAGCGTCTTGCCATCGGCTCGCAGGGTGAATTGCCGTGCCACCTTGTCGATGACGGTGTATTTGCCCTGAGTGCGAACGTTGACCAGCGACTCATGGCGCTTGTCGTCGACCACGAAAATCGCCGGAATGTCACCCTTGAACTCCAGAAACACCTTGGTGCCATCGTCGAATACGGTGCGCGGCTTCAGGCTGTCGTCGCCCTTGTAGGCATAGTCGTAGTTGAGATCGGCATAGTTCAGGTCCTTCAAATCCGGATCGGCGGCGCTCTCCTTGGCCTGTGAGAGCAGGCGCGCGTTGATATCCTCGTCCGGGTATTTGAACCGGACCTGGAAGGATGCCCGGTCACGGCTATTGTCAGTCGCCTGCAGCAGCAAGGAATAGACGCGCCGGTTGGTGACCACGTTGACGTTGGTCCACGCATCGCGCTCCAGCGGCTTGACGAAGAGGAATCGCGATCCGCGTTTGGGGATGATCGACCAGCCTTTCGTGTCGCCAGCCGACACGGTTTCGATGACTTCTGTCGGGCTGAGCTCGACCATGGTGGAAATGCCAAGGGCGGCGCGCACCGACGTCACGTCGTCGTTGTTGAAGGTGACATATCGGATCCGGCCGTCGCGTGCGGCCGCGCCGTGCATCGTGCCGAGCAGAAGGGTGGCCGACAGGGCGAGGCTCACGCGCCATCTCATTGCAGGCTCCCCGCGGCCGGCGCCGATTCCTGGTCGCGGCGGTAATCCGTAACCTGAAATCCCAGCGGGTTGTCGAAACGCCATTCGTTCTTGAGCGGCGTTGAAGTGTAGCGGAATTTTATCACCGCCACCCAATTGTCCGTGGTGGACGAATTGTCCCGCCGCGTCGTCGTGGCAAAGCGCACCGAGGCTGTGTTGCGATTGAGCAGGGAAACTGACTTAATCTCGACCGAGACAGTGACATTGCGGCCAAAAATCTTGTCCAGCGAATGCGGGTTTGCAGGCGTGAAAAGCCATGTCAAATCCTTGGACGCGGCACCGGTCGAATAGAGCTGTGCCAAGTCGTAATTCTGTTTCAGTTCACGCGAATCGTAGGTTTCGCGGGCTCTGATGTAGCGCACCAGATTGGCCGCCGTGACGGCCTCGTTCTGGGACAAATCTCCAGGCTTCAGCGCGCGCATGATCTCGAGGTAGCCCGTCGATTTGTCGACCTCGACAACATACGGTTCGAACTGTCGGAGCGGAAGGATCAGCACGAGCGCCAGCAGGGACAGCACCGCGACTAGTCCGGAAACGCCGCTGACGATCCAGGCCAATGTACGCGATCGCCGCATTGACCTGTGCGTGTCGTCTTCCCAGGTCGCGCCCGCCCTGTAATAGCGTCTGTCGACGAGCTCGCCGCCGCTGTTAGCAGCCGTTTCCGATGGAGTTGACACTTTGCTATTGCCTCGTTTGCGCGACGCATCCTGATCCAGCGTCGAGATCGGTGATCGTTCTTGTGTTCTAGGCCAGAGGCCTGGCGTTATCGCGCGCACCTTGCTGGATGGCGGACCGAGCTGCGTCGTCCGCCCTTGCTGCTCGCGGAGATCGGAAGCTGTTTGCTGCGAGCTGCCGGGCGCCCCGAGCGGCGCGGCCGGCAGCCCATCGTGCACCGGAGTAGCGCACGGCGTTTCTGCCGAACCTCCCATACGAGTAGCGAGCTCCCACGGTGCTGAGATACCCGCCGCCATTCAGGATCGAAGCAATCGAGGGTATCTGCATGAGAACGTAGATTCCGATGATCGTCACCAGCACCAAGGGCAGCACCAGCGACATCTTGCTGTCCATGGTCGCTCCGCCGGACGTGGCGGTGTTCAGCGCCGCATTGACGAGCGAGAAGTAGAAACCGAGAAAGCCGTAAATCAGGATTTGCTGAATCATCAGAAAGGTGGTGAGCGAAAGGAAGCCTTCGCTCATGCGCGAGGACCAGCGGTAAAGCCAAAGGATGATCCATATCGGCGCCAAGGCAAGCGTGATGAACAACATCACCTTGGCGGCTATGATCGCGGCAATGGCAAGCGCTGCGAAGACGATGGCTGACAGCAGAACGAGCAACGACAGCAGCGCGCCAAAAATGTCATAGAAGGATCCGCTATAGACCTGATTGGCGACGTCCTGCGCCCCTTGGTAGAGGTTGTCGATAAGCGCTGGAATTGCCGCCTGATCGCTGAGCTGATTGCCGGTGGCTCGCGACACGGCGCCGACGATCACCTTGCCGACCTCATCTGGAATGCTTTGAACAAGCTGGTAGATCGTCGCGGAAAATGTGCCCCATCCGGTCAGCAGCAGATAGATTATGACGGCCCGGCCCAGGCGATAGGCCGCTTCGAGCGGCGAAATCGACTCTCGCCCGCTCAGGATCGAGTAGCCCCACCACACGATATAGAGGGTGAGCATGAGGGTGAAGACGTTGCCCATCGCATTGCCCAACTGCATATAGACGGTGCGGACGAAGTCCTCGCCGATGTTGTCAATGCCACCGAGAATGCTTTCGGCAAGACCGTTCATGGATCCTCGTCAATGATGCTGGCGAACGGCGTTGAATTGACCGGCTTCAGCGCGCCGCATTCATCGGCCTCGGCATACGCCAAAGGCCCGCACGGCGCTTTCAGTTCGCGATTTGCGCATCCGAAAAGCACTGCGCCCAGCCCAATCACAGCGCATATGCGCAACGCCCGCCTCGACAAGCGCTAGCCTCCGCTCTTGCCAAATTCCGCGAACGGATTGACGTTGCGCGGCGTCATCATCTTCTGCACCTGGCTCTGGCGAAGAAGATCTCCCTTCAGCTTCTCATTCAGGGCCGCGACCGCACCATTCTGGACGCCGATCAATTCGTTGACCGCGCGCGCGTTTTCCAGCTGCATTCGTGTGTTCTGGTCCACCGATCCCTTGACGTCCTGCGACTGGCCGATTTGCCCACTCGCGGACTGCAGGGACTGTTGGCGCTGGGTGACGCCCTGCGAGGCCTGCGAAGTCAACGCGCTTAGCAGCGAGGCCACGTTGACGCTGCCGCCATAGGCTGTGTTGACGGCGCTCGTCTCCTTGCCAGCAATCTGCTGCAGCTGCTTCACCAGCTGCAGCCCATTGATGACGGCGCCGGCGATTTTCTGGATTTCGGGCGACAGGCCACCAAACGAAAGCGCGCCGCCGTTCAGGATCGATCCGAATGACGGAGCCTGGGCAATCGACATATTGCCGCCGAGGCCCATTTGTCCGATCCCGAGCGAACCGTCACGACTGCCGCTGAGAGCCTGCAAGATCTCCTCGCTCTTTTTCAGGATATCCTTGTTCGAATCCATGATGGAGTTGGTGTTGTCCGCATTCTTGCGGGCGACATCGAGATTGGCGCCATCAATGACGGCAATCTGTGCGTGGGCCGTGCTTGCCCAAAGCGCCAGACTGGCGGCAATCGCGAATTTCTTCATGTCAGCCTCCTATTGCTGTAGAGAATTGATCACGCTGGCAGCGCCGGCAGGATCACTGGTGATGATCATCGAGCGACTGTCGGCCGAGCTTGCCCCCGCCTTCTCAAGTGCGCATGGTAGCCACCGGCCGCGATCGATCCTCAACCGCTCCAATTCCGCGGGATCACAAGAGAACGGGTTTGGAGAGCCGCTCTTCGGCTGTTGCACCAGCTTGGCCGACTGCGATGCCTGAACATTCTGCAACGATAGAAGTTGGGCCAGCAACGTCGTAAAATCCCCCGACTGGCCGAGGTACTGGTTGGTGACATCGGCGTTGATCCCACGAGCCGATGAGTTCAGCTCCCACGCATCCTTGTATTCGGTCACCTGGCCAACGTTGCCCGCCAGCGCGTCGATTGCAGCGTTGTTGGCGCCCATCTGCGATGAGCTTGCATCGAGGCTGCCAGCTGCCTTCCTCACCGTGCCCATGGCCGCGCCCTGGGCCGAGCCGCCTGCGCCGTCGGCCGTTACGATCGAGAACGGTGGCGGCGCGGCGGCCGGAGCCTTGCCGCTCGACACATAGTCGTTGAAGTAGCTGTTCCAGCGGCCGACACCGCCGGCCCATTGGTTCTGCTCGCCAGCGTTTGATCCGTTGTAGAAGGAGGCGAGACAGCTGTAATTCGTCGCCCCGCATTGCTTCACGCCCATTCCGAGGTATTTGACGCCGCCTTCGACATTCTGCTCGTTCACGTCGCGGTCCAGTCCCATGGACTTGCCGGTGCCTTTGGTCAGCTGCATGACGCCTTTGACGCCTGTGTGGCTCCCGGCGCATGTGTCGAAGCGCGATTCCTGATAGGCAACCGAAAGCGCCAGGCCTTCGGGCACGCCGTACTTTTGCGCATAATAGCGGATCATCTTCACGTTGCCCGCGTCGCGCTGCAACGCTTCTGCTGGCGACCGGCGAAACATCTGTGAGCGGTATTTGTTCGAATAGGTGCAGACGACGCTTTTCTTCCTGTCGGTTTCGTCCTTCTTGGCCTCATCCGACTTCGTGCTGTGCTGCTCGTCCTCTTGCCGCTTGTCGAGGTTCGGCCCGTCGATGACCGCGATCTGAGCGGCAGCCATGCTCATGCTTTCCGCCGTCGCGAGAGCCACGGCCAGACAAGCGCTGCTAAGCCGCTTCGTCATGCTCGTTCTCCCATCCGCAGAAGTATGGCAGCCACATTTCCGGCTCGTCGCCGAAGGTCTCCCGGAGCCGTGCGCATTCCTTGCTGTTGGCTTCGTTCGAGGACAAGACCTTGATGAGATCGGGCATCGCCGACAAATCGAGCTTGGCTACGATCGAGTCGCTGTCGTGCTTGACGAGGAAGGTGCGAGTTTCCTTCGCGGTGCGGCGCACGAACTCGAATTCTTTCGCTGTCAGCGAGAAGCGCTCCATGTAGGACTCCTTGCTCGCCTTCGGGTTGGGGAAGAAAATGTTGGTCTTCGTTTGCTCGATCAGCGACGATGAGATGGAGGAACTGACGACGTCTTCCGCTGTCTGGGTGCCGAAGCCGACCACGCCGTTGCGGCGACGAATGGTCTTCAGTGTTTCATTGATGAAAGCAGCGAAAACCTCGTCATCCAGCAGCTTCCAACCTTCATCGAGGAAGAGCATGATCGGCGAGCCGTCGATGACCTCCTCAAGACGATGGAAGATGTAGAGCAACGCTGCTGAGCGCAGCTTTCGGTCGCCCAGGATCCTGGTCATGTCGAAGCCGACAACCGGCTTCGAGAAATCGATGAGATCGACGGGATTGTTGAAAAGCCAGCCCTTGTCCTTCGGGTCGAGCCAGGGCTGTATCCGCGCGGCCAGATCGTTCATGCCAGGCATGAGCGAGCCGCGCAGCACTTCCGGCAGCAGGTCGAAGGTCCGCTGTTCGCGCGGGATCTTGTAGATCATGTCGACGGCGGCGTTGATGACGCGCATCTCCGCCACATCAAGCGCGCCGCCTTCCGGCGTCAGAATATAGAGGAGCAAATCTTCCAGGAAAGAACGGTTTTCTGCCGTATCCTCAAGCTGCAATGGCGCGAACCCGGTCGGCTGAGAGGGTTCCATCACCTCGTAGCGACCGCCGAGCGCCCGAACGAAAATTTCAGCGCCGCGCATGTAGTCGAAATAAACGCATCGTGGCCGAGGCATGATGCGCATCGCCTGCGCCATCAGGAACGACAGCACCACAGTCTTGCCCGAGCCGGTGGGGCCAAACACCGTGAAGTGCCCGACATCGTGAACGTGGAAATTGAAATAGTATGCCGTTTGGCTGGTCGTTTCGAGCAAAGCGATGGGCCGTTTCCAATGCAGCCGCTCACGTTGGCCGGACGGGAAATTGTGTCCTGAAAAAGGCCGGCGAAATTTAGGGACGAGATCAAAGCACGTCGCGCGATGTAGCTGAAATTTCCCGGCAACTGCGCCCAGAAGGCCAGTTCCGTGTTCAGAGTCTCGCGTACCGGCACGATCGACATGCGCGAAAGCTCGGCCGTGATGTCGGATAGCGCACGGTTGAGGCCATTCATGTCCGGCGCCAATGCCATGACGCTCATGTGATGTTGTCCGAAGACGACTTCGCCACCGGCCAGCTTGTCGGCGCCATCATGGACGGACTCCTCGACCGTCGTGCCCGCCTCGTCGGAACCCTCAACCTGGTTGGCGATGGTGTTGATCCTGCGCATCGCCGTTACACGGTCTTCGATCGCGAAACTTTGAGTCAGAATAAACTCATGCGGCAGGCGCAACAGACCGTCCAATGAGCCCGGCGCGGTGAACGGCGGGTATTCCTTGATTGACACCATGGCGCCGAGCTTGGCTTGGTCCGGACCGCGAAGTTCCAGCGCGGACTTGCCGAAAAACAGCTGCCGCGTCGCCAGCACATCGCCAAGGCTCATGCGCGGCAAAGGCATTTCCAGGTCGACGCCGCCGGCGAGGATCTTCGCCAAAAAATCCGCGGGCTCGGAAAAGAAGCTGTCGCGGCGCTTCACGACACCGAGAAGGCGCCCCCCATAAGCGGTGAAATCCTTGACCATCCCGTCAAGGATGTCATGCAGTTCGGCAATCGCCTCTTCGCGGGTTTCTTCGCCTGCGGTACTGATGCGGAATGCGTTGAGCGCCTTGTCCACCCAGCCGACCCGGCCGACCATGGGGCGCCGTATAACCGTCAGATACGCCTCGTTGACGAAAAGGTTTTTCGACCCAAGCTCATCCATGTAGCGGGCGTCGAGCTCGGCCACGAAAGGATTGTCAAAGTCGCCTTCGATCTCCGGTGTCACATGGCGGCGAATGATCGTTGTGTAGACCGCAAAGCGAGAGGTCGAGAGATTGCGGAACGTGGTGTTGCGGTTGAACATGCGGCTGTTCAACTCGGCCTGGTCCATCGTCTGGAACGGCAGGCCGCTGAGCTGGATGGCGCCGACCAGAAAGCCGCTCTTCGTCACGATCAGATTGTCATCGACATGGCGAAGGTAGGGGATGTGCATCGCCGCGGGCTTTTCGCGGCGGCGCTCACGGCCAAATTTCAGGTCGGCATCGAGGTTCACGGCGAATAGCTCCTCGCGCCCCAAAAAGTAATGTTCGCCACCGCTCCGCGTTTGGAGATGCGCCGCTCGAAAATATGAAATATGTAGGGGTCGCGCTGGCACAGATAGGCGCTGACCAGATGCACCACGCCGAACACGCCGAGACCGAGCATGAAGCTGCTTGTGGCGATAAAACCGATCACCGCCAGGATGCCGTTCAGCGCGAAAACCTCGTAGCGCACCCCCCATTTCATCGGGGGGCGTGTCAGTGGCAGGCTGACCGGCTCGACATAGACTTCCTCGTCATCCATGTCTCAACTGCCTCCCGCGGTCGCGCGAACCGCATCCACCAACTGGGCAGCGCCGAAGATCAGAGCGATGCCAATGATGATGGAAAAAGCCATCATCCACGCCAGCCGGCCCGTCATGGCGAGGAAGCCGAGAAAACAGACCGCGATGATGGCGAATGAGCGCGCTATGTTGCCCTGCAGAACTCCGACGAACCACTCCAGTACGTTTTCGACCGGCGCGGCCGACTGGGCATACGCAGTGGCTGGCGCGAGCGCTATTCCGACCACTGAGGCCAAGGCCAGTTTTAGGGCAAACATGCCCGCTTTCCTGTATTCCACCGTTGGCTCCTTTCAGTTGCCGAAATCCATGACATGACCATCCTGCCAAGCGTCCTCGTTTGCTGGCGGAGCGTCCGCGAGCATTTCGGATTTGGTCAGGGCGGACTTCTTCACGACACCGCCGAACTTCCAGCGGTTCAAAATTTTCACGATGTATTCAGCCGTCTCCGGATTCACCGGAATGCCCTGCGCCTTGTAGACGCTGTTGGGCCCGGCGTTGTAAGCCGCAAGCATCAGCAGCGGATCCTGGAACTCGTCATAGAGTGACTTGAGATAGCGAAGGCCAGCCTGGACATTTGCCTGCGTATCGCAACGGTCCCGCACGCCGAGATCGGCCGCCGTGGCCGGCATCAGCTGCATGATCCCCAGGGCTCCGGCCTTAGACGGACCCTGACTGGCGCCGAGATCGCTTTCAGCCCATGCAATCGCCTCGGCCAGATCGGCGTCGAACCCTTCGTCTTGCGCGATCGAACGCACAAGTTGGGCGACCTCAGCACGATTTCCAGTCCTACACTCCCCCGGCCTTGGCGCCCCGACCGCGGCAATGGCTTTTGCCGGCGTTGCAAAGGCGACTGCTACGCGGTCTGATGCCAGGTCCCGGCCGGGCGCTTCCAACGGCATCGTAGCGCCACACAGGGTGAGCAGGAGAGCGAATCGAGTGTTCATACTGTCGCCAAAATTTAACACTTTACTATGGCTACACGCAGCCCTAGTAAAGTGTCAACACGATATGCGCCGCAGGGACGGATTTCGATGAAACAGACTGCCCTTTGCACCGTTTTGCTGCTCCAGGGTGCCGTGGCTTATGCTGCCGGCGCCGACGCCCCAAGTGCCTTCGCGCAGCCGTCGGAGCGCTACCTGCTCCAGTTTGCCAAGCCGGGCGAGAAGGTGTTCGTCTATGAACGCTACGATGGGAAAGGCGCGCTCTTTCAGCGCGACGCGGCCGCCCTCATCTCGCCGGTCAAGGTGCCGTCGGCGACCGAACGCGTCATCAACGGCGTGCCGTATCGACTGCGCGGCCTTGCGGCCTGCCCAAAACCGAAGATTACCTACAAAACCCAACAGTGGGACTGCACGCACGCCGCGCAGGACTATGAAGAAGGAATCTACAACGATCGTGCATCCGTCGTGCTTTGCAAAACACTTGTGCTGCAAAGCAAGAAGGGTGAACCCGATGCCGTGTCGTGTTTCTCTCTCGTGGGTGCGGGCAGCGCAAACGACCCGTACAACGTCGCCTACGACGATGACGAAATGGTCTTTTTCGACATGGCGGCAATCGGACGCAACAAGGACGGCAAGTCCCTGCGCCCCGACCTGGAGCACTCCGCCGAGCTCGGTGGACAGTTCCAGGAATGAAACAGGCGAGCTTTGCAGTGCTGGCCGCATTTTCCATGTGCGCATCGGCACAGGCGCAGGATGCCACCAACTCTAGGGTACCCACTCCCGTCGCGGTATCGAAATCGGCTCAACTGCTGACCGGAGATACCTGGCGTGACGGAGATCAGCTTTTCCGCCTCTATGGCGTCCAGTCATGTCTTCGCGGCACGTCAGCCGAAGAGCCAAATGGGAACAAAATCGATTGCGGGAACACCTCGCTGGCGCATCTGGCAGCCCTGTTCGATAGCGCCGCGGTTTCATGCCAGCCAATTGGCTACGCCCTAGACAAGGCGGTTTTTGTCGTTTGCGGTGCGCAGCTGAATGGCGAAACAATTGACGTTGGCACCGCGCTCATAGCGACCGGATACGCGTTTGCCGCAACAACAGCAAAGGGCAAAGCCGTCAATGAGAACTACCTTGTCGCGGAAATCAACGCTAAGATGAAACGCACAGGCCTGTGGGGCACGACGTTTCAGCATCCTGTGCAACTGCTGCTGAGCCAAGGGTCGGAGAGTCCACAATGAAACACGACGATGAGGCGCACAAATATTACTATCCCGTGGAAGGACGCACCGACGGCGCCATCGGCGATGCTATCGCATTCATCGCGATCATCTTGGTGCCGGCGGGAATCTACGTGGCCTGGAATACCGTGGCCTCATGGATTTCGGCACTCTTCTCCTAGGACTGCAGTTTCGTGAAGGAACCGAGCAACGCGCGCAAATCGTCGACGTCAATCTCGCACCAGCCATGAGCCGTCAGCCGTTGGAAATAAGCAGCCTTCATTTTCATTTCCGCGATAGTGGCTACTGGAGCAATGGCAGCACGCCTTCGCATCGCGGCCTCTTCCGCCATGACCGCGTCCAGCCTTTGACCCAGCAAGATCGCGTCCGTACCCTCGGCCTCCATCGCCCGCTTGCCGAGACGTTCAAGCTCAGCGACGCTCTGGCGATGTTTCGCAATCAGTTTCGCGACGCCTTCAGCCGCCACCATCTGTCCGTTGCTAAAGACTAATTGAATAGGCATCGACCGGCTCCACGTAACTGATACCTGGGGAGGCGAGAAAAGACGTTGATTGAGGACGAAGGCACGATAGGATACGAAGCCTAGCGAAATCGAACGAAAATAGAGCCTGTAAGTCATTGTTTAGAAACGGAAAGTTATTTCTCCCTCCACCGAGAGACGGGAGTGATTTCAAAGAATTATTCAAGCCACTGGCGGCGGCGGGTGCGGGTCGGCCTTTGGGCAAAGACGGGTTTCCTGCAGGCCCATGGACGCCCGAGCTTCTTGCAGAGGCGATTTCACAGATTGATTCCAACCACGTCGGGGTCGATCTGCGAACGGTGCAGCTTTGGTTTCAAGAGAACGAGAAGGGAATTAGCACTGCCAACATTCGTTGGCTGGCGAGGATTTTCGGATGCGATGATCCAGTCGCAACTAGCGAATGGCAGATCGAGCTTAGTGCGGCGCAATCGCGGTTATCCGCCAAGAGACGAAAATGGAAGGGGGCCGGAAGCAGCGTTGCACAGGAGATTCCAGATACGGCACTGACTGCGACCTTCGATGACGAGACAGACTCCCCGGCAGAGCTGACCCAGGATACTGACGCCAAGGGGCCGAGCCGGCGTTTTAGTTTAGCGAGGAAATCGGAGGCGTTTTTTAGTCGCGGATCTCCCCTGAATTTACCGGCGTCGGTGTTTGCGGGTGTCACCGCTCTTGGGTTTTTGTCGTATCTTACGGGGATTCACAGCGTGACATATGGCCGGGCGGATGGCGTCGTCAAGCAGGTTGGATTTCTTTGGACAGCGAATTGGACGTTCGTCTTCATGGTATTTTTGCCACTGTTTTTTGCCTTCGTGACCGAGCTGGTGACCTTTTGGAAAGATGAAGGCCGCCCAAAGCTTGTAGCGCAGGGCGACAAGATGGAAAGCGACGATGCCTGGGCGCGCAGCGTACAAGCTTCTTCGTATTCATATTGGGCGGTTTTTTTGATTTGTGTGGTATTCGCCGGTCTTTTCCAGTGGATCGGCGTGTCTTTAATCCCGTTGCTCAAAGGTGGTGGCAACTACGCGACGGATTGGGGCTCGTTAGCGATTGTGCGCCCTGAAGTCATATCGGTGCCGGAAGCGATCGTATTCACGGGGCTCGCTTACCTATACATGTGCCTCTGTTTTTATCTGTTCTTCGTAGGGCTCATTTTGCTTTATACAGTGATCCATGATCTTTGGAGAATTGGAAAAGCAGCGAGTAATCGGCCGGAGGTGGATTATCAACACGAGCTCCATGAAGCCAGCCTCAGGATTATGCGTGCGATTTTTCGGTGTACTGTTTTGGGGCTTTTGATCGCCATAGTCATGAAGCTCCAGAGTGCTTACCTCACATCGCGTGGAGAGAATATTGTGGCTTGGTTGGTCGGCGATATGTCTTCCGCCTTCTATGGGCGCAATGATGTCAGCGCCTGGATCAGCTACCGTAGGCCGACCCATTACAGTAGCCTTCTTATCGCTATTTCGACCTGTGCGGTATTTCTGTACGGCTCCATCCGTTTAGGTGTCGAACTTCGGTTTTGTATGTCTTTGTGGAGGATGTCAGCGACCGTAGCGTTACTCGTGGCTGGCTACTTGCTGATCGATGCATTTGCTGGCTTTTCGATCCTTCTGGGCGTTGGAGTGCTGTTCGCAATATACGGGCTGTTTGATCCAGGGTTGGGGCGATGGCAAGCGAGTAAGTTGGGAAACAATCAGAATGTATCATAGTTGGCTTGATCATTGGGATGAGCGGCGGGCGCGACGCGGTGAGGAAGGGAAGAAACCAACGGATTTCGCCCTTGACGCGGAACGCGCCTTTCCAGGTGCGAATAAGATAACAAGTATCGAAGAATTCTGTGCCCTTGCGGACCAAGCCGTGGCTGATCCAGCCTTTTTCGATGACCCGAATGTGAGTGATCAGGGGTTTGAAAGGCTAGATGGGTGGCTCCAATTTCCATCGGACATTTCTACTGATATCGAACAGAACAATGTCGTCTCGGCGAAAATCACAGAAAGCGGGTCGTTCGATCAGGCGATGGTGATTTTTCACCATTGGAATGCAAGCTCCCGGAATCGTCAGATTGCCAACTTTTTCTCGCAGCGTGGCATCACGGTTGTCGAGATTGCTATGCCTTATCACTTCGAGCGCAGCCGTCCCGGCTCCGTGCACGCCGACTATATGCTTAGCCCTAATCTCGGTCGAACGATCCAATCTGTAAGGCAGGCAGTGTTGGATGGGCGAAAACTCATACGTTGGTTGAAGATCGAAGGCTATCGAGAGATTTCGGTTCTCGGTATGAGCTTAGGCTCCTGGGTTGCGGGGGTGCTCGCGGCGCACGACTCGGCTGTGTCAAAAGCCTCGCTGTTTCTGACTGCGGGGAGTCTAGCGGATATGGTTTGGACGGGTCGCGCGACACGATTGATACGTGCTAGCCTCGAGCCTGAGATTGAGCTGACCGATCTCAAAAGGGCCTGGGGTCCACTTAACTTGGAGAATTACGCACCTAATTTGGCACGGCCTGATCTCGATCTTCACGTTGTGTTGGCTAAGAGAGACAAAGTGGTGTTGCCAGAGCTATCGGAGAGGTTCATGCAGAGGCTGAAGGACGCCGGAGCTAGGCCAAATATTTTGGAATTAAACTGTGGTCATTATTCGCTCGCCATGCCGCCCTACATTTTGTTGGCCGGTTTGAGCTTGAAGCGGTTTCTGTCGTGTGCTGACAAGTCGGCCCGTCTAGCATGAGTTTGGCGTTGGCCGGTCAGTTCACCAGCAAAGTTCTCTGTGGGCGCGCCTGCGCCTCCGGCTGCATCGATAACACGTAAATCAGGTTGGCGGGACCTTATCCCGAAATAGGAACGTCGCCGGATCCAGTTTCAACGCCTTGGCGATCGCGGCAATCGTGTCCACGCTGATGTTCCCGCTCGCGCGCTCCAGTTTCATGAATGTGGCCTCCGCCACGCCGATGAGCTCAGCCATCTCATAGCGGAGCATATTGCGTCGTTGCCGCTCCATGTCGATAATGTGTGCAAGGCGCTTGCGGATCGCAGTTTCGTCCAACTGATGCGCCCATTCGGGGAGTTTTTTCCCGCCGGAGAGCAGTTCTGCGACAGACACATGAAGCCCGTTTGCCATGATCTGCAGCGTCGTCAATGTGACATTGTTTTTCTGACGCACAGTCTGAATGTAGGTTCGATAGGCCAGTTTTTCGCCCTCGGGGGTCCGAAACAGTTCGGCCATGTGCATATGGGATAGGCCGCGTCTGGCTCTCTCCCGCTCAAGCGTCAGTGCAATGTTAGCGCGCAACGGGTTGTTGACCACGCCTCCGTCGTCTCGTTTCATAAATCGATGTAGTCGCACAAACCTGCCTTTTCGACCTGTCCTTTTTCGCGCGGATCATCCATAGTAAACTGTCAAATCTGCAGCGAGGGGCTATGACCATACTCAAATTCCTTCTGGGGGGTGCCGTCGCCATCGCGGGCGCAGCAGCTCTTCCATCCCAATCAAAAGCGTCGGAATGGGGCTGTCAGGTCCTCCTATGTCTTTCCGGCGACTGGCAAGGCACCCCCTCGTGCCACCCGCCAATTTACAAGTTGATTGCGGCGATGGAAGCCCCGGGTTTTAATTGGCCGACCTGTCCGCAAGCCAACTCCAGCGCGGCGAGATTTGAGAAGTATGAGGATTGTCCGTCTGGCTGGCAACCAGTTGGCAGCTCCGAATCCGATCGGCCGGGCTTAGGTCAGGAACGGAACATCTGCCGCATCGCGGCCGATAGGCTCTCCTTGCCCGTTGTTTTCAAAAACCACGCCCTCGGCGGGCATCATGGAGACGGATCACGTCCGGTCCAAATCGAAATCGACGGTAAGGTGGTTGCGGCAACAATTCAGACCGCGGGAAACGATCGAGGGCATTCCCTTGGTAATAGCCCCACCTGCTACACCATCTCTCGGCCGATGCGCGGAAAGCCCTGGTTCATCGAGTATGATGACGCGAACGGCGTGCGCCAGAAAAGCTGGTTCAATCTCAACATGCCATGAGCCAGGCGATCACGCAGGAAGAGGCACTATGAGGGTGACAATCCAGGGAGGTTTGTAGTGTTCAAGGCGCTTCTCCTGTCCACTGTGATTATGAACACAGGCGCAGTGTTGACGGCGGCGGGTCAGAGCGACAGGCCGCGATCAAGCGTGGACAATCCTATGTGGCCCGCTTCACTGAAATGGGACTGCAAGACCGCTGCCAAAATCGTGTGCGAGCGTGATGGCAGTTGCTCGGTGGCTGAGGACCACACTGGATTTGTGCTGAACTACGGCAGCAACGAAGCTGAGTTTCCGGCCAGCAATGTCAGGATCAAACGCCACTATCAACAGACCGTGCAGGCAAGCCCTTTGCAGCAGGAAGTCAAAGTCGAACTGGCCGACAATCGCGTTCTCTGGCTGACGGCCGTGGATGCCAGCCGCACTTATTCCGAAGCGTGGGTCGGCGCACTGAGCGAGTTGAAGGGTGGCGCGGTACTGATGGAATCCGAGGGGGTCTATTGCATGCCGCATAAGTGAGTGCGCCGAGAGGAGAGGGGAGCGAAGCCGGTATGGTCTGGCCTCGAGCGCTAGGCACTGCGAGGCGGTTGAGCGCCTCATGGGTGCGAGCTGAAGAAGTGCGCGGACATGGTCGATCGGGATCGGACTGCACGGCGGTCCGATATGGACGCTTGTCGAAATGCAGCAGGCCGTGGACCGCCTACGCGACGCGCGCAGCCGAGAGATCGCGGCGGGATAAACTAGCGGCGGTGCAGGGGTTCGTGTTCATGCACGCCAACGCGTTCAACGGCGATAGATGAAGCCACGCCGGCAAGGCAGTCGACCTCGATCCGACGGACGACACGCAGGAGCTAGTCACAGCCGCGACCAAGGCAGAGACGGCATGGCGGGGCGGTTACCGATATGCGAAGGCCGGCATTATGCTGACCGCTGGTGCAGCTCACCGTGGTCGAGACCTCATTGCTGGCGATGATCGACCGGGAAGTGCGGCGGCGGATCAACTCGGCCGTGAAACACTGGTTCCGGTCGCGATGAGATTGAAGCGCACCTGGTCGACGAAGTTCGAAAGGAAATCGCCCGAGGTCCCAGGGACCCGACCCTCGCGCTCCGCCCTCAGTTTGCCGCGATGTTTCGCCCTGCAGGCCGAAGAGCAAATTTTTTTGCGTAAACATCTTTTTTACCCTTACATTCTTTCGAAGCGACCACCAAATCTTCGGCATTGATTTTTTTATTGCCGAGGGAAACAATGTCGCTTTCGCCCGAAATACTCGTCGGATACCTGCGCAAAGAATATAAGAGTGCCGCGAGCCACCGCGTGTTCTTGTTTTGGCTGCAACTGCTTGTGGCTTTGCCGGGTGCTATCTCGGTCATCACAATCGACGAGACGTTGACCTATTTCCTGACCATCGGTGCCGTGGTCCTGTTGGTGATATGGTGGCTGGCTTACAGCCGCTACCAGCGTACCCGGGACGCGGCCGAGGCCGCGAGGCGAGCGGCCCTGCTCGTTGGTGGCCTTGGGTACAAAATGTCGGCCGACGAAACCCTCGCGTTCCGGGCTAAGATGACGGTCAGCGAGGAAGAAGCCGAAGCCTCGATCAAGGCCGACTATTACAATACCCAGATCCCGGCGGGTCCCGCGCGGCTCGCCGAAATGCTTCATGAGTCGGCATTCTACACAGCCGCACTGCAGAAAATCAGCGCATTCGCGATGATGGCCCTGTTTGTCGTGCTTGTCGTGGCCTTCGCAGCGGTCGCATTCGCGGCTCTGCCGTATGTCGAACATGCTACGGCACTCATCATCATGCGGATTTTCCTCGCGCTGATGGTGTTCTGGATGTCCACGGACGTTCTGGGCTCTTGTCTCGCTCACCGCAGCGCCGCCGCCGAGATCGAGCGCGTCAAGACCAGGCTGCAGATCGCGCGCAAGGACAATTATCCCCTGCAGGACGTGATGATGATCATGGGGGACTACAACGCCGCCGTCGGAGGCGCCCCGGAAGTCGTCCCTTGGGCTTATGACCTCTCAGCCCCGAAGCTCAACCGCATGTGGGACGAATATATCGCCAACGTTCATCAGGTCATAGTGCACGCATGAAGCTGCTCAATCATTTCAGCGACTTCCTGAAAGATGAAGTCAACCTCAACCAGACACGCATTGGAAGCCTCGAAACCAGCATCGACGCGATCGAGGCCTATATCGACGGATCCGAGTGGGCCGACATTGTCATTGACTGGGTGCCGCAAGGATCCTGGGCGCACAAGACCATCATCAAGCCCGTCGACAAAGGCGAGTTCGACGCTGACCTTCTCGTGTATGTAAATCCTGTCGAAGGGTGGGAGGCCAAAGATTACATCAACGATCTCTATGCCCAGTTCCGCGCCAGCGACACCTACCGAGACATGGTCAGGCGGTGGTCGCACTGCGTCACAGTAACCTATGCCAACGACAAGAAGATCGATGTCGCCCCGTGCGTGGTCGGCCGGCTCGTCAACGGCCAGCTTGAAGTCTGCAATCGTGATGCAAACGCTTTCGAACGAACGGAGCCGCAGCAATACACGGCCTGGCTGATCGAGCGGAACGGGTGGACGGGATCGAACACGTTCAGGAAGGTCACCAGACTGATCAAGTACATGCGGGACATCAAGACCCGATTTACCTGCTCATCGGTGCTGTTGACCACCATGCTCGGCGAGCGGGTGACAAGCCAGGACAACGGCCAGGCCTATGTGGCCGACGTCCCGACGGCGCTGAAGACAATATTCGGCCGCTGGGACGATTGGCTTCAGATCAACGCGACCAAACCTGCCGTTCGCAACCCATACATGTGGAATGAGGACTTCGCAGCCGGCCTGGCCCAAGAACAGTGGACAAATCTCCGGGACAAAATTCACACCTACAGGCAGTGGGTCGACGAAGCTTACGACGAGCCGAACCAGAATGAGAGCATCAGCAAATGGCGTCGAGTCTTTGGCGACAAGTTTGCGAAGAACGTCGACACCGAGGCGGCAGTGTCCGTATCCAAGGCCGCAGCAAATATCATTACGGAATCTGCAGGCGCACTGGCCGACGTTGCGGGCGATTTGATTGCCCTGCTGAAGCGTTATGGGGGGAGGGTGATCACCCCGGACTTTCCGCATCTACCCTATATGCGGCAGCCCAAATGGCGACGGTCGCCCGGACAGGGCATAGCCGTAAACATCAAGGCGTCCCTGTATCAATCCAAGGGCTACAACAGGATCCGAGATGTTAGGTCGCTCGAATTGCTGCCGGCGGGTCGTGAGATCGAGTTTCGAGCTGTAACGTCGACGGGTCTCCCGTTCCCCACAGACTTTGACGTGCAGTGGCGCGTCACCAACACCGATGAGGAAGCAAGACAAAGGGGTCAGCTGCGAGGTGGCTTTGAAAGCTCCGACACCCACGGCCAACGCTGGGAAACCCTGCAATATCGAGGCGTTCACATTGCTGAGGCCTTTGTGATCAGAAAGCAGGACAGGTCTCTCGTGGGAATCAGCAAGCCGTTCTATGTGGCGATTGAATAGGGCGGCAGGCCATTCTGCCCGGGTATTTGAAATGGCGCTGTCACATTGTTTGAAGCGTGGACGCGCGGAAGCCCACAGCTGTTTTCAGGCAATCTGCAACGCCTCGGCCTTCCATTCTGCCATGGCATTGAGGCGGTGAGTTCGGATCTGCGTGGCGGACCTGTTTGAGCGGGAGGGGACAAAGAGATTGCGTATGGCGGAGAAGACGGAGACGAAATGCTGAAGGGAGCCAATGCTGCGGAAGCCTTGCCGAATTCGCTCCCGCTTTCGAAACGGCAGGTGAGAGTTCTCCGCCCGGTTGTTGAGGCCCTTGTGCGACCGGTGCTCGATATCGGGCATGACCTGACGTCTTGCCGCTGAATAGGAGCGCAGCTTATCGGTGACGATACGCTTCGGCGACAGGCCTTGCTTCTTCAGCAGACGAATGAGCAGACGCCTGGCCGCCTTGGTATTGCGGCGGGTCTGCACGATCTCATCCAGCACATAGCCGTCCTGGTCGACGGCGCGCCACAGCCAGCACCGCCTGCCGTTGATGCGCACGGCTACCTCATCAAGATGCCAGACATCGTCTTTCGATGGCGCCTTGCGGCGCAGGCGACGTGCATAATCGGGACTGTGCTTCTTTCCCCAGCGGCGGATGGTCTCGTAGGAGACGACGATCCCCCGCTCCAGCAGCATTTCTTCAACATCGCGCAGGCTCAGCCCGAACCGGTAATAAAGCCAGACGGCATGAGCAACGATTTCGATCGGGAAGCGATGGTTCTTGTAGGTGGCGCATGCTTCGACCATGCCAACCTGACTTATCGTCAAACCGTTAAGCCAAAATCAATGTGACAGCACCCGGTCCTGGCCTTGCCGATGTGCTTGACGGCCTGCGCCGCGTCGAGGTTCACGGGCTTGCCGACCACGATCAGCGCCACCATGCCCATGCCGTAATGCGGATTGCATTTCACGCCGTAGACGCCCTCTTGCGTCAGCGTCACGGTGATCGTTTCACCAACCTTGCCCTTGAACTCCTGGGCGCCGTCGGGGATCATTCCCTGGATGGTTTCGACATTGTGGGTCTTGTCGCCAGGCACAAACTTGACCGTGTCGCCCGGTGCCGCCTTGATGAAATTGGGCTGGAAGAGCATGGAACCCTTGTCTCCCTTTGTCAGCAACTGGACAATGTGTTCCTCGGCATTTGCGGCGCCGGCAAGAGCGAGCAGGGCGGCGGCGGCGGTAATCAGGCGAAGTTTCATGGAAAAGTCCTTTCTTGAGTGCGTCACGGCTTCAACCGTTGCAACTTTCTAGCCCACGGCGCGGGCTAGCGATTTGCGCTGGCGCAACTGGTGCGCGAAATATAGCTGGGCCGCCTGGCGGCCGCCGTGGAGTCATGAGGCAGCGAGGAGCTAAGTTTGCCGCTTGACCGCTCGGTTATCGCGCGACTGTCGCTGTTCGGGGGCCTAAACTCCGCGGAACTCGACAGCGTTCTCAAGACCCCCGGTCCGTACGGTTTGCGAAGGAGTCGCCGATCTTCGAGCCGGAGTCCGAGGCGCGCTCAGTCTATGTGGTGCTTACAGGGCATGTTCGCGTCGTGCGGATCGCACCCGACGGCTGTCATGTCATCGCCCGCTACATTAGCGAAGACGCATATCCGCCGTCGCCGCGGCGCCCAGCAGACCGACTTATCCAGCGAGCGCAATTGCTGCGGTCGACTGCGCGGTCTCGGTCTGGCCGAACGCCGTTTGGCCGGATTTGTCGCCACGTTTCCCTGGCCTTGCCGCGGGAACAATCAAATCCGAGCAGGGTTGAGGAAGTTGCCCCATCGCATCGTGACGAATGTCAGGGAAGCTTCCCCTGCTGGATGGCGAGGCTAGTGATGCGAGCCGGCCAGCGCGCTGCCCGAGCGCGATGCGAGAGTCCGGAACATCGGTACGGTGAGCACAACGGCCCGGGAAGGTAGAGCACCGCAGGTCTATGGCGCATGGTGATGACACCGCCGCGCCAACAGCGCCGATCTGCGATGCCGGCGTGCCGGCCTCGATCCGTCAGTAAGCATTGGTCGCCGCGCCCATTTTTTTCGGATCAGGTTCCAACCGGTCTGCACTACCCCCCACTTTTACGGTGATCGTGCAGCTCTGATTTTTCTTCGCCTTGGCGGCCGCCTTCAAACAGTCAAACGTCTCTGCGTCTCGCTTGCCTCACTCAAAATCCAGTCGCGAAAGCTCTTAACCTTCGCAATACGCGCTTCTTCGGTGGGGGCGATGGCGTAATACCCATCTTGGGTAGGCACGGAATTGTCGATCGCGATGAGTATTTTTCCCGAGGCCAAGGCGTGGTTTGCGGAAACGTCGCGTACTACTGCGAGACCTTGACCCGTGCGGCAGCTTGAATCAGCAATGTGTTGTCGGGATAGCTTGGCCCTTTCATGGTGCCTTTGGGCAGCCTCAGCAGGCGGCGCGCCGGCTGTCACAATTCCGAAACCGTCGGCTGGCGAGGTTTTTTGTCGGCGCGGGAAAGGCCCACACCGATCGCAGTTTGCCGGCTTCAAGCTGGCCATCGCAAAGCAACCCAACCCCAATTGGGGCTCTTTCGATTCAACCGTGCAACATGCAGCCACATCGTGCCCGGCGTCATTCGAGGGCGATTTGAATTGGCGCAGCCTTAACCGCCCGCTTTCTTCGCCGACCGGCGAACCGGTCGAAGGTCAGGTAGATGACCGGTGTTGTGAACAGGGTCAGTATCTGCGAGATCACGAGTCCGCCAACAATCGCTATGCCAAGCGGCACGCGAAGTTCGGCGCCGGGGCCATGGCCTAGCGCCAGCGGCAGGGCGCCGAGCAGCGCGGCCAGTGTCGTCATGATGATTGGCCGGAAGCGCATCAGGCATGCCTGCCGGATCGACTCGGTCGGACTGAGACCCCGTTCGCGCTCAGCCTCCAGTGCGAAGTCGATCATCATGATCGCGTTTTTCTTGACGATGCCGATCAAGAGGATGATGCCGATCATGCCCATGATCGACAGGTCCTGCCCGAACAGCAGCAGCGCCAGCAACGCACCGAGCCCCGCCGACGGCAGCGTCGAAATGATGGTCAACGGGTGGATCGCGCTCTCGTAGAGCACGCCGAGCACGATGTAGACCGCGATCACCGCCGCCAGGATCAACCAGGGCTGGCTGGCCAGCGAATCCTGGAAGGCCTGCGCGGTGCCCTGGAAGGAACCGGTGACGCTGACCGGCATTCCAGCATTGATCTCGGCGGCGTGGATCGCCGTCACCGCATCGCTGAGCGACACGCCGGGCGCCAGGTTGAACGACAGCGTCGTCGCCGGTAGCGAGCCCTGGTGGTTCACCGTCACCGGCAGGACGCCGTTCTTCACACTCGCCAGCATGCTCACCGGGATCAGCTTCTGCGTTGTTGAGGAGCGGACATACAGGCGGCTCAGCGCATCCGTGTTGAGCTGGAAGCTCGGATCGAGCTCCAGCACCACATGGTACTGGCTGACCTGCGTGAACAGCGTGGCGACCTGCCGCTGGCCGAAGGCGTCGTAGAGGACGTCGTCGATCGCCTGCACGCTGACGCCGAGCCGCGCCGCCGTCGGGCGGTCGATATCGAGCGTCGCGCTGGTCGCCGCCGGCCGCGCGTCCGACGACACGTCGAGCAGGCCAGGCAGCGCCGCAATCGCCTTTTTCATGGTCGCCGCCCATTTGTCGAGCTCGGCGGAATCGCCGCTTTGCAGCGTGTATTGGTATTGCGCCGCGCCCTGGCGCCCACCGATCTGGATGTCCTGGCGGATCAGCATGTTCAGCGTCAGGCCCTCGATGTTGGCCGCGGCCGACTTGAGTCGTGCCATCACCTGCCTGGCGCTGGCCTTGCGTTGTCCAAAAGGCTTGAGGTTGACCTGGATCTGTCCAACGCTGACCGACGGGCTGGGGTTGATCCAGAAGCCGACGTTGTCGACATCGGGATCCTTCTGCACGATAGCGCCGAGCTGTTGCATCTTCGTCGACATCGCCTCGAAGGAAATGTCGGTGGCCGCCTGTGCCTGCCCCTGGATGTATCCGGTATCCTGCTCGGGCAGGAATCCCTTCGGTGTGATCGTGTAGAGCCATAGCGTCAGCGCCAGCGTGCCGACCGTGACCAGCAGCATCAGCGCGCGATGCGCCAGCACGACGTCCAGGCAACGCGCATAGCCGTTCGTCACGGCCTGGAATCCCCGCTCCGACCATCGATAGAACTGTCCATGCTGGCGGTCGTGGTCAGGCTTGATCAGCCAGGCGCACAGCATTGGCGTCACGGTCAGCGAAACCAGGCCCGATATCAGGATGGCGATGCTCACCGTCACCGCGAATTCGCGGAACAGCCGGCCGACCACACCGCCCATCAACAGGATGGGGATGAAGACGGCGATCAGCGATATGGTCATCGAGATGATGGTGAAGGTCACCTCGCGCGCCCCGTCTATCGCCGCCATGGTCTTCGACTTGCCCATTTCGAGATGGCGGGTGATGTTCTCGATGACAACAATCGCGTCGTCAACGACGAAACCCACCGCGATGACCAAGCCCATCAGCGATAGGTTGTCCAGGCTGTAGCCGAGCAGATACATCACGCAGAACGTGCCAAACAGCGACAGCGGGATCGTGATGCTCGGGATCACCGTCGCCCAGAAATTGCGCAGGAACACGAAGATCACGCCGACCACCAGCGCGATGGTGATCAGCATCGTGTATTGCACATCGGCGACGGATGCCTGGATGATCTGGGTTCGGTCGCCCACCACCGTCAGCTTGACCGATGCCGGCAAGCTTTGTGATAGCGCCGGCAGCCGGTCCTTGATCGACTGGATGGTGCTCAGCACGTTGAAGCCGGCCTGCTTGTGGATATCGATCATTACCGAGCGCGTGCCCTGCAGCCAGGCCGCCTGGTGCGTATCCTGGGGCGCGGTGAGAACCGTGCCGAGGTCGCCAAGCAGGATCGGTGCGCCGTTGCGATAGGCCACCACCATTCCCTGATAGGCCGGCACATCGACAAGCTGATCGGTGGCGCCGAGCACGACGGTGCGCCCATCGCCGCTGAGCGAGCCTTTCGGCGCATTGACCGTCTGCTGGCCGATGACGGTGCGCACGTCCTCCAGCGTCAGGCCGCGCGCGGCGACTTTTTCGGGATCGAGTCGGATGCGCACCGACGGGCGTTGCGGCCCGTGAAAGTCGACGAGGCCGACGCCCATCATCTGCGACAACTGCTGGGCGATCACGTCCTCGGCATAGTGGTCGAGCTCGGTCGTCGCCATGATGTCGGAGCTCAGCGAAAGGGTCAGCAGCGTCGCCTCTGCCGGATTGACCTTGTGGTATGTCGGCGGGCTGGTCATGCTTTTGGGCAGCAAGCCGCTGGTCGCCGAGATCGCCGCTTGCACATCCTGCGCTGCGGCATTGATGTCGCGCGTCAGGTCGAACTGCATGACGATCGTGGTGCGGCCCGACGCACTGGACGACGTCATCTGCGTCACGCCGGAAACGCTCGACAGCGAATTTTCCAGCGGTGTCGCAACCGTGTTCGCCATCGTGTCGGCGCTGGCACCCGGAACCTGCGCCTCAACCTCGATCGTCGGGAAGTCGATCTGCGGCAACGGCGCCACCGGCAGGCTAAAATAAGCCACCGCGCCCAGCATCAGGACGCCGAGCGCCAGCAGGCAGGTGCCGACACGGCGCCGGATGAAGAGTTCCGAGATGCTCATCATTTCGTCTCCAGCGCCACCTTCTGGGACGGGTCGTCGGCCTGCGTCACCTTCACGCTCGTCCCCTCGGTCAGGCGGGACTGGCCAGACACCACGATGTTGTCGCCGGCCACCGCGCCGGAGGTCAGCATGGTGACGTCGCCGACCACATCGCCTGTGGTCACCTTGGCGATGGTAACGGTGTTGTCCGGCTTGACGACGAAGACATAGGGGCCGCTCTGGCCGCTCTGCACCGCGGCCGAAGGCAGCACGACGGCGTTATGCTCGGTACGCACACCGACCTGAACCGTCACCAGTGCCCCCGGCCAGAGCGCCTTGTCGTTGTTGTCGAATTCAGCTTTCAGCTTGATCATGCCGGTCGTCGTGTCGATCTGGCTGTCGATGGCCGTCAGCTTGCCGTCAGCGATCTTCCTGGAGCTGTCCCTGGCGTCGGCGGCAACCGGGAGCGACCCGGCGGACTGGCCGGACTGAAGGTCGGGCAACTGGTCCTGGGGCAGCGAGAACTGCACGGCGATCGGTTGCATCTGGGTGATGGTGACGATGCCGGTGGCATCATTGGCATGCACCAGCGTACCCTCATTGGCCTGCTTCAGGCCCACGCGCCCGGAGATCGGCGCGGTGATCGTAGCATAGTCGAGATTGAGCTTGGCGGTATCGACTGCGGCCTGATCGCCATCAACCGCCGCCTGCATGACCGCAACCTGGGCGCGGGCCGTATCGGCCGCCTGCGTGGTGCCGGCCCCGGACTGGGTGAGCTTCGTCGCCCGCGCTTCATCGGCGCGCGCATTGGCGAGCTGCGCGACATCCTTCTGCAAAGTGGCCTGCGCCTGCGCGAGCAGCGCGGCATAGGCCCGTGGATCGATCTGGGCAAGGATATCGCCCGCCTTCACCTCCTCTCCCTCGCCGAAGAAGATGCGCTGTATCTGTCCGTCGACCCTGGCCTTGACGTCGACCTGGTTCAGCGGAAGCACGGTGCCGAGCCCGGTGCGCGCGATCGGCAGGTCGCGTACAGAGGCAATGGCGGCGGTGACCGGAATCGGCGCGGCGGCGATCTTGGCAAGCGGCGCGGTATCGCCCTGGCGGAGCGTCAGGGCTCCGGCACCTGCCGCCACGACAAGGATCACGCCGAGCGCCAGCCACCGTACCGTGCCGAGAGCGGACCTCTGGCCGTCTGCCGTCTTGCCACTAGTTGTCTGGTTGTCTTGGTTTTCAGGGTCGTCGCGCACAGGGGGCTCCATGGTTCGACTGCCGTTGTGGCGGAAGAGACGGCTGGCATTTCTCTGTTTCAACGGCGTGCCCAAAAAATGGGAGCGCCCTTGGAGACAGTTTTCGGCCGGCGTCCCGCTTCTCGACAGGCAGCGCAGTGCAATTGCTGCATTGCACAATCACCATGGGGTCGCGTTCATGTCGGCCCGTTCGCCCGAACATGAAATATCGTTCAGGTAGGAACATTCGCTAGGGCCGCTGCGGACTGAGAACGTAGCCCGAGCCCTGCACCGTGTGGATCAGCGGGGCGGCGAACCCCTCATCCACCTTGCCGCGCAAGCGGTGGATATGCATGTCGACGACGTTGCCGCGCGGTTCGAAATCATAGGGCCATGCCGTTTCGAGCAGCATCGAACGCGTCACGATCTGGCCGGCGTGGCGCATCAGCAGCTCCAGCAACAGGAATTCCCGGTACTGGAGATCGATGTGGCGTGCACCGCGCACCGCGCGCCGGCCAAGCACATCAAGCTCCAGGTCGCCGACCTTCAGCACCGCCTGCCGCCGTGTCGGCTGGACGCGCCTTGCCAACGCGTCGAGTCGCGCCAGTATCTCCGAGAAGGCATAGGGCTTGGCGATGTAATCGTCGCATCCCGCCTGTAGGCCTTCGATCCTGTCTTGCGTGCTGGCGCGGGCGCTCAACATCAACGCCGGCACCTGGTTGCCGTGGGCCCGGATGCCTTTGACCAATTCGATCCCGTCCATCTGCGGAAGCATCCTGTCGAGGACGAGAACGTCGTAGATGTCTTCCAGCGCCATGGCCAGGCCCGTCGCGCCGTCGCGAGCGCGGTCGACGACATGGCCGGCTTCCGAAAGCCCGCGCTTCAGGTAGCTTGCCGTCTTTTCATCGTCTTCGACAATCAGGATACGCATCGGACCGCCATTCTCGCCACCGGAAGATGAACCGTTCCCATGATATGGCGAAATTGCCGGATCAGAGGATCTGGAAGGAGAAACCGAGCTTCCCAGGACCAGGCTGACGCCAAACGCACCGACCGGATTTGCATCTCCCGCAAAACATAGGCGCGAGAGGCGACCATGACCAGATTTGCTCAGTCTCGTCGCGGCCCGCCAGTGACCTTCCTTTGCCATCGTCAGGTCGCCGCTGTGGACCTCCGCCGAGGGCTTTCCGGAATCAAACATGAATCCGATTTAATGTTGGCGCGAAACCGATCTAGGTCGCATGCGTCTAAAGGAATACCATATGCAAGCAACAACATGACCTTGCTCGCCGTCGGAGTGCAGTGTGACAACCATACTGGTGATAGAGGACGATGCGCAGACCTCGCGCGAAATCGAGGCTGCGCTTGTCGACTATGGATATGAGACGCGGACGGCCTTCACCGGCCGCGACGGTCTCGTGAAAGCGATCAGCGATCCCTATGATGCCATCGTTCTCGATCGCATGCTGCCGGGCAACCTCGACGGGCTGGGCGTGCTGGCGGCGCTGCGTGCGGCCGGCATCCATGCGCCGGTGCTGATCCTCAGCGCCTTGACGGCCGTCGATGAACGCGTTCGCGGACTGAAGGCCGGCGGCGATGACTACTTGACCAAGCCTTTCGATTTCCTTGAGCTGACGGCCAGACTGGATGTCCTGCTCCGCCGGCGCAATGCACCGATAACCGAATCCGTACTGCGTGCCGGCTCGTTGGAGGTGGACCTTCTGACACACACCGTTCGCCGCCAGGGCCAGCTCGTCGACCTGCTGCCGCGGGAATACCGGCTCTTGGAATATCTTGTCCGCAATGCCGGACAGGTGGTGACGCGCACCATGTTGTTCGAGGAGATATGGCACTACCGTTACGACGAGCCAACCAATCTCATCGATGTGCATGTCAGCAAGCTGCGGCGCAAGATCGACACGGCCGGCGAGCCGTCGGTCATCCAGACGGTGCGCGGCTCGGGTTACGTCCTCAATGCGGCTGGTTGAGCTCTCCAGGACAACCAGCTTCAGGCTGGCGATCGCGTTCCTGGCTTTGTTCGGCCTGGCGTCGCTGACACTTTTCGCCTTCATCTCATGGGAAGTGAAAGGCTTTCTCTCGAACAGGGTTGACGAGTGGGTGCAGCGTGAGGGCAAGGTGCTATCGCGTCTCGATGCGACCGCGCTGGCGCAGAGGCTGGACAACCGCCAGCGCGACGACGCCACCACCGAGCGGCCGATTACCCTTTACGATGCGACCGGCAAGGTCCTCGCCGGCAACCCGCTACCCTTCCCCGCCGGACATGACAATGCCACCGCCCCGTTCGAGTTTGGCCACGGAAGCCATCTTCCCATGGCGCCCTTTCGCGGGCTGACCTGGCGATTGCCGACAGGCCAAACCCTGCTTGTTGCGCAAAGCGTCGACGAATTGAACGAATTCGGCGACGTCCTGCTCGGCGCAATGTTGCTCGCCGGCGGCGTGACGACGGTTCTGGGATTGGTTGGAGCGATCCTGATCGGCGCCGGTGCCGTCCGGCAACTGGACGACATCACCAGGGCGACCCGCAGCATCGTCAAGGGCGACCTCTCCGGCCGCCTGCCGACGCGAGGCAGCGGAGACGTCGGGCGGCTTGTCGCCGTGGTCAACGAGATGTTGGACGAATTGCAGCGGCTGATGAACGAGGTGAAAGGCGTCTGCGACAACATCGCCCATGAAATGCGCACGCCGCTGACCCGCCTGCTTGCCGGTCTCGACCGTTCGAGAAGACGGTCGTCATCCACTGCCGACTATGCCGAAAGCGTCGACGAGGCGATTGCCGAAACGCAAGGCATCTTGAAGACCTTCGGCGCGCTGTTGCGCATTTCCGAAATCGAGGACGGCGCGCGGCGGGCCGGTTTCATCGACGTCGACCTTGGCGCCATCGTCACCGATGCCGTCGAGTTCTACGAGCCGCTGGCCGAGGACAAGAACATCACGCTCAGATCCTATTTCGAGGGCGAGCCCGCCAGACCCTCGCGCGGTGACCCGAGCCTGCTCTTCGAGGCTTTCGCCAACCTGATCGACAATGCGATCAAATTCACGCCGGCAGGCGGCTCCGTCGAGGTCCGGTTTGCCCGCAGCGGCGCAGCCGACATCGTCTCTGTCAGCGACACCGGCCCCGGTATTTCCGAGGCCGACCGAACCATGGTTCTGAAGCGGTTCTACCGCGCGGAGCCGAGCCGTCACGAACCCGGCAACGGCCTCGGCCTCAGTCTGGTGGCGGCGATCGCGCGCTTACATGACATGGATATGGTGATCGAAGGACCACCCGGTTGCCGGATAGCCTTGACCCGCGACCGATCCGAGACGCTGTCGCACATAGTCGAGAATTGAGAGCCTGCTTCGCTGAGCGCTGTAGCGCATCCAAAAACAGCCGGTTGTTCGGTTGCCGAACCAGGACGTAGTGACGCGATTTCGGCCCCCGTTTCAGCGATCTTTTCGTGCAGATGGTCGGCGTGGCGTCGCGGTACCGTGACCGGGCTGATCGATACCAAGCCAATTGCGCATCAGGATCCATTAGGTCCTTTCGTTGCCACAAGTGAAGGTGCCGGGTTCTGGTCACTCAGCGGGGCGATCGACACGACCGCAGGTCGCATGATGACGCAGATGGTCGGCTCCTTCACGGAATTCGAACGTGCCATGATCCGGGAAAGGACCACGACCGCTCTCGCCAAGGCACGAGCCGAAGGCAGGATCGGGGGACGGCGCAGAAAACTCGATCCGAAAAAACGCCGGGAAATCGCCGAAAGTGTCTTGTCGGGCCGCAAAAGCTGCGCCGAAATGGCTAGACTTTACGACGTGAGCGGACCGACTGTCTCACGTATCGTCGCCGAACACCGCCATAAACTGGAGATCCTCCATGCCGACCAGTCATGACCTCAAGGGTCTGATGAAATTCCTCGCCCGCGATGAATGGCGCAAGTATTTCGAGGAGGTGTTTGAGGATCATTTCGGGCCGGCCCTCGATGCAGGAGACATGGAATTCGAGGACGTCGCCGAAATCCTCGGCGACGATTGGGCCATGACGCTGTGGGGCTGCGCCTTCGAGGATTTCCTGACCCAGGACTTCGAGGTCCAGGGCGGCAACATTGTCGATGTATATCTCAAGCGTCGCGGCTGGAAGGAAAACGCCCAATCGAAGGCCTATATCAAAGCGCTGCGAACCTCCATCATGAGCTTGTACGAAGTCAGCGAGGTGGTCCCGGGGAAGTCGCTCATGGCGCGCGACCTTATTCGCGGCGGCGAGCCGATCGCCGTTAGCGAGGGGACGGCCACGAAAACGCTGAAGCAGTGGGACAGGATCGCCGCTCGCATCGTGCCCGTGGTGGGTAAGAATGTCTTTGCAGGGGGATTGTTACCGTTCACACCGCAGGCCGCCGACGCGCTGTTCGATGGCCTGCGCCGGCTGTTCGGCAAAAAAATGCGAAGAAGCTGCCGGCCATCAGGGATGAAGACCTGCAGGCAGCGGCCTCTATGTTCACTCTTTCATGGCTGTTCGACACGTTTGAGCGGACGATGGGGATGCCGTCAGTCCAGAATGCGGACGGTGACGATCTCGTATTCCACGATGTCAGGTTTCCGCTGGCAGCAGGGGTAGCGCGGGACATTGCCTTGCAGATGAACGCCATTCCCGGCATGTCGCAGGAAAACGCAAAATCCTGGACCTGGCTAGAAGAGAAACCCAAGGGGAGACTCGGCGGCACGCTTTCTCTCGACACCACGATGGATAACGGTTCTCGCGTGCTGGGAAATGTCGAGATGAAGGGACGCTTCCTGCACCTGGCGACAAATTCAGCAGAGCGCGCGGAGAAGGGAGCAGCCCTGATCCGGCAAGCTCTGGGTGATCTCGTCCGAACGCCCCTCACCGAAATCCGCACCGTTGAGCAAATGATGGCTGATCCTCCTTCCCGCATTCAGGCAGGCGCCACATCCGATATACCGCCCGAAATCGCCGAGCAGGTCGTCCATCAGTTCCTGGACCGCCAATATCGTGACACCCTTGATCAGCCGGTCGGCATGCTCGGCAACAAGACGCCACGTCAGGCTGCAAAATCAGCAGCCGGCCGCCAAAAAGTCGCCGAGTGGCTCAAATATCTCGAAAACCAGTCCTCAAGGCAACCCGATCCGGTGGACCCGATGGCCACATATAGTTTCGAATGGATGTGGCACGAACTTGGCGTCTTCGATCTTCGCCAGTAACCGCTACTCTATATCTGTGTCCCGTAATGTACTGAGGCCCATGCGTAGTCAAAGACAAGCGGATAAGCAGTTCGGCCGACCCAAATGAGCTTCGGCCGTTCCCGCGTAGCCGTCTCGCGCTCGCGGTCATAGTCATTGCTGCGTCTTTTCGTGCATCCCATAGGAGACGCACTGATAATCGGTCCCGGAAAAGTTGACGCCCAACCGTGAGTCAGATGGCCCCCTTCCGGAATGGGCAAGCCCATGACTTCGTCACCGGGGCTCAAAAGCGCGCGATAGACAGCCTGAGGCGGGCGAGCCTGAAATCTGTGAGGGCTCTCACTTCTATGCGGTCGGGCAGATAAAGCCGCCCGACCAATTGAACAGCACCGGCATCAGGTCCCTAATAGACGAGGTACTGAGCTTCGGTCTCGGTT